>QHRD01000051.1 GCA_003220005.1 Verrucomicrobiota bacterium | reverse complement strand
TAATTCCGGTTACGGACTGTTCATCGCCAAGCGCATCACCGACACGCATGAAAGCGTTTGGGGCATTCTCATCGGAGTTGTTGCAAAAATTGGGATGCCGATTCTGGCGGCTTACAAATTGAAAGTCGCAGCTCGCCTGAATTCTCCGGCGCTGCGAGCTGACGCAGTCGAATCAATCACGTGCGGTTACCTGTCGATCGTTTTGATGATCGGCTTGGCGGCCACTTGGTTGCTCGGTTGGTGGTGGCTAGATAGCGTCGCTGCCATAGCGCTCATTCCCTTTCTTATCAAAGAAGGTCGCGCTGCGATTTCCGGCGGCGAGTGTTGCCCGTGACGGCCATCTGAAGAGCGCAGTGTTACGCTTACATCTTGGCGCAGTCGCAACTCTTCCCGCAATTGCATTCCTTGCCGTTATTCATCGGACAGTTCTTGCCGGTCTCTTTGCAATTCGGCTTGTCCGCCGCAAAACCCAGCGTGCAAATTGCTGCCGCCAGAATCGAAAACAAGATTTTCATGTAATCCTTCATAGCTTTAATCTTGTCCGCGATACATCGTGGCGCTAGCAAAAAAAGAGGATCCCACGGCCGCATCGATCCCCATTTGCCTCGTTGGAGTTCTATCAAAAAACATCCGCGTTCACTCCTTTATGGCAGTCGTGTTCTTGCTGTGGCTGTGATTGTAGGCTTTAAGATATACCCCCAGCCTCAGTTCTCGATAGACGGTAAGACGGCAATCGTTCAATCCCGAGCTATCTGCGAAGGCGCGCGGTGCCAGGGCAATTTTCCTTCGATTTCGAATTGGAGTGACAAACTTAGGAACGTGCGGATCAGCACGATCAGCCCGAGGACGGCCACGTTTTGCATCGTCGGTGCGACAACCACGGTTCGAATTAGATCACCCGCAATGAGAAATTCCAACCCGAGCAAAATCGCGCGTCCTACATCCTGCCGGTAGGACATATAATAACTGCCGGCCGTTTGCACGCGACGAAATGCGAGGCGTACCGTGGCCAAAAGTGCGCCGCCTACAACAATAAGTACGCCAACGCCATCCACGCTGGTGCCGACGATGTCCATAATCTGTCGAAAATTTTCCATGGCTGTTCTTATTGCCGGATAGCGCGCTGATTTTCAATGCTGTTTCACGCAGCGCAAGTTTTGCCCGCTCATCCCTCGAGAACGACGCAAGCGATCGCATGATGTTCGGTGTGGCTGAGAGTGATAAGCGGGGAAGTAACACCACGCTTTGCAGCGAGTTCATGCGCAGGTCCTGAAAAAACGAGAAACGGCTCGCCGCTCTCCTTTTTTTGGATGTCGATGTTGCGCCAACCCATTGCCTTGCCAATGCCAGTGCCGAATGCTTTTGATACCGCTTCCTTTCCGGCGAAACGCGCAGCCAGATGGCGCGCCGGGACTTTCATCGACATCGAATATTCAATCTCACCTTCAGTAAACACGCGATGCAGAAAACGATCTCCAAAGCGATCGATGGAACGCTGAATGCGCGCGCACTCTACAAGATCAACACCGATACCGATCACGCTCATGCGAGGTTCGCTCGTTGAATCGTTGAATCGTTGAATCGTTGAATCGTTAAACCGATCCGATTTAACCATGTAATGTTGTAACGAATCACGCACGGTTTCATCGCACTCATCCGGGATACTTCGCCATCGTCGCGAGCATTTCTTTCACGGCGGTCTCCAGTCCAACGCGCATCGCGCGCGAGACGATGGAGTGGCCAATGTTCAGTTCGGTCAGAGCCGGAATCTCGTTGATGAGCGCGATATTTTTATAATTGATGCCGTGCCCGGCGTTAACCTGGAGATTTGATTCCGATGCGGCGCGCGCCGCTGACCGCAGTTGTTCCAGTTCTTCCTTTTGAATTTTTTCTGTAAATGCGTTCGCCAGTCTCCCGGTATGCAGCTCCACCATTTCGACGCCGAGCTCGGCCGCGGCATCTACCTGCTCCAAACTGGGATCGATGAACAGGCTTACCCGAATTCCTGCAAGTTGCAGACGTTTGATAGTCGGTTCGAGCTCCTTGCGTTGAGCAATGACATCAAGCCCGCCTTCAGTGGTAACTTCTTCACGCTTTTCGGGGACAAGGCAGACCTCCTCTGGTTTGATTCGCAGCGCAATATCAATGATCTGCTCCGTGTTTCCCATCTCCAGATTCATTTTGGTCATGATGCTCTGGCGCAGACGCTCGACGTCTCGATCTTGAATGTGACGGCGATCCGCGCGCAGATGAGTCACGATCCCACCCGCGCCGGCGCGCTCGCAAATTGAAGCCGCCAAAATCGGATCGGGCTCAGCATTCTTTGATTCCGGCATGGTGGCATAACGCGCCTGCCGCAACGTGGCCACATGATCGATGTTTACTCCGAGGCGCAAACTGCTCATTTAACCGCGCCAAATAGGACTCACTCACTGAGCTAGAGCAAGTGCGAAGATCGGAACATAGGCTTGCAGCCTGTTGTGGCCAGCGGGTTTGAAGCCCGCTGTGTGACCCGATTTCAGCGGGGATGCAACTCTGCTGGGGCACAAACCTGGAAGTCTATGTTCGTTCAGCGACCGCTGGGGGTTGGTGAGGGTGTAGTGGGCTCCTCGGTGGTTTGCGCCTTCGTCTTCGTCGATGTCCTTGTAGATTTTTGGTGGGTTGTCCTGGCCGTTTCCTTCGTTTTCTCGCCTGTACCTTCGACGGTTTCCTTGGTCTTTTTGGCTACAGTCTCAGCTGTCTCCTTGGTTTTCTCCGCTGCGGTTTCGACGCCTTCCTTAACTTTTTCTCCCGCTTTCTTTGCCCCCTGCTTTATGTCTTGGGCCGTCCCTTCCTGCCCAAACGCGGCTAACGCTGTCGCCCCGATCAGAGCGACGATCAAAGTCGTGATTTTCATATTTGCCTCCTCATCTGTAATCCTACACAAAACGGTTCGGATCAGGCATGCCAGTCGCGCGCATGCGTAAGGAGTTCAGCATGTAATTGGGCTCCCACCTGCTACGCGGGCGATGGCTCAGGTTCGTGCGCGGCGCAACACATGTATTGGTGCATTCGGGCAAGCACCGATAAGGGAACGCCGAAAATATAAAGCGTTGCGATGAATCCGTAAGCAAATGTCAGGCGGGTGCGTCCGATTGCTTCGTAGCGGCGCGGGCTTACCACAATTCGCTTTTCACTGTGCACCATGCGCCCGCAGCGATGAAGCCGGCGGAAAAATTCCACGTCTTCCATCAACGGCACCGTGGGAAATCCACCGACATCAACAAAGGCGGTTCGCCGGCAGAAGATTCCGTGGTCGCCGCATCGCATACGGAGCAGTATGCCGGCGTAATGCGCGAAACTGTCCGTTAACCGATAAATCAAAGCTCCAGGCAGGCGAATCCGAAAGTAGCCGCCGACAACATTCGAATCCTCCATGATGCGCGCAATCTCATCCAAACACTGCGGTGGCAGTTCGACATCGGCGTGGACGAACCAAAGGATGTCTCCGTGCGCGGCGTGCGCTCCGGCATTCATTTGCGTGGCGCGACCACGCTGGCTCTCAACGAGCCGATCGCAAAAGCGCGCGGCGAGATCAGCTGTGCCATCAGTGCTTTCACCATCTGCGACAATAATTTCAGCCCCAGGACTTCGCTCGCGCAGATGCAGGAGAAATTGCCGTATCAAGGGCGCCTCGTTGAAAACTGGAACGATGATCGAAAACTGCATTGTCTTACTCCATTCGCGAACCGATTTCTTCTCTCACGATCTTCTCGGCAAAGAACGTTGCCGAAATAAAATGGTTGCTTGTTGGATGAATACAATTTAACGAAATCGAACACGGAGGAATTCATATGATCACAAGAATTATCGTCGCAACTGCAATTGCACTATTTTTTACGCCGGCAACGCTGCTCTTTTCACAAGAGCATCCTGAGCATCCCACTAAAGGCGCAGCAGAACACGCCAAGAAAGGCGCAGCCGAAAAGAAAGTGAGCACGGCTGATATCTCCGCGGGGATAAAAAAGAACATCCAGGTCGAAACCAAAAAGAACAGCGATGGCAAGTTTCACGTCAAACATGAGGGACAGGATCTCGCTATGGACTTAATCAAAGTGCACGATGATCGCCTGCAGGATCTTGGTGACGGGAAATATTTCGCCTGCGTGGATATGAAAGGCACCGATGGCAAGACCTACGACATCGATTTCTTTCTGACCGGGCAGCCGGGCACAATGAAAGTGACCGAAACCTCAGTCCACAAAATCGACGGCAAACCGCTTTACAATTGGAAAGAAGAAAACGGCAAGTGGAACAAAGTGCCGGCAAGTTGAAGGAGCCAATGTACCGCATTGTAGCCACGGCCGTGTGGGTCGTCCTTCGGATAATGAAACTCTTGAGAGAGACCGGCCACAGGCCGGTGGCTACAGCACCTCCGCTAGTCGCTAGCCACGCAGCGGGCGATATCGGCATTATCAAAGGCGCGGATCAGTTCGAGTTTGTCTATCGCGTTAAACTTCCAGAAATCACAGGGAAGGCCCGCGTCTGGATACCGCTGGCAAAAACGGACGCCTTTCAAACTGTGACCGTTGAAGAGCTGAACATCCCAATGAAATGGGAAAAGATTCAGGACCGGGATTATGGCAATGACATTTGCGTTCTACATCCTCAGCCTGAAGACAGCGGCAAGACAATCGAGGTGCGGTACCATGTCGTGCGTAAGGAAAAGGGCGCTTACCCCGCGGGCGACAAAGAAGCTGCGCGTTACTTGCGCCCGGAAAAGCTGGTGCCAGTCAACGAAACTTTCAAAACGCTCGCTCAAAAAGCAACAACTGGAAAAACTGACGACCTCGATCGTGCGAAAGCGCTCTACGATCATGTGATGGGCCGGATGCGCTACGATAAGTCAGGAACTGGCTGGGGCCGCGGCGACGCCAAGTACGCCTGTGACATGCGCACTGGGAACTGCACCGATTTCCACTCCTACTTCATTGCTCTCGCGCGCAGCATCGGTATCCCGGCGCGTTTTGCCATTGGTGCTACCATTCCGGCCGACAAGAACGAAGGCACTATCGAGGGCTACCATTGCTGGGCGGAATTTCTGGCCGACGGACGCTGGGTGCCGGTGGACATTAGCGAAGCATGGAAGAATCCGAAGCTCGCTGATTATTATTTTGGCCACAATCCAGCGAATCGCTTTGAACTGACGAAGGGCCGCGACCTCGTAGCAGATCCGGAGCCACAAAGCGGACCGATCAATTTTCTCGTCTACCCGTTGCTTGAGATGAACGGCGAGCTCATTAAACCTGAAACGACGTTCACATTCCGGCGAATCGGCGCATAAATTGGATGTTAGCCAGCTTGGCTGACTCGGCGAGCGAGCTGCCAGCTCGCCCCCCTTGACTCAGCAGGCTCGTAGCCTGGCCGCCGAATCAGGCTGACAGCGTGAATTCCAATCTGCTGCACTTTGTTGCCGCTTAAACAAAACAGCTGATAAACTCAGCAGCAGCGTAAACGTCGCCCATGCCAAAAATTCCTTTGATGGACTATATCGGCAGGCCGCTGCTGGCTTGCATGTTTGTCGCGCTGCTCTTGTTGCAATGGCGATTTCCGCTGCGACGCCAGCATTTCAGTGTGCTGCATCGGCTCGTGCGCAACTTTGTGCTTTCGATTCCCGGTTTTGCCATCGTTCGCCTCGCCATGCTGCCCATCCCAATCGCAATCGCGATCTGGGCTCGTGATCGCCACATTGGTTTGTTGAACTGGTCCCCATTCCCTGGCTGGGCCACTGTCATCGCAACATTTCTGCTGATGGATTATGCCTATTGGTGGTGGCATTGGGCCAACCACATGGTCCACCTCTTCTGGCGGTTTCATAATGTGCATCACACCGATCTGGATCTCGATGTGACAACCGCGACGCGATTTCATTTCGGCGAAATGATTTTCTCGATCGGATTTCTTTCCCTTGCGGTGACGATCTTCGGCATCGCGCCGGCAATGCTTATTGTGTTCTTCATCGCACTCGAGGCTGCAACGCTCTTTCATCATTCCAACTGGCGATTGCCGATTAAGCTGGAGCGAATTTTGAATCTGATCATCGTAACGCCGCGCATGCACGGGATTCATCATTCGATCGTCCAGCGCGAGACCAATTCAAACTGGGGCACGATTTTTTGCTGGTGGGACAAACTACATCACACACTGCGCCGCGATATTCCGCAGGACGCGGTTACTATTGGTGTTGCAGCTTATCGTGACGAGCATGAGCTCACACTGGGAAAACTTTTCGCATTGCCGTTCGCTAAGCAGCGCGAGTGGCGACTGCCCAATGGCGAGGTTCCGGAACGCCAGCAGCAACCGGCAAAAAAGCTCGCCGAGTAAATGCGCCACGCGTTTTCTCGTAAACGGTGTCGAGCCTCGACCGTTCATTGCACATCATTACCAATTGGTGATTCTCGACGACGAAACCACATCT
>QHRD01000208.1 GCA_003220005.1 Verrucomicrobiota bacterium | reverse complement strand
TGCCGGAGCGCTGGGCTCATAGCCGCCTGCCAGCCAAATCCTGGTGGTGCCATCGGTATCGGTTGGGAAGTTCCGTCGCGCATTCGTGAACGCTGGAACCGGCGAGTTTACTGCCCACGTGTTAGTGCCCGGGTCGTAGGCGTCCACCTCGTTCGAGGGGTTAGGCGCGACTCTTCCTCCGCCAATCACCAGCATCTTACTGTTGAAGTTCAGGGCCCTGGTCTCACCCGTGGCCCTTGGGATGGCAGCTATCGCGCCTGTCGTGTTAGTCGTTGGGTTGAAGCTAAAGGAATTCGTGGTGTCGATCACCGTGCCGCCAGAGTAATCCGATGCGCCTCCGACGTAGATGATTCCATTTATCGCGCATGTCGGTGCGTACATAATCCCTTCTGGCGTGTTTACTCGCTGCAACCACTTGGAGCCTACGGCCTGTGTCGGATCAAACTGCCATATTTGATTCGTGGAGGCGACGTTGATGTTGAACCCGCCAAGTATGTAAAGTTTGTCGTTAACGGCTACAAACCCACCGGGCAGGATTGTGCCTGCCGCATCGCCCGGCCAGTTGTCGCCAGAGGTGAGAGTGGTCGCGGTATCGGTGGCCGGGTTGTAGGAAAAGACGCGGGCTGTGGCTGTGGTTTGCCCGGCTGCCGAACCGCCCACGCAATATATGGAAGGAGTGCCTCCCGTGCTGAGCACGCCACACGCCATGTTGTTCATCTGGTTGTCGGGCAATGTCACTCCCATTTGGGTCCAGGTGTTGGAACTGGGTGAATACCGGAGCACGTGCTGGAAGTCGGAGCCCGCCAAATCTGAGGTGCGGCCGCCCATGCTGTAGAAGTTGCCGTCGGCCGGAAACCAGACGCCAACCGATCTGACCAATACCGTAGGCAGGCTCGGGCCGGCTGACCATCCCGAGGGCGCGCAACCCCCCGAAACATTCACCACACCAGTCATGCCAAAGAAGCAGTGCGCCGCACAGAAATACGAATATGTGCCGGCTTGCGCAAACGTATGCGTATAAACCGTGCCCGAGTTGGAAAGAATTCCCGAGGCGCAGTTCATATCGTTAGGGGAACAATATTGCGAGTCCGCCTGGCACGGCTGGCCGCTGGTCACACTGTGGCCGTTACTGTCCCAGGTCCACCGTACTGTGTCACCCACCGAGACGTTGACTGTGCTCGGATTGAACGTAAAGCCTCCACCGGGCCCCACCTCCACATCGACAATCGTGCCGACAGCCGATGGGACGCCGTTCACGTCTGGCTGGCCATTTTGATCCAAAATTGTGATCGGTGGCGCTGAAATCTCTTTTTGCGCACGCGTACTTGCACGCTTGTCGCCGGATTCAGCTCGCACCAAAAATACGACCGTCAACATGATTGCCAGCCAAAAAATCGGACGTGCTGCATTTAGTCTTTTCATCCTTATTGCTCCTTTTCTGCGCGCGCCAGCCTTCCATATTTGTTTGTATCGAACCGCGGCTAGCGCTCTGCGATTCAACGGCAAGAATACTGCGCAGGAGGTTCCAAAAAAGGCAAGCAGAATCTTTCGCGTGGAGAGCCACAGAACCGGCTTTTTTCACAAGAAAAGGTAACAGAATTGTTACCAGCGCAGTCGACGTCTGGGTACCATCCGCTGTCCCGCGGTAATCACCGCAGCAATGGCCGACTTGCCTTCCCCTGATCACTTCTGGAGTAGTTACTGAGCTTCTCCTTGCAAGAAACGAGGCGGCTATTTTTTCTGACGGCTGATTTCTTCCAGTAACTCGATCTGGATCTGCTGAATCTCAAAAAGCCGGTTGTATTGCCGCCGCAGCAGGTGATCGATTTTCTCGTGCAAATGCCGGATCTCCAGCTCAGCTTTCAAATTGATTTTGTAATCGTTTTCTGCACGCAACCGATCGCGCGACTCCGCGCGGTTTTGACTCATCATGATGATCGGCGCCTGCACAGCAGCTAAACAAGAGAGAATCAGGTTGAGGAGAATGAATGGAAAGGGGTCAAAGGCGTGCGTCGCGAGGATCACGCCGTTGATGGCGATCCAGATGACGAGCACTCCGCCAAAGCTAATGAGAAATTTCCAGCTGCCGCCAAACGTCGCTATGTGATCGGACAACCTTTCGCCGAACGTAAGCTTTCTTTCGAATTGCTTGCTGAGGTCGCTGGAAAGAATCTCGTGCTGCTGCAAACTTTCGATCACTTCGTTGTCGAGGGCGGAAAGCTCGCCAATCTCATCTTCCAAAACCTCTTTGATGTAATCCTTTCGGAACTCTCCCAAGTCATCGAGGCAGATAAACCCTTTGCTGCCCAACTCGGGCAATTTCTTCTTGATGAATTCGAGAAGTGACGGCCGAATCAATTCCGCGATCATTCCGCTGTTCGGCGGCTTCGGTTTTTTGCAAACCTGGCAGACCAGTGGCTCGGTTACGGTTTTGCTCATCGGAATTTCGCCGCTGAATTAAACTGCTTCTGAGCGGCTTGTCGATTCCATCTTGAATCCACGATTGCCAATCCTAAGCTCCTGCGATGGAAGAACCCGAAGTGCCGCTCGAGCATTTGCACGAACAAGTAAAGGAAACCGCAGAGCACAGCGGCGCCGCATGGATTTCATGGGTGGCGTTGAGCACTGCGATTCTCGCCGTCCTCGCCGCGATCGCGGGACTACTTTCCGGGCACCACGTCAATGAGGCGATAATGAACCAAATCGAAGCGTCAGATCAATGGAGCTATTACCAGGCCAAGAGCATTAAAGCTTCAGTGCTTGACGCAAAAATGTCGCTCGCCGGAACGCCTAACGAATCGGACCAATCAAAACGCGATCGTTACGAGAAAGAGCAGGAACAAATCAAATCGGAAGCCGAACACAAGGAAGCCGCGGCAAAATCTAATTTTCACAAGCACGAAGTGTTCGCCGGCGGCGTGACCATGTTCCAAATCGCAATTGCCATCGCTGCAATCTCCGCGCTCACAAGAAAACGCCGGTTTTGGATCGTGAGCTTGCTCTTCGGCGCGGTCGGCTGCGTCTTTCTCGTCCTCGCCGCGATCGCAAGGTAAGGCGATTGTTGTAGCCGGGATCGGTGATCCCGGTCCTGCCAGCGTGTCCATATCCGTTGAGCGTTGTTGTACCCGCCTCGCTGTGTATGAGGCGCTCAGGACGTTGCCACAGCGCCGCAGAACGTTCTCGGGTTGCTCTTTTTTCCGAAACTTCGCCCGGCAATTTCCGTAGAAAGAAGGTGCAAGCAGTTTTGTCAGGCTATGGACTGTTTTTTCGTAGAAGACGCAATTAAACTATTGCAACCGTACAGACCGATTTGTTAGACTAGAGAACCATGAAAAAAGCTGCGCCGTTTCGCGCGGGTGCAAAACCTTACCGTGTCGTGGCGGTCGGCGATACCATCATTAGCGAGCAAGGCTTGGTCGCAATTATCGGACGCGACCCGCGATACCAGGTTTGCGGTGCCGCACACACTTTTGAGGAGGCGAACAGACTCGTTCGACAACATCGCCCCGATGTGCTGCTCATCGAACCGTTTCTCGAAAACCGCGATGCCATCCGCTGGATCAAGGATCTCGCGACGGAATATCCGCAGATTCGGATCCTTGTAGTATCACGGCAATCCGAACGGACTTATGCGGAGCGCGCACTTTGTGCCGGAGCCTCGGGTTACTGGATGAAGAACAGTTCGGTGAAAGAATTAATGCATGCGATTGAGACTGTGCTGGCGGGCGAGATCTATGCTAGTCGAGCAATCACTTCCGTTGCGATGCACAAGTTTGCCGGTGATCGCGAACTTCCACCCGGGCTCGACGTCCTTAGTAATCGCGAGATGGCGGTGTTCGCACTCATTGCAGCTGGGCACGGCACTACTCAGATCGCAAAAGAACTTGGAATCAGCCGCAAAACCGTCGAGACACACTGCGAGCATATCAAGCTCAAACTCGGCTACCCTGATGCCGAAGCGTTGCGTGGCGGCGCTCGGGAAATCGCCAGGCACAGCTAAGCCTCCATCACCAGATCCCTGATAAGTCGTCAGGGATTCGTTAGTCCAAAAATCAGGGACTTTCCCCGATAGGCAGCAAGCCGCCGCGCATTTAGTATTTTTGATCAAACAGCGGACCCAAAAGATTTTCCGATTTTTCGGAAGATTCTTGAGAACTTAGCTTGGCAAACCCCGGAGAACATCAGTGAACCCCAGAGCCAACCTCCAAAATTATGAAAACCAATATGTACAAACCGATTCAGCTCAAAAACACGATAACTCTGTCCGTTAAAAATTCGATTGGCCCGTCGCCGTTGCGACGCGGCTCATTTCTCATAGCGCTCGCTCTCGCCTGCTTTGCGTTCTCGCCCGCAGCCCGAGCGGTTCTCCCAGCACCGGACGGAGGCTATCCCAACAACAACACCGCTGAAGGTGATGATGCCCTCTTCAGCTTCAGCACTAATAACGGCATCGGCAACACCGCCATTGGTTTTGATGCACTCTTCAACCTCATAGTCGGCGGCAGCAACACGGCCATCGGTTCTCTTGCTCTCGCTAGCACCACCACCGCCAGCGCCAATACGGCAATCGGTTTGGAAGCGCTCTATAGCAACACAACCGGCGGCCAAAACACGGCCACCGGTGCTGTCGCCCTCTTTTCCAACACAACTGGCGCCAGCAACACGGCCATCGGTTATTACGCGCTCTCCCAAAACACCACCGGCACCCAAAATACGGCCAGCGGTGTTAGTGCCCTTCAAAACAACACCACCGGCAACTACAACACCGCAAACGGTGTTACTGCGCTCCTTAGCAACACAACTGGAGCCTTTAATACAGCCATTGGTCAGAATTCGATGCAATCCAACACTACTGGTGGCGACAACACAGCTATCGGTGTTAATTCGCTTCAATTCAACACCATCGGCGCCAGCGACGTAGCCATTGGTGAGTTTACGCTCACTAACAACACAACCGGCAACCTCAACACGGCCACCGGTGTTCATGCGCTCCAAAACAACACCGTTGGGAGCAACAACACGGCTGACGGCGAGGGTGCGCTGGCTAACAACACAACTGGCAACACCAACACGGCTGACGGCGAGAATGCGCTCAATTTCAACACAACCGGCAGCAGCAACATCGCATTGGGTTTTAATGCCGGTACAAATCTGACCACGGGTAGTAATAATATTGATGTTGGAAATAATGGTGTAGCCGGCGAGTCCAGAACCATCCGTATCGGCACCAAGCCCACTCACAGGAACACCTTCATCGCCGGCATTAGCGGAGTCACCGTGGCCGGAGGCGTAGGGGTAATCATCGATACCAACGGTCATCTCGGCACGGTCGTCTCATCAGAGCGATTCAAGGATGCGATCAAACCGATGGACAGGGCCAGCGAAGCGATCCTCGCACTAAAACCCGTGACGTTCCGCTACAAAAAAGAGCTGGATCCCGAGGGCATCCCGCAGTTCGGCCTTGTGGCCGAGGATGTAGAAAAAGTGAACCCGGATTTAGTGGCTCGCGACGACCATGGCAAGCCTTACACCGTGCGCTACGAAGCGGTGAACGCGATGTTGCTTAACGAGTTCCTCAAAGAACACCGCAAGGTCGAGGAACAGGAAGCTACGATCTCGGAGCTAAAGTCAACGGTGGCACAACAGCAGAAAGGTATGGAAGTTTTCGCTGCAACTCTGAAAGAGCAGGCATCACAAATCCAAAAGGTGAGCGCAGAGCTTGAAGTGAGTAAACCCGCCCCGCAAACGGCCCTCAATAATCAGTAAAGTTGGGGGAGGTAGCTGAACTCCACTTCGCAGATTCGCTAGAACATCAGTGAACCACAGAACCAACCCCCTAAGATTATGAAAACACTATCCACAATAAATTCCATTACCCACTCGCCTGTGCGATACAGTTTATTTCTCACCGCGCTCACTGTCATCGTTTTCGCGATGGGCACGCCAACTGCGAATAGCGCGCCGGGCGATCTCATTGTGCCTCAGCAATACTCTCCCGCTTACGATAATGGTGACATCATTCAACTTCCAATCAACCCGTCATTCGGGACGCCATCCTTCGTTTGGGATAATACAAACCTGCCGGCGCATTTTTGGGCAGGTATTGCCTTTGACCAGGCCGGAAACCTTTACGCGTCGGACTACGTCTCGGGAGAGATCTACAAGCTCACGCCAGATCGAAGCACTCTGACCCTCTTCGCCACTGGCCTGCAGAGCCCTAAAGGATTGGCAATCGACGCTGCTGGTAGT
>QHRD01000207.1 GCA_003220005.1 Verrucomicrobiota bacterium | reverse complement strand
GAACGGTTGCATTGTCCGCGGGTGTGCGCTTCTTCGGATCGCCCTCGACGTCGGCGGGGAGCATCCCGTACAACTTTGCGATCTTGAAGTCGGCATCACCGACGATTGGATAGTGTGGCGCGTGCCCTTGCGTTTCTTCAATGTCCTTTGCCCAGCCTTGATGATCGCCCGTGGAATCGACCGACAATCCCATGATCTTCACGTTTCTGCGCTCGAACTCCGGCTTTATTTTTGCCATGTAACTAAGCTCAGTTGTGCAGACTGGTGTGAAGTCTTTTGGATGAGAGAACAGAATCGCCCATGAGTTGCCGATCCAATCATGGAAACGGATACGGCCCTCCGTGGTTTCTGCCTCGAAATCAGGTGCTGTGTCTCCGATTTTCATTGTTCTTCCTCCTTCGTTTTTAGAGGGCGCTTATTTCAGATTTCGAAGCCTAAGTCAATGCTCATGTGGCGATACCGGCTTTTTTTACTGTGCGATGAGCTCGCAGAACTTGTTGAGATCGATGTTGCCGCCTGACACGATTGCGACGATCGGACCTTTGCCAGCTTTTCTACTCAGCGCCGCAGCGAGCGGCAACGCGCCGGCCCCCTCGGAAATGATCCGCGCTTTTTCAGCCATGAACCGCATCGCGTTTTTCGTTTCCTCCAGGCTGACAACTAAGTAACCGTCCACTACGGGTTTCATTCGTTCCCACATGCGAGGAAACATGCTTTGCCCGCCGGCGCCATCGACAAACGAAGCTTTCCAATTCGGAAAGTTCTGTGGCGATCCTTTCTCGAATGAAAGTGCAGCGGGGGCCGCTGTCTCCGGCTCAACGCCAAAGACTTTGATTTCCGGTTTGAGCGCCTTGATTGCGCTCCCGAGGCCAGTGATTAGTCCGCCGCCGCCAATGCTTGCAATAACAGCTCTTGTATCGGGCGCATCTTCGAGAATCTCCAGTCCCATGGTGCCGTGACCAGCGATGAAATTGTCATCATCAAACGGGTGAATGAATGTTCCGTCGGCGCCCGGAAACGATCTTTCCTCAAGCGCTTTCCACGCAATCTCGTACGGAACTGGAAGGAGTTTCGCGCCAAGCGCCCGCATACGTTCCATCTTCGATTTCGGCGCCGTCTCGACAACTACGACCGCGCACGGCACACCTGCTTTTCTCGCCGCATAGGCAACGCCCTGCCCGGCGTTTCCCGCACTGATCGTCCAGACCCCGCGCTTGCGTTGTTCCTCGGAGAGCAGCGCTACTGAATTGGCTGCGCCACGTAATTTGTACGCATTAATCGGCTGTAGATTCTCCAGCTTCAGCCTGATGTCGGGAAACTGTGATCCCAGTTCAAGTCGAATCAACGGCGTGCGCATGATCGTGCGTGCAATTCGCTTGCGCGCCTCCTGTATGTCTGACAGTTGAATTGGACGAACCCGTTCGAGAATCATTGGCTCACTGTAGAGGCAGTCATACCGGCTGCAATCTTATGTGCGAGAATCGGCTACGGCCTGCGCCGGTAAATGAAAATATTACTACCGAGCGGCGGTATCGGTGTCGGCAGTTGGTCGAAATAGTAATCCGTGTGATCGCGAGACAGAATGTTTACGAGGCCAACAACATCGTAAAATTTTTCTGGGTAATCGTTTGCCCAGTCAAAGATCAGGCGCTCCGATGCTTGCTGTTGCAGCCAGGATGAACGTACACCGATAGAGATCACATACTTGGGACGCGCGGATTCGATTTGGCGGATCATTTCTTCTTGCATCTGTCGCGCGTAGCTTTGCGGTTCCATTAGTGCGTAAGTGTAAATGTATCCCGTGGCCGAGTGCCGATGTGAATAAAAATAAATCTGCGGCTCCGATCCCAGGACGGCAATCGTGTCGCTGGCGTCGGTATGATCTCGCACATATTCTGCAACCCAGACGGATTCTGAAAACGGATTTCCTCCGTAGGATATGTGAGACGCCTCCACGGGAGAAATTTTAAAGTAGAACTTCCTTGCGGCGAGTATCGGCTGGCTTAGCGCCGCGCACGATAAAAGGAGCGGCGCAAACCGAACGAGGTTGGTGTGGCTGGCTGCGAGGCTCGACAACGTGCTAATTGCAACGCCGGCAAACAGAGAAGCCGCTGGAAGAACGAAGATATAATAGTGCTCTCGGAAATAGAAGCCTGCGGAAAACGCCGCAAGGGAAAACGCCAGGAAGCCGACAAGAAAAACTGCTCCGCCCCGCATCCGCTTGTCCCAAAGTCCGGCGACCAAGCCAAGCCCCGCTAACGTCCATAGCGCCCACCTAGCGCCAACCACTTCGGAAGCCGTCTCAGAAAATAGTTTGGCCGCTACACGAAGAGGAACCAAGGTGCCATATTGGCGCGCATAGTTGATCGTCCAAAACCAAAATTTATCGAACACGCCCGCGCGCCAGAGAAAGAGACAGGCGATCCCGAATGGAACGGCCGCGCCGAGGTCAAACGTCAGATTTCGCAAGACAGCTCTTTTCCACCCACGTTTGCGTCGAAGATCGTTGGATAGAAGATAGAGTGCGCCAAACAGGATAAAGAACACAGCAGGTTGCTTCATCAAAAGGCCAGTGCCAAACAGCAAACCGCTAACAAATAGCCAGCTGTAGCGGCGCTCTATGAACGCCGTGTGCGCAGGTTCTCGAGATGATCGACGATGGTCGGCCGGTCCCAAGTTTCGGCGGTCATAGACCGCCGCTACAGGTGTGAGGAGGAGCAGCGTTCCACCTATGACCGGCAGTATTACAAAATGGGTAGCATGCGCGGCGAAGCCAAAAACCGACGGGCTGACAGAGAGAACCGCGTAAGTCATCGCAGCGGCAAGTCCCGCTATCGAATTGATCAGGCGCCGGCCCAGTAGAAAGATCAGCAAAATGGTCGCCGTGTTAACCAGGAGCAAGCCCAGATGAATGCCAACGATTGTTTGCCCAAAGATCGCCATGATCAGCGCATAGGCTGCATAGGTTCCCGGGAATTTCATGTTGTAAGCGAGCTTGTATGGCGGGATGCCCTGCAACAGGAGTTGACCGGCATATGCATACTCGCCTTCATCGCGTTCTAGCGGAATACCGAGAAGGCGGATGCGAATAGCGATTACGAGGACAAGGACGATCACCGCGAGAAAAATCCATGCGGCTTCCAAAACTCTGTCGCGTTCTGCCGCCTTGCGCTTCATTGATTTTCAGCGAGACCACAGACTACAGATCACAATGGCCAGACAAACAACGCAAAAGAGAAAGGCGCTGTCCGCTCGTGCCGGTAAATTCGGCCGCCCCGAGATCGCGATTGCCGCTGCCCTGGCTGTTCTGACGCTCGCGATTTATGCGCAAGTGGTCGGGCATCACTTCATCACTCTCGATGACCCTACGTATATCCAAGAGAATCCAATGGTGAATCGCGGTATTACTGGGGCGGGACTCGCTTGGGCGTTCACTACGTTTCACGCCACAAACTGGCATCCGCTCACTTGGATTTCACACATGATCGATTGCCAGCTCTTTGGCATGAACGCAGGCCGTCACTTGCTGGTCAACGCGCTGATTCATGCAACAAACACGTTACTTGTTTTCTGGTTTCTGTTGCGAACAACACACGCCCGCTGGCCAAGCGCGCTAGTCGCCGCGCTTTTTGCGCTGCATCCGTTGCACGTGGAATCGGTAGCGTGGGCGGCCGAACTCAAGGACACGCTCTCCACATTTTTCGGGTTGCTATCCCTGATTGCTTACGCGCGTTACGCGAAGGCGCCTTCGCTTGCGCGCTACGCATGGGTCGCCATCACGCTCGCGCTGGGACTGCTCGCCAAACCGATGCTGGTGACATGGCCTTTTGTAATGTTGCTGCTCGACTACTGGCCGTTGCACAGATTTCAGAAATCAGAAGTCAGACGTCAGAAGTCAGTACTTCGTGGCCTAGTGGTCGAAAAAATGCCGCTGTTCATTCTCGTGGCAGGGTCCGCAGTTATCACATTCCTCGCGCAATCTCATGGAGGCGCGGTGCGCACATTCACAGACGCTCCCGTTGCGCTTCGGTTGTCGAACGCGCTGGTGTCTTATGCGAAATACCTGCTGCTTACGTTCTGGCCGAATGATCTGGCCGTCTATTATCCGTTTGCGTGGGCGGGGATACCGGCCTGGCAGATAATCGGCGCAGCATTCCTCTTACTTGGAATTACTGCGTTTTGTTTTTCTCAGCGAAAGATCCGGCCATATCTCATTGTAGGCTGGCTTTGGTTTCTGGGAACACTGGTCCCTGTTATAGGACTCGTTCAGGTCGGCGGGCAAATCATGGCGGACCGGTACTTCTATATTCCATCGATCGGTTTGTTCATCGCGCTCGTGTTCGGCTTAGCGGACATCGCCAACAGTTGGCGTCTTGCGCCATTGCTCAGTGGAGGAATAGCAGTCGGGGTTCTACTGATTCTTGCTACACTAACGAACGCGCAGATCCAGCGCTGGCGTGACAGCTTCACTTTGTTTGAGCACACACTCGCAGTCACTCCAGCTAATCTCCGCATAGAAAACAGCCTGGCCCTGGCGATGGGCGCTAGCGGCAAATACGACGAGGCCGCGGCACATTTTGAAAGGACATTGCAGATCGACCCCAACTTCTACGATGGCCTGGTGGGCATGGGCGTTACCCGCGCATTCCAAGGCCGCATACCGGAGGCCATCGGGTATTTCCAAGCCGCGATTCGTTCGCAGCCGGACGCGCCCAAGGCGCACGTGCAGTTGGCGCTCGCACTGTGGAAGGAGAACAACGATCAAGCCGCGCTTGAGGAGATGCAACGCGCGTCACAACTTGCGCCCGAAGATGCAAGCATCCGAGCTGACTTGGGACTCGCGCTCGAGTTGGCGGGTAGAATACCAGAGGCTATCGAGCAACTTCACGAAGCGCTCCGCATGAATCCCAGCAACGCGGAGGCTCACAGCAATCTGGGGTTGGCCTTGCTCGCCTCCGGCAAAACGCGGGAAAGCATTCCCGAATTTGAAGCGGCGCTGCGTCTCAAACCGGAGTTGAAAGGAGCAGCCGACAATCTCCGCCGCGCGCAGTCGCAGTTAGGCTCACAAAGGTAGCAGCCTGGAAAGATCTGCAACAAGGTCGGACCATCAGCCAGCACAGATTGAACAGTTCCGCATCGCGCCTGTCTGAGCATTCACCATGATTAAAATTACTACTATCGCTTTAGTTGCAGTTGCGGTGCTGACGGCATCGAGCGCGTTTGCGGGAGGCAAGGCCTGCTGCGCCAAGGACGCGTCGAACAAGAGTTCAATGTCATGCGTTAATTTGGCAACGCTCAATCTGACGCCCGATCAAAAGACGAAAATCGAAACGTGGCAGGCGGATTGCATGAAGGCCGGCTGCACCAGGGAGAGCAATCAGACGTTCCTCAGGCACGCGAAGGGTATCCTTTCTGCAGA
>QHRD01000209.1 GCA_003220005.1 Verrucomicrobiota bacterium | reverse complement strand
GGTATTCCCACGTTTTTGGCGAAACGCGAAGAGTGATCGCTGGATTACTAGAGCTGTAGTTTACGCGGGCTCCAACAAAGGCGGCGGCTTCTCTGACGCTGCCTTTGCTAAACCCCGGTTGTAGGCCGGCTTCGTAGCAATTTACACTTCTCTAGACGCTTGAGTGCAGGTCCATCTTGCGGCAGCAGCCAATTTGGACTAGTTATGGCTTGCTGAGCTCCAGGCCGCAACGCCGCTATGCCCTTGTGCCCTCGACTCCGTCGATTAATGCGGGTTCGGCTCGCTCGATGAGGAGGATCGAGTCGGCTGGGTCATTATGGATGAAAGGGCGATGGGCATTCTCAATACTCACTCGTTCAATACCCGGCCGTTGAAAAACTCTACGTGCGATTGCACATACCAACGAAACACCTCATGTCTCTTCCTTTTTGCAATTTTGCCGGCTATACTGATACGATGGAACGCTAGCCGCTGTGCGTCCAAGTGATAAATCGAGCTTGATGCGTTAAGCCCTCGCGCGGCGCGTAGGGCACTTGGCGCCAATGATGAAAAAACTGGAGGATAGCCGAGACAGTCCAACAGATGCCGTTCGCGCTTTCGTACTCTGTGGCGGGCCCGGTACCCGACTGCGCCCAGTAATCGCCGACCGGCCAAAGTCGATGGCTTTAATTTCGGGCACGCCTTTTCTCCAACTGTTGCTCGACAGGCTTACGTCTCAAGGCGTCGGTGACGTGATTTTGGGAACGGGGTATATGGCCGAGAAAATTGAACGCTACTTCGATTGCGCAAACAAGTCCGCGATGTGTATCCGCTACTCCAGAGAGGACGAGCCGCTTGGAACTGCAGGAGCCCTCAAGCTCGCCGAACCACTCATCAGTGACCCAGTTCTCGTTCTTAACGGTGATACCTATGTGGAATGGAGCCTCGTTCCAATGCTGGAACTGTTCACAGAGAAAAAGGCCGATATGGTGCTCGTGCTGCATGCAGTCGCCGATGTCACTCGCTATGGAAGCGTGGCGCTTGACCACCAGGGCCGCGTTACTCAGTTTGTGGAAAAAGGAGCTGCGGCGGGTCCGGGTCTAATCAACGCCGGCGTCTATTTGCTTCGAAAACAGATCGTCCGCAATCTGCCAGCGGGCACAGCAATCTCGCTCGAGAGAGAGGTATTTCCCCGCCTTCTCGACCGCCAGGTGTATGGGTTGGTTTGCACCGGGCTTTTCATCGACATCGGAATACCGGATGACCTGCGCCAAGCACAAGTGTTGCTGGCTCCGCACACATCAAACAACAAGGCACCTCCGAATTAGCGAGTGGCAAAATTCTTCAGCGCGTGCGCAGCTTACGATGATCACGATGCTCGCACGCTTGATCTCGTCCTCAACAGGGACCTGTCGCGAAAAAGATTCAGCAAAGGTCCCGTCATCACAGTGGTGACGATCGCCATCAGCACCAGCATCGTGAAAATGGGCAGGGAAAGAATACCCAGGTCGTAGCCGATATTTAGGACGATGAGTTCCATTAGGCCACGCGTGTTCATCAACGCACCGAGCTCGAGTGACTCGCGCCAAGACATGTTCATTAATCGACTAACAAGCGATGTACCTCCCAGTTTACCGACAGTAGCTACCGCGATAATCACAAGCCAAATCAGCCAGTCCCACCAGCTATTCAATAGACCAATCTGCGTGCGCAGGCCAATGAAAGCAAAAAAAAGTGGCAGCAGTAGGACGGAACTAAAATGTTCGACTCGTAACACTAGCTTTTTGCGGAAACCGCCTCCAGCGGGCATCGCGATCCCGGCTAGAAAAGCACCGAAAAGTGCATGGATGCCGATGATTTCGGTACTCAGCGCCGAAAGGAGGACAGTTCCGAAAACCAGGGCAAGGACTCCCTTCGTTGGCTCCGACTCTTGCAAGAGTGATTGTCCCAGCAACCGGCGCAAGAGCGGCTTAACGATGAACATGATGGCGACGACGTAGACGCCGACCAGTATGAGGCTAAACACAGCCGTCTTAACGTTCGCTGCGCCTGCAATTGCTACAACAAAAGCTAGAACGCACCACGCTGTCACGTCCGCGATTGCGGCGCAAAGGGTCGCAATCTGCCCTGGTTTCGAATGGAACAGTTTCCGATCCTGTAAAATACGGACGAGGACCGGAAAGGCCGTGATGCTCATGGAAATGCCCATGACCATTGCAAACGGCATAAACGAGGTGCCCGCCGGCGCATAATTTTTGTACAGAAACAACGCCAGAACGACTCCGAAAAGATAAGGGATGAGAATACTCGAGTGACCAATCACTAAAAACCGATGCGCGCTGTGCCGGAGTTGCGACAGGTCCAATTCCATCCCGATAGCAAACATGAAGATGCAAACGCCGATCTGGCTAAAGAGCCTGAGCGCATCGAGGGACGCTGGCGCAAAGACAAAAAGGAAAGCGCTGTGAGCTAACACGCCGAACAGAGATGGACCTAACAGAATACCAGCCATCATTTCTCCGACCACGGCAGGCTGCCCTACACACGTAAAAACCCACCCGACTGCGGAGGAGACGGTGAGGATAACAATGAGTTGGAGGATAAGATGGCTGAGCCCGGTGCTGGCATTATGTACTAGACCAGCGACAACGGTGGGCGATGAAGAACGGATCGAATCTGCGTGGTGGACACCTTCTTGTGCAAGCGCAATGTGAGGCGAAACAGTTGCTGGTGGTGGAAGGCGCGCTCCCGCGTAGAGCGAAAAGAAAATTCCGGCTCCAACTACGCCGACAACGATGGCATAAAGCCAGACAGTTTCCCTAAGCCCCGAAAAATCGGGGTTCGAAGAGTTACGCATAGTCCCAATTTCGGCTCCCTTCGGCTCCGAAGTGCGCATTAAGACTGATCGACTTCGTTGTCAGCGCAGAAACAGTTAGGACCACAAAAACGATAGCTGGCATCGGTTTAATCTGATTAGAACCCTCCAAATCTGAGTACCGAAGCCACCTTGGCAACTCTTGCTTTTATGATGCCCTTTGTAAGCGAACGAATACTAGCACGAGATCGATATTCAGGACTGCCGCCCGATTTGCTCAAGAAGCCGCGACGCGTGCAAGGCCAATATATCAAAAGCAAACTGAAATACATCTGACGCCAGAACACCAAACGCCGACGAGTTGAGAAGGAGTCGCTCCATCGTCGATCCTACGGCAACGTCCCCCATACGACAGATCGACCGTTAAGTGTATTTTCTCATACGCTTGTTGAGTGTGGATACAATCTAAGTGTTTCGAACTCGCGTTGGCCAAGTGGCAAATTCCGCAATTCTCTGCCATTACCGATGGATGTCGCTGCCTGAGCAGCGTTTTATTGCCCCCCTGATAATTCGCGCAACCTCAGACCCCGCGATGTTTATGTCAACCGTCGAAATGTTTCCAAACCCCGCGGCGCGTAGAATTTGTCCTCGAGAAACTCGGGCGGCAATGGGGTTCGCCCGAGGCTCAGCCAGAGGATCAGTGCGGGGCGAACCCGCGTAGTCAATGTTTGGGTGGCATAAACGAGAATGTGGAGTTTCTCGCTTCTTTCGGGGATGATCGCGTTGTCATTGCATTTTGTTTAGGATGATTTCGACTGCTGCGGGTAGATCGTCGGCGACCCAATCCGCCATGCTGTCATTGGTCTCGCGGTCGCAACCAGTTCGAACACGGATCGTGCGTACACCCGCATTGCGACCGCACTCGACGTCGATTTCCTTGTCGCCAATCAAAAACGATCGACCCAGATCGATTTGATTTTCTCGCGTGGCTGCGGTGATCATTCCGGGCGCAGGCTTGCGGAAGGTCGAGTGCTGGCCGGGAACGTCGGGGCAAAAATAAGTAGCGTCGATCAGTTCGGGCCCGAGCTGGCGTAGGACTTCTTCCTCCACGGCGCGATATTGGCCAATGTTAAGCAGCCCGCGGCCGATGCCGCTCTGGTTTGTGACGATGATGAGTTTGAAGCCTTTCGACTTTAAGCGCTTCAACGCCTCGGGGACGCCGGCAAAAATCTTCACCTGGTGGGGGTCCGAACAATAATCGACGTTTTGTATGATGGTGCCGTCGCGATCGACAAAAACGGCGGGCGACAACGACTCAGTCATGTTCGTTGTCCTACCGGAAACTGGCGATAGGTTCATTTGCCGTCACCGTCGCCGTTCCAAGTTTGCTCACCAAAGCCGCGGTCCCGTGGTTAGCGATTTCCATCGCCTCAATTGGAGTCGCTCCATAGACGAGCCCAACAGTAAACAACGCCATGGCGCGGTCCCTTTGTCATCCAACAGTCGCCGCAAGTGACTTAAGTACGCGGTGGGGGCGTCGGGCGTGGTCTTGGCGTGGGAATAGTCCTCGGGGTTAGTGAAGGTCTAGCGGATGGCGTTGCTGTTGGTGTTGCTGTTACTGTTGGCGTTGCTGTTGCTGTTGGTGTTGCCGTCGGTGAGGAGCAGGGGTTCGCTGAAATCAGGAAGTCACACGGTTCGAGGGCCCTCTGGGTGAGTCGAACCTCATCGATCAGACCGAAAAGTTGCTCGCCGATCCTTCCAGAGATGGTCCACATGAGATCGGGATCTGGTTCGTTCGGATGCCCATCTAGGCTGGTCACTGTATTCACGCCGTCGACGTAGCCGCTGTAAATGTGTGATGGGGCTTTGGTCTGCGTGTCCTTCACGATTGCGACATGATGCCACTCGTTCACCAGCGCAACGCCCCCGCCTATAGGTTGATGAATCTTGCCGGTTGGCTCCCGATAGTCGCCGGTGAGCTGTCCACCTGGATCAATGGCGAGGTTGAAGCGGTTTTCGTCGGGTTCGTTCGTCGGCCGCGTCCAGAAGATGGAGTGGCGCGGCTGATCGGGTAACTTGATGAAGTACTCGAGGGTTGCATCACCGAAGGTGCGGTGAAGCAGGAAGAATGAATTGAAGAGAATTGATTGTGCTCCATTGAAAGACAGTGACAACGTATCGGGCTGGCCGGTGAGCGGAATCACGGCAAATGGTACGTCAGTGCTGTAGATGGGACAGCCGTCTGGCGTTCCATCCGGTGAGCCGAAGTACGAATCCACGATACTCCCGGCGCCACTGGCGCAATTTCCCGCGATTCCTTCCTCAAATCGGTAGTACCGGTCGTTGACGCCCTGGGCAGTCGCAATGGTCGTGATGACATTCACGCCCGCCACGAGCAAAATCGACGCGGTTGCAGTAAAGAAAGCTCGCCGCGCCGCCGCCAAGTAACGAGTGACTGGAATAAGAATTGAGGTTTCCATATTTACTTATCCTAGGGTTGGGTAATTGAAATTGGTTGTGCGGTTCTTTATGGGGTTGGTTTTTTCCGCTATAAGCAAGAGATTAGCAAGCTATTTTTTCACATTTTCAGTGGTTGTCTTTACATCATGTCCGCTTTTGCGCTTCTGACACTATGAAAGCTAGATTTTCGGCTTGACCGGGGTGCCTGAGACGATCGAGCCGGGAATCACGCGTTGCCGTGGGAGTTGGTGTTGGTGTTGCCGTGGACATAGCGACCTTTTTCGGTCTTTGTCCGCAAAGCTGCTGCGCCACCAAAGTCGGCCTGATCGGCAAGCATGACCAAAAATTCCGCCTGCTGACCGTTCGCGGTGTGTTCCATCACCAAGGCGCAATCTTCGTTGCAATTGCCGGCTGCTCAGGCGGGTTACCGTGACGGCTAGCACGCGAAGAGCCGAATGCCCAAGCGCTATTGCAGGAGCTGCCATGATGCGGCGTCCGGCAACTGCCGGACGCCGCGTTGATAGAGGATTGGTTTGTTTCTCTATTCCTGGAACCTAACTCGATCCTGTAATTTGAGTTTCGAGCCTGATCACGAATCCATTGCACTAAGAGTCTGCATTAGTTACAATTCGTGACAACAGGCGCGAAACAACCGGCTGGATTAGTAAGTGCAACCGTGTGTTGCCCGAGCGGCTCGTTGGGAATCTGAAGTTGCGCCTTATTGCCATTGATTGTCACCTGATTGGGATTGCCATCGACCGTGATGGTGACCTGCTGGCCCGAGTGGCTCGTATTGGTGAGGGTAAGCTTAGCCTGCAATCTGTCGCCGTTGACAGTATGCGTGCAGCGTGCCTGGAAAGAAACCAAGTCTCCGCACGGGATGCCTACAGGCGTAGGTGTAGGTGTCGCCGTTGGCGTGGCCGTTGGTGTTGCCGTCGGAGTTGGTGTTGGTGTTGCGCCACCGCCTGCTGGCTCCTTGTCGGAGAAGACATCCTGCTGGGACTGGCCACTAATAGTTACGCGTCCCTCATCCCATGAAGTATAGTGCTTGCTGGCTGTCGCCGTGCCATAGTCATAGTCTCCCGCATAAGTTGCTTGAACCGTAGTATCAGGTTGTGCAGGTAGCGGGCTGGCGACATCGGATAAAGAATCGTCAGCCAACCAAGTCCCGCCGTTATCGGTAGACTTGCGCGACCACATGCGATAGCACGGAACGCCTGGATTACCGTATGTGCAGGTGGTGAACTCGCGCCCATCATACCACGTTGCCAAGAGCGTGCCGCTTGGGCTCACTGAGATGTTAGGCTGCCATTGAGGACGCGTTGTGGCATCGCTGTTTAACTTGAAAGGTGCACCAAAGGTCGCGCCGCTATCGGTGGAACGGATGTAATAGACGTCGCCAGCGTCAGCTCCTGCGCCGTGCTGCGCATAGACCAGATGAACCACGTTGTTGAAGGCTGCAGGCTCACCCCAGCCCTCGTGCCGCCAATAGACGCCCGCCGAACCACCGGTAAACATACAAGCAAAGTAACCCGACGCTGAAACGCCCGGTCCGGCAAAGCTGGGCCCGGTGTAGGTGTTCGTCCATGTGTTACCGCCGTCGGTGGACCTGTAAATGTGGTTGATATTGTTGTGCGGGAAGCCGCCGCCGCCTTCGTCCATACCCGCGATGTACATAGTCCCATTGCCCGACATGTCACCGGTGATCTGCACGTCGCGAATGAAGGTACTAGTATTGGCCACATTTATCGGGGCGTGCCACGTTGCGCCGTTATCAGTGGAGTAGGTAACTTGGAGAGCGCCAACGCCAATGCTGAAGTTGTTCCAAGAAACGTACATTCGGCCAAAGAACGGAGATGACGGATTGTTGTCGGACCAGCCAGACTCGCGGTCATCAGAGGCTCCGTTGTGAACGCATGCGCCAGTGGCCCAGGTGACGCCACCGTCAGTGGACTTCCAGGCGCCGATGCCTTGTCCGCCGCAGCCCGTGGCCAAAAAAATCGCAAAGAAACTGCCGGTAGGGTGGTTGTAGAGAGTAACCGGATCGCCAAAGTTCGTCCCATGGCCACTTGCGAATGGGGCTGGGTTCAGGCGAGTGAAGGTGGCGCCACCGTCACTGGAATACGATGCTCCGGAGTAATTGGCGGAGGCAGTTCGTGAATCATTGTAGGTCACGACGATTTGGTTGGGGTTATCTGGGTTGGCGAGTGTGTACGTCTCAGACTGGGTGGGGTGCGTAATGCTGTCAGCGCCGGTGATCAAGTCGACATCCCCGCCACCGTACGCCATGGGGGTTGTCACTGTATTGTAAAGGAGTTGAGAGAAGGGCCCGGAAAACGAAGAACCTCCCTGGGCCTCGCCGCAGGCAATCATGATGCTGCCGGCCAGGAAGTTCTCCTGCCGGTCGATCCCCTTTTCGTGAATCGTGGCACAGTCAAATCCCGGAGGAAGGCCTGCGACATTGATTATTTTATGCGCTGGCTGCGCTTCTGCTGAGCTGGCAGTAAGTCCTGAGAATGTCCCAAAGCCGACTAGCGCCAGAACGGCGCCAGCCAGGACTATAAAGAGGCCGATTAAGACACGTGGATTAAGGAATGCTGATTGTGAAGTGGATTTTTGTTTCATAGTGGAGTTTTAGTGGAGTCTGAGCTGAGTTTTTAGGTGTTTGGGTTCTTATCGTCTAGGGGTGACTGCGCAAACTTTCAAATTCTTCGTGCGAAATTGCAACCAAAGATAGTAACAGTTTTGTTACTTATTGCTCTTCTTTTCTGCTCCGCAGCGTGACCAGGCTCACTGGCACACAATTTCCAAGCGGCAGACGGCGGAGATTGAACCAAAGCGCATGAGAGACAGCTTCCAATGACCGCGCCTGGGCGAACGTTGCAGCCAACCGCCGCCGTACTCGCCATTGGGTCTCATTTCGGATGCGCTCCGGTTCCGATGCCGCTCTGGCAACCTGTAAGGCTGGCGTCGTGTAATAAAAGACACACCACTCTTTTTTAAGCTTGATCGAATGAATCTTACCCTGCTACGCTCCCGATCCAATGAAGCTGGTACCATTATTGGCCGTTGTTTTTTTGGCTGTCGGTTGCGCGTCGGACAACAAGAGAATTCAATCCATGACCACGCCGGAATTGAAATTGCGGCACGCGCAGCTTGTTGAGGAAGTCGCGCAGCCGCCAAGAGAAAAAGAACACATTGAATTCGAATTGCTGTGGAGATGGGAAGCGGGTGACAAAGCCGCTTACCTGCCGGAGTTTTCCCTTTAGCGGGCCAGCGGGGTGCTCGCCGTGTCCCCTAGCTTCATGCTCTGCCCGGGCCCTATTTTTTCAAACGTCAAGGGTTACGGAGAGCAGAGCCTTTCGATTTTCGCCTTCTGCGGCTTGTGAATCTCGCGACTTTTAACAGTTCGAGAGGTGGTTGCCCGGTGACACCCTGAGCCGATTCTCGGATTTGCTATATCGCGACTCTTCCGGACGAAGTGGACTCTTT
>QHRD01000206.1:453-3420 GCA_003220005.1 Verrucomicrobiota bacterium | reverse complement strand
TGCGGGCGCGTTTCTCCACCATCATCCGCCGCTTTTGTGGATTGGTGAATTCATCGCTGATAAGCGTGCCGTCCTCATCGTGCTCGTCGGTCGCCGCGGTAAAAATGTGACCGGGCACGCCCGGCACCGCGCGGGGAGAAATTCCGCTCGGCGTGTTCTTGTAACGCAGATACGCTTTGTCGTTGTAACCGCTGCCTGGACTTTCTCCGTTTCCATTGCCGTTAGAGAGAATCAATTCGCCGCGGTCGATCTTCACTTGAAAGTCCAGATCGTCGGGATCGATGCTCGCCGTCCCTTCGGAGATCAGTAGATCGGACAGAACCAGTCCGGGACATTGGTACTTGTCACAGAGATTGAACAACTCCGGAATCGTGTGAAATAAATCCAACTGATTCGTCGGCGCGACGACAATGCGCGGATAATCGCCCTGGCCAGCGCCGAGCATCTGCCAAAGATCGCCTTGTTCGGTCTTGGTTGGCACACCTGTCGCCGGTCCGGCGCGTTGCACATCGACGCAAACAATCGGCGTTTCAATCATTCCCGCCATACCGACGGCCTCAGTCATCAGCGCAAAGCCACCGCCGCTGGTTGCACACATGGCGCGGCAGCCGGTGTGGGCCGCGCCAATCACCATGTTCATCACGCCGATCTCGTCTTCGACCTGCCGGACCATGATGCCGAGCTCGCGCGCGTGCGCGGCCATCCACATCAACACGCCGGTGGACGGGCTCATCGGATACGCCGCGTAAAATTTCACACCGGCAGCTGCTCCACCCATGGCGATGGCCTGGTTGCCGGTGATTATTCCGAGCGGTTTGGTCCCTGGCGGTGCTTTCCAGGAGAAGGCTGTAAAATTTTGAGCTGCGTAATCGTAGCCTGCACGAGCGATGGCGACATTCTCGGCGATGACCTTGTCGCCCTTCTTTTTGAATTGGCGCGCGATCACCGTCTCGAGCGGTTCCGATTCAACTCCCAGTAATTGAAGCGTCGCGCCGAGAGCAGCAGTGTTCACCGCCAGCTTGTTGCCCATAGTCAACTCTTTCATCGGCATCGCGCACAGTTGGACGCCGTCCGCCGCCTTCCCGGGAGAAATCTTCTCTTTGTCGTAAACCGCGCATGCGCCGCTCTTCAAAAGATGCAGGTGCCGATCCATCGTGTCTTGATTGAGCGGAATGAATACATCGATTTTGTCACCCATGTTGCGGACCGGCCCATCGCTAGCTCGAATTGTCAGAAAGGTGTGACCGCCACGGATAATCGACTGGTAAGCGTTATAGGCGTTGAGATGCAGTCCGCGCCGCGCAAAGATCAGCGCGAGAATGTTCCCAGTGGAAGCGATCCCCTGGCCGTTCTCACCGCCAATGCCGACTGCGAAATCAATTTTGTTCATTACGCCGGAATCCGTTTTGCTGTTGGGGGGCGTAAATTTGCTGCGTCGTACGCTAATAAGCAAGCGGAAGCGAGAAGGCGGATGCGGCAGTGACGAATGCCCCACCTTCGTGAAGCAAGCGCGCCGCCGAGATGATTTGAATTTGTGACTATTCGTGCCGATTCGTGGTTGGAATGTCGTTCGATCTTCAACCACATCTAAAAGGCGAGCTGATCGAACTTCGGCCGCTCGCACCTGAACACTGGGACGATCTTTTTGCCGTTGCGTCGGACCCGCTCATCTGGGAACAGCATCCGGAGAGCGATCGCTACAAGGAAGACGTATTCAGAGTTTTCTTCAGAGAAGCGCTGGAATCCGGCGGAGCGTTTGTCGTAATCGACACAAAGACGCAGCACGTCATCGGATCGACGCGATTCTACGGATATGATCCAGAGAAAACCGAGATTGAAATCGGATGGACATTTCTGGCGCGAAAATTCTGGGGCGGTCGTTACAACGCGGAAATGAAACGATTATTGCTGAATCACGCGTTTAAATTTGTTGAGAGCGTGGTGTTTCTTGTCGGAGAAAAGAATTTTCGTTCTCAAAAGGCGATGGAGAAAATTGGCGCGACGAAAATTGGACTGGTGACGAGGACGTACGGGAATCATCCGCCCCATCTCAGCGTGAAGTATGTGGTCATGAGACAACCAGAGAGTTGAGAGTTGATGGTTGAGAGCAGCAGTAAGGCGCTGAATCCAAACGGCGGATGCCGCGCATCTCATTATCAATTATGAGGGAGCGCGCGCTCAGCTGGTTTCTTGTACCGATTGCTGCGGTTCTCAGTTCTTCGACCGGCACGAACGCCGCCAAGGCGAAGGTCGTAGACGACGGAACAGTGATCCAGAATGTGACCATCATCTCTCCGGAGCGCTCTGCTCCCCTCGCCCACGCTGTTGTGGTCGTTCGTAACGGGCGGATTGCAGAGGTCGGAACCGACCTTGTTGCCGGCGCGCACGCAAAGCAGTTCGATGGACGCGGCGGGTTTCTTATCCCGGGTTTGATCGATTCGCATGTGCACGTCGGCAACATGGGCCCTCTCAACGACGATGAGATTGAGAAGCATCCCGACCTTCTTGACGTTTACCGTGCCCAACTTCCCCGCTCGTTTCTGGCGTTTGGTTTCACGACATTGGTGGATCTCAATCTGCGAGAAGAGACGCTCGACTGGTTTAACGCGACGCGAATTCATCCGAACTTGTGTCATTGCGGGCGCGGTGTGCACGTCGTTGGCGGATATGGAGCGCAACATCCTCCGAAGGATGCTGCTTCGGCGACGGCAGCGAATATTGTTTACGAACCGGACCAGGCAAAAGATTGGCCGTCCAATCTCGATCCGAAAGATTATATGCCTGCACGTGCGGTCGATCGTGTGGCGAATGCCGGCGCGATTTGCTTAAAAGTTTTTGTGGAGCCGGGATTTGGCGGCGCGGCGCACTGGCCTGTGCCTCAGCCAGCAACCCTAGCTGCTCTGCGCGCCGAAGCTTCCCGTCGCGGACTTCTATTGGTCGTTCATGCAAACGCGCTGGAAAGCTGGC
>QHRD01000206.1:0-394 GCA_003220005.1 Verrucomicrobiota bacterium | reverse complement strand
CACGTCGGCGTGCAACCAACTTTGCAAGCTGTATATGGCGACCTGTCGATCTTCGATAAATCGCTGCTAGACGACTCACGACTGAAAGAATCGTTACCGAGGGTGCTGATCGCGTATCTCAAGAGCGACGAAGGTAAGACTGCGCAAGCCACAGTTGCAACAGAGTACAAACAGGCGATTGCGAAATTTTTCGGCTCCGATTCGATCGATGCGCTAAAGATTATGTCCATAGCAGCACAACGCGCGAACGCGACGCTCCGCATCATGGTAGCGGAAAATCTGAAGCTTCTTTTCGGCACCGATACGCCTTCGAACGAAGGGATCGGGAATCCGCCGGGCTTGAATGGACGGTTGGAATTGGGGCGTTGGGTGGAGGCCGGTGTGCCATTGCAGA
>QHRD01000205.1 GCA_003220005.1 Verrucomicrobiota bacterium | reverse complement strand
GTGTGAAACAGCACACCTTTCCGCCGACAAATCTCAGCGATTTTCTGAACGGGAAACAGCACGCCAGTTTCATTATTCGCCCACATCATCGAAACGAGGGCGGTCTCGGGCCCAATCGCGGCCTCCAATTCGGCAAGATCGACATTGCCATCTCGATCTACGCCAAGAAACGTCACGCGGCAGCCGTGTTTTTCGAGGTCCTGGCAGGGACGCAAAACAGCGCTGTGTTCGACGGCGGTTGCCACGACATGTTTCCCGCGCGGCTCAAACTGTCCAGCCTTCGCAGCCGCTACGGCGGAGTAGGCCAGCGCGGAACGAATGACCGCATTGTTGGATTCTGTTCCGCCGCTGGTAAAAACTATTTCCGACGGCGCACAACCGACTAACGCTGCCAGTCGTTCACGCGCCAGATCGACAGCCTTTCGCGCCCGCGCTGCGAACACGTAGCCGCTGGAAGGATTACCGTAATACGTCTGCTCGGCCATCTCTCGAATCTAAAGTTTGAGGCGCGCTTGTGCCAAGGTTCTTTACAGAAGGTAACGAAGAAAACAAAGGCGGCGCCCAAGTCAGCTACTTGGTTGTCTTGGTTTCCTTCTGTTTGATTTCTGATTTAATCTGCGGCGCATGACTTCGATCTGGGACCTGGCCAACCCGCAACTGCGCGACATCACGGTTTACGAGCCGGGAAAGCCAATTGAAGAGACCGCACGCGAGCTCGGCACCGAACCGGACGCAATCATCAAGCTGGCCTCGAACGAAAATCCGCTGGGGCCTTCTCCCAAGGCGATCGAGGCGATGCGCGCAGCGATTAGCAACGCGCACCTGTATCCGGATGGCAGTGGCTTTTACTTATGCAAAGCAGTCGCGGCCAGGCTCGGTCTGGCGCCGGAGAACGTGATTCTTGGCAATGGCTCAAATGAGGTGATCGAATTTCTCGGTCACGCGTTTCTGAATCCGGGCGATGACGTCATTATTTTTCAGTATGCATTTATCATCTATAAACTGCTCGCGACCTCTTTCGCGGCGCGCACCATCGAATTGCCGGCTCCGAATTTTCAACAGAACCTCGGCGCGACGCTGGATGCGATCACGCCAAAAACCCGTCTCATTTTCATTCCGAACCCAAACAATCCCACCGGCACGTTGGTCTCGCAGCGCGCGATCGACAGCTTCATGTCGCGCGTGCCCGAGAACATTGTTGTCGTTTTCGACGAAGCGTATTTTGAACTCCTCGACGATCCGCCCGACACGCTGCAATATGTTCACGAGGAACGAAACGTGATGGTGCTGCGCACGTTTTCGAAAATCCACGGACTGGCTGGTCTGCGGATCGGTTATGGCGTCGCGCCCGCCGATTTGATCGAGGTCCTTCACAAGACGAGGCAGCCATTCAATGTGAACAGCATCGCGCAAGCAGGCGCGCTGGCGGCGCTGGAGGACGATGCGCACCTGCGCGAAACGAAGCGCGTGATCGATGAAGGTCGCGCTTATTTGCAGGAGCAATTTTCCAAAATGAAGATCCCTTTCGTGCCTGCCGTCGCGAATTTTGTGATGGTAAAGGTCGGCGATGGCTGCGCGGTATTCGAGAAATTGCTGCGCCGAAAAATCATCGTGCGACCGCTCAAAGGTTATGGCCTACCCGAATGGGTCCGGATCACCGTGGGCACGATGGAGCAGAATAAAAAGTTAATCGCGGCACTTGGGGACATGATGCGTAACTGATGGCATGAGGGAAATTTGAATAACCGTGGTCTAGGCCCCTTGTCATGTTGAGCGAAGCGAAACATCTCTGATCGTTAGCCCGGGTCAAAGCGCTAGGGGGAATGTCCGAGAATCTTCGCTCCGCTCAGAATGACAGGGTTCGCGGCGTGTCGAATTTGGCAACCGAAGCGGTTGCCCTACAATTTGGTTCCAGAGTTATGACCGTTTCCGAGACAATCGCTGCCATCTCGACGCCGCCAGGTGAAGGCGCCATCGCGATGGTCCGAGTTTCCGGAGCAAATGCGATCGAGATCGCAGACCGAATTTTTCGCGGCAAAGAAAAGCCGTCGCGATTTGCATCACATGTTCAACACCTCGGCGAGATTTTCAGCGTCGAAAATCGATTGATCGATCAAGCAGTGCTATCAATCCATCGCACACCTGCGAGTTACACTGGAGAAGATTTGGTTGAGATCAGTTGCCACGGTGGCACGCTCGTTTCCGCGAAAGTTCTTGAAGCTTGTTTGCGCGCTGGCGCAAGGGCGGCGCGACCCGGTGAATTCACTGAACGCGCGTTTCTCAACGGCAAAATGGATCTCACCCAAGCCGAAGCCGTGATCGATCTGATTCGCGCCCGGACTGATCTCGCCCTGCGGTCGGCCACTGAGCAACTCGAAGGCAGACTCGGCGATCAAATCAGAAAGATCCGCGATGAATTGATCGCGCTCCTGGCGCACATCAACGCGTCAATCGATTTCCCGGAGGAGGGCATAGCGCCAGATGAAGGCGAAACACTGCGCGCCCGCCTTGATGCCGTTCTCGAAGAGATCGCTGCCTTGCTTGCCACCGCCGATCAAGGTCGCGTTTTGCGCGAAGGAGTGCGCGTGGTGATTTACGGAGCGACCAATGCAGGCAAGTCGAGTTTGCTCAATAGGCTCCTTGGCTACGATCGAGTAATCGTCAGCGACACCCACGGCACGACGCGCGACATAATCGAAGAAACGGTCAATCTTGATGGTGTGCTCATCCGGTTGCTCGATACCGCCGGGCTGCGCGCGTCCAAAAGCGAACTGGAGAGCGAAGGAATTGCGCGCACGGAAAAATCGCTGCAACTGGCAGACCTGCGTTTGCACATCGCAGATTGCAATGCGCCCAGGCCGGCGCATTTCAACTGGCGAAAGGTTTCGGAGTTCAACGGGCAGGCCGAAGATGCGGACGAAATCGTGGTCTTAAACAAAAGGGATTTGCCCGAGGCAGATGACTGGAAGAATTTCTCGGCCTTGCGGATTTCGTGCCTCACCGGAGAAGGCCTGCCGCAACTTCAAAAAGAAATTCTGGCCCGAATCAGGCAGCAAAATCTGCGACCGGAAAGCGCAGTGGCGATCAATACGCGGCATCGCGATTGCCTGCGCCGCGCACTGGAATCGTGCGATCGGGCGCGCTTGGCATTGGGCCAGGGAATATCGCAGGAGTACGTTGCGGTTGATGTTGATCAGGCGTTGCGCGCCGTGGGGGAGATAATTGGCGTAGTCGATGTGGAACAAATTCTCGACTCGGTTTTCGGCCAATTTTGCATCGGCAAATGAATGCGCAATTTATCTAATCAAAAGCGCTGTCATGTTGAGCGAAGCGAAACATCTCGATTTTTTTCCATGGCGATCTGTCCAGAAATGACCAGAGATTCTTCGCTTCGCTCAGAATGACAGCACGGGTTGGTGAGAACATCGAAGCGCGTTGTGCGCCAAAACTTTCGCAGTTGAAGGGACAGGTCCGATGAAAAACGGCTACGAGCGACTTGTCAGGCCGCTGCTCTTTTTGCTCGATCCCGAGACGGCGCATCGTCTCACGATTCAATTGCTTCGGGGTGCTTCGCACTTTGATCTTGCGTTACGAACACTGAAGGTTTTTCAGCCGATATCAAAATCAAAGACGCTCTTCGGTCTCACCTTTCCGAATCCCATCGGACTTGCCGCGGGATTGGATAAGAACGGCGTTGCCAATCCTGCATGGGCAGCAATCGGTTTCGGTTTCATCGAGATCGGGACCGTGACTGCGAAAGCGCAGCCAGGAAATCCCAAGCCGCGCATTTTTCGATTGCCCAGGCAACAAGCGTTGATCAATCGTCTTGGCTTTAACAACGACGGCGCGGACGCGATCGCGGAACGATTGCGCCGATTACGCAGGAGCGGCCGATGGCCGGCGGTTCCAGTCGGGATCAACATTGGCAAATCGCGGACAACGCCGCTCGAACAGGCGACGGACGATTACCTCTACTCGTTTCGATTGCTTCGGGACTTTGCCGATTACATCGCGCTGAATATCAGCTCACCCAATACGCCCGGCTTGCGCGAGTTACAGAAACCTCAAAGGCTTTCCGAGTTGTTACGGGCGATTGGCCGCGAACCGGGGGCAGCCACGAAACCAGTCATCGTGAAAATTTCCCCGGATCTTTCATCGACCGACCTGGAAGCAGTGCTGGCAGTGTGCGAAGAAAACGCAGTGGCAGGCGTCATTGCGACGAACACAACACTCGATCATTCATCAATCCCGCTGGCGCTCAACGAGGAGGGCGGCTTGAGCGGAGCGCCGTTGCGGGAGAAATCAACAACGCTCGTGCGCGAGATTGTTGCAAAGTCTGCGATACCGGTGATCGCTGCGGGCGGAGTTTTCGACGCAGAATCAGCTCAGGAGAAATTCCAGGCCGGCGCACAGCTCGTCCAGCTTTACACAGGATTCGTTTATCGCGGGCCGCGACTGCTTCGCGAAATCATGGAAGGCTGAAAAGTGACGCAGACAATCCTGTCTGCGATTCCAATACGCGCGGCGCTTTAAGGCGGTGCAATTGGTAGGGTCGGCGCGCCGCGCCGTCCCTACCTATGGAGTTGCCGACGGCGCTTCCGCGGAAGATTCGTGAAATTCGCGATGGTGCCAGCGCCGGTGTCGCTCTTCAATTTGCTGAAGTTTTTGTCGTTGTTCATCTGTGAGATTGACTGCCATTTGCCGATGCGTCTCCGCAATCGTCTCGTGAACACGCCGGGCAGTCTCCTGTCTGATCTCCCTGAGTTGCAGCGCGGTTTTATCGATGATCGGCGAAATTTTCGCGACTTGTTCCGGCGTCAGATCGAGCTCTGCGCGCAGCCTATCCTTCATTCGCGCGCCGATCTTCTCGGGCTGATGAAATCCAAAGAAAAGATGCCGGGCATACAATCCTCCAAGGAACGCGCCACTGATTCCCCCGGCGACAAACACAAGGATGAATCCGGCGATGAGTTTCCATTTCAATGCCTGGTTCATTGCGAGAATTCATCCTGAATGGCCGTGTCCGCGATGGCGAACTCATTTGCAAAAGATTCACCGATCTCGCGGCTTTGCTTTGCTTCACGGACCGCCGCGATTGTGGCTATGACGATCACGGCTGCGGACAACGCTGCCGCGCGGCGGACCAGCGATGCGACACCATTCGCCGTGGGCAACCCCGCGCACCAGAGCGCGATCACGCGGGTATCGAAGCCAAATGGCATTACAATTTCCGTTTGATCACCTGCCTGTGCTGCAGATCGCAGCAACCGATCAATTTTGAGGTCATTCATGGCTTTTCTCGCATTCTGGCTAACTGATTTTTCATTTTTTGTCGCGCTCGAAATGCCCGCACCTTAATGAGCGCCGCGCTCCAGCCGGTCATCTTGCGGATTTCGTCCACGGAACGTCCCTGTAAATATAGCAAATCGATCGCGAGCCGCTCGACCGGTTTGAGTGCGGCAAGCAGGTGTTCGACCAGTTGGCGCGACGCGAAACGCTGGTCCGGGGCCAGCTCTCCGGAGGAGACGGCCAGGTTCTCAACCACGGCGCGCTCTTCTTCGCTCAAATCGGCGTGCCGCAACTCAGGGCGGACTTTCTCCGACTCGATTTGATTTAGGCAGGTATTCACCGCAATGCGCGAGACCCAATGGTCCAGCGGCACTTTGCCGGAGAATTGCGATAATTTTTGAAAAACTCTGATGAAAATCATTTGGCAAAGGTCCTCTTCCGCGGTTCGGCGTGGTCGATGCGCGCGGACGATTTTGACCACCAGCGGATAAAGCTGCCGCACCAGCGCGCGAGCTGCTTCATCGTCATGCTGAAGCGCAGCCTGAACCAGCGCGCTTGCGTCAGAATCATCCATGTGGTCGAGAGCGTATCCACACCATTACCAATGACCGATAATGGCGCGTTGCGGTTACAACTTTGTATGTAGAGGTGCTTGTGCCAAGCACCTGTCGCAAGTTTCAGCGCTGGACACAAGCGGCCGCCACCCTGTGAATAAAAAATCTTGTAACCGCTTTTCTTCGCATCCGGTCATATCTGGAAAAGCGCGAAGAGCGCACAGCAAACAATAAGGATAAACTATGAAACGAAACGTATTAGCAGTTATCGCCGCCGGAGCGATTGCTCTTGGCGGCTATGTCGTTGTCCAGGCACAACCGGGTGCCGGCGCTGGTGAACAGTGTGCCGGCGCTGGTGGACAGCGGCATGGCCATGCGTTTGGCCTGCAACATCTGACCGATAAGTTGAACCTGACTGCCGATCAAAAGGCAAAGGTCCAGCCAATCCTCGATGCGGCTAAGCCGCAATTCGCCGCCATTCATCAGGAGGCGATGCAGAAAATGAAAACGGCGATGGATAGCACATTGTCACAGATCCGGCCATTGCTGAACGCCGACCAGCAGAACAAGCTCGATGCGATTCAAAAAGCGCATCAGGACATGATGAATGCCAGAAAAGAACTGCACGACGCGGCGCAGCAATAACTTTGGGTTGTCCACAGCGATAGGGGAAAGGCGGCGATCTGAAAATGGTCGCCGCTTTTTTTCGGGAAGAATTTTCGGACAGCTCGCGATTGACCAAGGCGTCCACGAAAAACGAAATGTTCGTTCCTTTCGGGGGGCCTTGCTTTGGAGTTATCGAGACCTCAGCCCCGCCTTTTTCTTAGGGAAAACAAAATCACGATCACCCCGAGCGCTGCCATAATCGCGGCGGCTGTGAAGCCCACGGTCGAGATTTCAGCGCGGGAAACAAAACTTTCCTTCAGTCGTGCAGCAAGGCCGATCAGAAAGAAAAGAAATCCCAGGCAGAGCAGAATCAGCCCGACTGCTTTTTGGTCATCGGAAGACATTTTCATTCGCGGCTAACAATCAAATACAATTGCGGAACAAAATTCAAGTGCCCTGTTTGAGAGGAAAGCGTTAATGTGGCGTATGCGCGAGATTGAGCCACCAACTTTGGCACTGTTGGCTCTGTTAATTGTTGGTCCTCGCCTAGAGGCGCAAATCGATCGCATCACAGGGAAGAATTTCGCCACGCGGTCAGAAGTGCTGGCGCGGCATGGAATGGTTTGCACCAGCGTGCCGGCGGCGACGCAGGTCGGGGTAGAGATTTTGAAACGCGGCGGCAGCGCCGTGGACGCGGCGATCGCTGCAAACGCAACGCTCGGTTTGATGGAACCCGTCTCGAATGGGATCGGCGGCGATCTTTTCGCAATCGTTTACAGCGCGAAGGAAAACAAACTTTATGGAATTAACGGCAGCGGCCGTTCGCCGCTGGGTTTGAGCTATGAACAGATGAAGGCCGAGCTGGCGAAACTGCAGCGCGATACCATTCCTCCGCTCGGTATGTTGCCAATCAGCGTGCCTGGAACAGTGGACGCCTGGGCGGAGCTGCACAAAAAGTTCGGGAAACTGAAACTGAGCGACGACCTTGCGCCTGCGATTCGATATGCCGAAGAAGGTTTTCCAGTCACGGAATTGATCGCGTATTACTGGGCGTTTGGCCCGCGCTTGTATAAAGGAGTCCCCGGCGCGTTTCTCGAAACTTACACGCTCGATGGGAAGGGCCGCACTCCTGCGAAGGGCGATATTTTCAAAAATCCCGCGCTCGCAAAGACGCTGCGCTTGATCGGCGAAAAAGGTCGGGACGCTTTTTACAAAGGCGAGATCGCGGACAAGATCGACGCGTTCATGCAGGCCAATGGCGGTTTCCTGCGAAGAATTGATTTCGAAAAGCATGCGTCAACATGGGTTCAGCCGGTCTCGGTGAATTATCGTGGTTACGATGTGTTCGAGTTACCGCCGAACGGTCAGGGCATCGCCGCGCTGCAAATTTTGAATATCCTCGAAGGGTTCGATCTGCGCGCGATGGGTCGTAATTCACCCGAGACGTTGCACACCATGATCGAAGCGAAAAAAATCGCGTGGGCTGATCGCGCGAAATTTTATGCCGATCCTGATTTCGCAAAAATTCCGCTCGCCGGTTTACTTTCGAAAAATTACGCCGCCGAGCGGCGCAAATTGATCGATTCAAATCACGCCGCAAAAAAGATTGAGGCTGGCAACCCGGCGCTC
>QHRD01000050.1 GCA_003220005.1 Verrucomicrobiota bacterium | reverse complement strand
GTGCCGTCGCGCGAGCGCAGCAAATCGATCAATTCGCGCTGTGTGGTTAGCAACTCAGGGCTGTAAAGCTTCATCAGCACCTGATTTTTTTTAACCAGCTCGCCTGGAGCATTGACGCCGAGTTCCTGCACGTAGGCGGCCGTTCGCGAGACGACGCGCCAGACTCGTTGTGTTTCGGGCACGACGCGACCAACTGCACGGATGCTGTGACTGAGCGGCTTCATTTCGACAGTGGCAAAACTCACGCCGATCTGTTGCTGTCGCTCGACCGGCACAACGAATTCGCCAGGCTTCTCTTCCGCGCCTTTCACTTCGCTGCCTTTCATGCCAGGCATGCCCGGCATATTTCCCATGCCTTGCATTCCTTTCATCTCGTCGCCTTTGGCACTTGATTGATTGGTCGGCGTCGCGGCCGGAGTAGGGGAGGAGGCGCCGCCGGCTCTTTTCATTACCGGCACGAGATCCATCGAGCAGATGGGGCACTTTCCGGGATCCTTCGCATGCACCGAAGGATGCATCGTACAAGTCCAGTAATCGATGTTGCTATCGCTGCCGCCTGCGCCGCTGCGTTTCGAGCACGCGGGCGTGATCGCAAGCAGCAATACGCCAATTGCTAAACGAAAAGCGGGGTTGTGGAAAAACTGCCTCATTTTGATTTCCTCCTCTCCGCGGAATTTTTCGGGGAAAGCCACTCCTCGATGCCAACGATGGCGTTGAGCTCTGCGACCGCGACCTGGTAGTCGGCGAGATGACTTACGTGGGCCGATTCAACGTCTTGCAGGACGCGCTGCGCAGTAATTAGCTCCAGGAAATTGGCACTGCTTGTCTCGTACGCGACTCGATTCGATTGCACTGCCTGCCGCGCCAGCGGCAGAATTTTGTCGCTATAAAGCTCGTAGTGATGAGCCGCTGTTTCGATTTTCTTGAGCTGATCGCGAACCAGGCCGAGCGTTTCGGTACGCGTGGCTTCGAGCTCGTGCTGCGCGCTTTCGAAATTCCGCCGGGCCTCGGTTACTGTCGCGGAATATTTTCTTGGGTTGAGAAATGGCAGGCCGATCGAAACGCCGACGTCGAGCTCGCTCACTGCCTGGCCCGCTTCGTTGTATCGCTGCGCTTGAACATCGAGTGTCGGATCGGGGAACCGCTGGCGATTCGCGAGCTCAACGCGGAATCTTTCGGCTTCGACCCGGTTTTGCGCTCGCTGCATTTCCGGTCGCGCGCTCAGGGCGGCAGCTTGCAACACTTGCAATGAAAAGTGCGGTGGTTGAAACGGAATCTGAGATGGCTCGGCGAGCGGCGACTGCGCTGGCCGATTCATCAGCACGTTGAGCTGCGATTGCGCATCTGAAATCCGGCGGAAAATATCGGACTGTGCTTCGAGCAGCTTGGCCGCGTCGGTTTGCGCAGTCAGCACATCGGCCTGACTGGCGTTGCCAACTTCGTAGCGCTGTCGGTTTACTTCGGCGAATTGATTGAGCAGGTCGACGTTGCGTTGGTTTACTTCGAGCTGCGCATATTCGTTCGCCAGCCGATGAAAGGCCGCGCGGGCACGCGAAACCACATCGAGCTCGGTCCGCCGAAAATCCTCGAAGGCTGCACCGGCTTCGGCCGTCGCTGCTCGTGCCCGACTCAGATTTTTTCCTGAAATCGGAACTTCTTGCTGGAGCATGAAGCTTTGATCCGTGAACGCATTCGGCGGGATCGAGACATAGCGCGCGGCGCGCGACCTCGCCTGCGCTCTCAAATCCTCCCACGCGGCGGCTTGCGGCACGCGCGCCTTCATTGCCTGCCATTTCTCCTGCGCCGCTTTGATTGTCGGATTATTTGCGAAAACGACGTTTGTCACCTCATCGAGCGAAAGGCGACCCTCTCGAACTGCGCTGTCATTATCTCCGGCCTGCGCAGTCCGAAAAGCTAAAGCTAAAATTAGATTAAGTAATAAGAGGTAAGTTGTTTTCATTGATCCAAGAGAACGGTTGAAATCCTAGCATGCCGGTAAATGGGCACACCTCGGGCGTCAGCGGCCTTGGATCAGATGAGACGGATACAGATCAACGCGAGCGGCGGCGGCGAATGCGCGCCAGACGCAGCGGTAGAAAATACAAAGTGTTGAGCGCCGAATTCCCGGCTGGGCGAAACCGCGCTCGGTAACGAGAACCATGTCGCGTTTAGTTTGTAGCTGGAATCGGCTTTCGCCAGCGGCTGCGTTGGACTCGCTTTGTGCTCGGCTGAAGTCGCGCAACAGGTCTTATTGGCGCAGCAACCCGACTTACAGCCTTGTTGAGCTGGCGCACTGGAGAGGATGCATGATCGCGAGGCGAGACCCACCGGAGCCGTAAAAAGCGCGGAGGCCATCGCCACCGAAATTATGATCCTGCTCAACATTGATTTGCGTATAGCACAAGTTAGACCGCGCGTCGAAGAAAAGCGTTCAGCGCCTTCCTGCTCCTACTCGTGTTCTTCCGGCGCGTTGTAAGTGCGCGCTGTCTTCAGCGCATCAGGTGGCATGCTCTACATTTCCGCTGAGACAGCCCCGAACGCTTTCGGGGCTACAGCCGCGGGTTTTCGTTTGCATTTCTGCGAGGATTTTGCGAGGAAGGAGACTAGAATTTCTTTCAGCGAAGCGAAGGCAATTATGAAAACTGAAAATTTGGAGTCTGTAGCAAGGAAACTGGTCGCTCCGGGCAAGGGGATCCTGGCAGCCGATGAAAGTTCGGGGACGATC
>QHRD01000049.1 GCA_003220005.1 Verrucomicrobiota bacterium | reverse complement strand
AAAGAAGCGCCGCGCAATGCCTGGGTGGAAGCATGCGTGGGCATTGGGGGTCCCATGCTGGGGAGCTTTGGCGCATTGATCTGTAACGCGCTAGGCGAAATGTTCGCCGCGCCTATTTTCATCGCGCTCGCCTGGTTCGGATATTTTCTGAATCTGTTTAACCTGACGCCGGTCGGGATGCTCGATGGCGGACGCATCGTGACCGCGTTGTCGCGCTGGCTATGGCTGCCCGGATTCGCTCTCCTTCTTTGGTTTGTATGGATGTATCCAACAAATTTTATTATCTGGATCATTGCAGCTTTGTCGCTGCCGCGGATCTATTCGCTATTCCGCAAACGAACCGCAGAAGAACAGCGTTACTTCGAAGTGACAGCGTCCCAGCGCTGGATAATGTCGATACTGTACTTCGGTCTGATCGCGGTGTTGCTTTTCGGAATGCACGTGGCCCAGCAGGATTTGAACAAGTACGGAGTGCGCTCCCACGGTCACGGGCGAGACGTGATCGCGCAATAATCAACGTGGCCGGCGGCGAAGACGCTCTCCGGTTTTAGCCCGATCTTCTTCACAATGGAGAGGAAGCGTTTGTCCGGCCGCAGAGGAGCAAATTCTGGAGCGATGCCTATAAAGTGCAATGACGACGAATGTTCCTCGTACGCACGCTCCAATTCGCGAATCGCTTCTTCATGCTCTTGCAATTCCACCCGCACATGCGCAGTGGCGTCCCCCGGTGTGTAGCTCCCGCGACTCGCGCAAGCGGCCTCCAGAATTTCCTGCGCTTCCTTCCGGCGGCCCATCTTCGCGTACGTGATCGCAAGACCAAATGGCACTCGACCACTAATGCTTTGCGACTTTTCATATAATGCGATCGCTTCATCAAAGCGTCCCATTTCCCGATAAAGTGCGGCCAGCAACGGTTCACCATAAAGAAATGTAGGATCAAGTTGCAACGAGCGCTCACCAGCAGCCATCGCTTCATCGATCAATCCAAAGTATCGGTAGATCTCGCAAGCGAAATTGCTCACCCACAATGATGCTGGATCAATCTTGGATGCGCGCTTCAGATAGACGAGCGCTTTTTCGCGCTCGCCGCGAGCGGCGTGAAGCGCTGCGATGAAGTAATTAGACGTCGTCGAGTTCGGATCAAATTCGAGCGCGCGATTAAACTCCGCTTCCGCGCCATCGAGATCCCAATCCAGTATCCGCTTGGTCTCCGCCAGATAAACGTGCGCCTCGGCCTCATCTTTGTTGAGTCGCAAGGCGCGCAGTGCCGCGTCGCGAACGTTTGAATACGCTTCGAGCGGCGGCACGTACGCGTCCGCCAGCCAAAGCCACGCCTTCGCAATTCCCGTCCACGCGCGACTGAATTTCGGATCTTTATCGAGCGCGCGCTGGAAGAATTCCACGCTTTTCCGCAAAGCTTCTTCAGTGCTTTTGTCTGAATAAAAGAGCCCTTGCAAATAAGCGTCGTAAGCGTCCGTGCTGGGGGACACAGGCGGCGGTGAAATGTCGAGCTTCAGTTTCAGAGCATCGACAATGGCGCGCGTGATCTCGTCCTGAAGGGCGAAGATGCCATGCATTTCGCGGTCGAACTTTTCCGACCACAGCGTGAAACCGTTTGGCGCGTCGATTAACTCGGCCGTTACGCGTACGCGATTCCCTTCACGCCGTACGCTGCCCTCCACGACGTGCCGTACATTCAGATTTTTCGCTATCTCGCCAAGCTGCGTTTCCCTGCCTTTAAACCAAAACGAAGACCGTCTCGCGGCGACGTGAAGCCCATCAATCTTGGCCAGCGCGGTCAAGATTTCCTCCGCGATCCCGTCACTGAAATAATCGTGATCTTGTCCCGGACTCAGATCACTGAACGGCAAAACGGCGATTGAGCGTTCCGACGAATCCGCCGATTGCGCAGGATCGAGCCTGAGCGCAGCGTCGGCATCCGGTGTCCGCACAATTCCATACCGTGTGAGATCGAAAAACCAGGAGAGAGTAAGCGCTACCGGGAACCCGAGCACAATCAACACGACGATCATGCGAACCCCCCAATTCGGAATGTCGAATACCGGCAGAACCTGCGCCATACCCTGGGCAAGCGCCCAGCCGCCGACTACGTACGCAATTGCGACGCTGTAAACTTTTCTGCGTTTTAGCTCAGCAAAAAAAAATTGGAGATTCACCACTCGATCAGCAGGATCAGCGTCGCATTTCATCCATGATTGGCAATCGGTCAGTTTGAAATTTGACAGGAACAAGACCCCTCCAGTATCCCTGCAAAATGAATCAAACGACCAACGACTGCGAAAAGATGGAGCGATAGATGTGGGAAGACATCAAGGCGCAGAGTTGGAAAGCTGTGGAAGGTAAAATAGCTGAGGGCTTTCAGTCCGTTCAAGCGGATGGCCCCCGCGACCGTGCCGGTGAAATAACATTGATCAAAAAACTGGATGTCGGCCAAGTGGCGCTTAGCGATTTTAGATCGACCATGAATGGCGACACCATTGTGGTCACCTATATGATTTCGGCACAAGAATCGATCGATCTCGAGCGCTTGCCGACGAAGCCTGAGTCGCGCTTGAGTGTATGGAAAAAAGGAGCGGGCGGCTGGCAGTGGATTTGCCACGCCAATCTAACGCCGATTCCTTAGGCGAGACAAAGCAGTCCGTCTCTCAGATTCACAGTTTCTTTTCCGCGATCAATCTTTGAAAGCGTGGGTCGCTCCTAATAGGGTCCCATTCCCAGCGATATTTCAAATCGTTGATGGTGATGCTGTAATCGGCGCTGTCCACTGCTCCCGGAATTTTAAGCAGCCGTTCAATCAAGGGAATGGCAAGATCGTTTTCGCCGACACGAGCGTAGATCAAAGCGAGATAACCATTCATGAGCGTACCATCGAGGGCATCTTTCGACTCGGGTTTGAGCTCGACCGCGCGTTGGCCTTCTCGGATCGCATCGTCTTTGCGTCCCAGAAACGCGTAAAGCCAGCCCAGAACCGCGTGTCGATCCGCGCTCGCGGACGCTTCTTTCACAGCCGCCTCAAATTCAGGTCTTGCAAGCTCAAACGCTTTTTGAGCGTTCACACTATCGCCTTGGGCAAGGTAAATGCATCCTTCAAAAAAGGTTTTCGGCGTTGTTCCAGCGTTCGTGTACGAAAGCTCGTTCGTCGCGGAAGTTTGGAGAGCAGTTTTGGCCGCGGAAAAATCGCGCCGCAGCATCGCGACGTCCCATCGACACGCAGTAACACCGCCATCCGGATCGACGCCGACGGGGACTTGATCCACGAGCGACTTCAGCAGTTGAGTGTCTCCCTTCCACCAGAAATCGACGTAGCCACTTTGCATCTTCGCCACCAGTGATGCCGGTGCCATTGCGCGCATTCGCTCGCCCCATTGCGCTGCTTCCCGCCAGCGGCGCATCGACGTGTTGGTAAAAAGCACTTCGCGCACGGTGTTCGGGTTTTGCGGATCGAGCTTCGCCACTCTTTCGTACGCCTCAAGCGCTTCTTCCCACTTGCCTTCCCGCCGCCTGATCGCCGCGATCAATCGGCGCGCATCTCCATTGCTTGGCGATAAACGAGAAGCAAGCTCAAACTGTTCGAGAGCGCGCTCATAATCCTGATCCATCCAGTAAATGCACTGGCCGAGCGCGAAGTGCGCTTCTGCAAGATTTGGCTGAAGCCGCAGAGCATCTTCCGCTTCAGTACGGGCTCCAGTTCTGCGACTCTCGGTTGGCTCGTAATAATGGAAAATCTCCGCGCGAATGGATGCGAGGCGCGCGTGGGCAAGCGCGAAGTTCGGATCAAGCTTGATCGCTTGCACGAACAGTCCTTCGGCAATCTTATAATCCTCAAGCAGCGTGTCCGGATTTCGCTCGATCGCGTTTGCCCGCAAATAATACACGTATGCTTCTGTATTCGCGGTCGGTATTTCTTCGAAACGTTCTCTTTCCTGCGGCGAAAGTTTCGCCTTTAGCTGGTCGGCGATCGCTTTGGCAATTTCGCTTTGAATCGCGAACACATCCGCCAGATCACGGTCGTAGCGTTCTGCCCATTGTTGAGTATCCGACCGGGCATCGATGAGCTGCGCTGTCACCCTAACGCGATTAGCAACTCGCTGAACGCTTCCTGCCACCAGATGTGCCACGCCAAGTTCCTGACCGATCTCCCGGATGTTACGCGGCGCCCCGCCTTTATATTGCATGACACTGGTGCGACTGATCACCCATAAATCTCTAATCTTGGCAAGGTTGGTCAGAATTTCGTTCTGTACGCCGTCTGCAAAATAGGCATTCTCTTTTTCATCGCTCCTGTTTTCGAATGGAAGCACTGCAATGCTTTTCTCGGAAATCTCCGATACGGAAAGAGCTGCTCTTGTGAAATTGCTCGACGGCCAATGCAACAAGTAGGAAACAACAAGAGCGAGTGCGGCCATCCCTATGAGGGTTGCAGCAATTGACGCCCAAAGTTTTGTCCCTGTATCAAGCGTCAGCATTTTTCTGCGTCTGCTGTGTTTGAATTTCTCCGGCAATTGCGGATTGCCGCAGTCTCCAGTGTAGAAATTTGCTACGTGAATGGGCTCGCCGTGCTTGACTGTGCACACTCCCAGATCGTGCAAGTACGGACGCCACTGCCGCGAGTCTGCGAGATCTTCGGCTGCATGTTTCGACACAAGAATGTGTCCCGGATCTCCGCAATCCATTACTCGTTGCGCAGTGTTAATTCCGCCACCCGCTACGTTTGCCCGGCCATTGACATCTCGAACCTCGTTGACTGAACCGCTATGAACCCCCATCCGTAACCGGATATTCGCGTAATTTTTAAGCGCCTTGCTCACCTCCAGAGCACATCGCAGCGGCGCTTCAGGGCTATTGAAAAACACCAGCGCCATGCCATCACCCGTGGGAAGGCGAATCAATTTTTCCATCGCTTCCGCTGCGCGAACCTGTTCGCTGTTACGGACGATCTGGGTGAGTTGTTCCTGGATCTCGCGCTGCTCGTCGAGCAACAATTTTGAATAACCAACCACGTCCATGAACAGGACGTGGCCGATCGCTAACCCAACTTCCGGTTCAGACTCAGCAGCCATATGCTCTCAAGGAATAGAACGTTGCGCAACTTTAGCGATTTCTGAAATGCGATTTGCGCGAGCCAAAATGGTGGCCGGAATCGCTTTCGCGAGCGTGAATTCATTGTCCGGTGTAGGTTACTAAATGCCGTTTCAGCTCGAGTCGAGTTACAAACCGCGCGGCGACCAGGGACAGGCGATCGCCAAGCTCTTCAAGTCTGTCGAAACCGGGAATCGCCATCAGACGTTGCTCGGCGTCACCGGTTCGGGAAAAACTTTCACGATAGCGAACGTCATCCAGGAGTTGGACCGGCCGACACTCGTCATTTCGCACAACAAAACGCTGGCGGCGCAGCTTTACTCGGAATTCAAACAATTCTTCCCGCGTAACGCGGTCGAATATTTCGTCAGCTACTTCGATTATTATCAGCCGGAAGCGTACATTCCCCGCTCCGACACTTACATCGAGAAGGATTCGTCGATCAACGAAGAGATCGAGCGTTTACGACTGGCTGCGACAAGCGCTTTGCTTTGTCGTCGCGACACCATCGTGGTCGCTAGCGTCTCTTGCATCTACGGCATCACGTCACCGGAAGATTACCTGCAGATGTTGCTCACGGTAAAACGCGGGCAGCATATCTCGCGCGAGGCCGTGCTCAGTCGTTTGATCGATATGCTCTACGAACGCAACGACGTGAATTTCGCGCGCGGCCGGTTTCGCGTCCGGGGCGACGTGGTCGAGGTTTATCCGGGTAGCGCCGATGAAGAAGGAATTCGCCTCGAGTTCTTCGGCGATGAGATCGAAGCGATTACGCGGTTTGACCCGTTGACCGGTCACGCCCACGAATCGCTTAACGTCATCACGTTTTTCCCGGCAAAACAATTCGTGACTCCGGCGGACAAGCTCAATCGTGCGCTGCGCACGATTCGCGAAGAATTGGAGCAACGCATTGTTGAGCTGGAATCGCAAAACAAATTGCTCGAGGCGCAACGGCTACGAATGCGCACCGAATACGATTTGGAAATGCTGCAGGAAATGGGTTTCTGCAACGGGATCGAAAATTATTCGCGTCATTTGTCGGGACGCCCTCCCGGCTCGAAGCCCTACACGATCATCGATTTTTTCCCGAAAGATTTTCTGGTGGTAATCGATGAGTCGCACGCCACCATCCCACAAGTCGGCGGGATGTACGAAGGCGACCGTTCGCGCAAGACTGTGCTCGTGAATTATGGGTTTCGCCTGCCGAGCGCGCTCGATAATCGGCCGCTCAATTTCGACGAGTTCATGAAGATGACCAACCAGATCGTCTACATGAGCGCGACGCCGGCAGAATTTGAAATTCAAAACAGCGTGGTTGGAAATAAGGGATACATCCCGCACCGGCGACAGCGGATTGGAGAAGCGGAATTAGTGCCGTTTGCTGTAGCTGGCGGAAAACGCTCAACGTCCAATTCACCAGCACGTGTCTCGCCTACAGATGAGCCGCCTGAAAAATTTGATGTGCTCACGCCGGGCGCGCCGCTCGTTGTCGAGCAGATCATCCGCCCGACTGGACTTCTCGATCCAAAAATTACGCTAAAGCCCCTCAGAAATCAGATCGACGAGACGATTGATCTCTGCCGTCAACGCGTGGAGAAAAGTGAACGGGTTTTGGTGACGACTCTGACGAAGCGCACAGCTGAGGATCTTGCTGATTACTTGCGTGATGTCGGATTGAAAGTGCGTTAC
>QHRD01000204.1 GCA_003220005.1 Verrucomicrobiota bacterium | reverse complement strand
CTTTTTCTGGCGTTTTGTTCTGCACAAGCCGGGTTACCGCCACTTATCCCGAGGGAAACCTTGTTCGCCAACCCGGCGCGCACGGATCCGAAAATTTCGCCCAATGGTTCGCAGCTCAGCTGGCTCGCACCGGACAAAAGCAACACGCTAAATGTTTGGACGAGCGGCCTCGATGGTGGGAACGCGCATTGCGTGACCAACGAGACGGGCGATCCGATTGAATGGTACACCTGGGCCGCAGACGGGAAACACGTCCTCTATCTCCACGACAACGCCGGCGACGAGATTCCGCATCTTTTCTCAGCTGAGCTAACGAGCGGGAACGTGCGTGATCTCACACCGTTCCGCGGTGTGCGCGCGCAAAACGTCCTCACCGATTCACGATATCCTGGCGCAGCCTTGGTCGCGCTCAATTTGCGAGATCGAAACATCTTTGACATGTACCGGGTGAATTTAGAAACGGGCGCGATCGCCCTCGAGGCTCAGAATCCCGGGGACGTTCTCACTTGGAAGGCCGACAACAATTTCGTCATTCGTGCTGCCACTGCCTTCGACGGGAAAAGCGCTCGCACAACCATCCGCGTGCGCGATGCAGCTGATAAGCCGTGGCGTGACCTTGTGGTCATGCCTTTTGAGCGGGCGCTGTTTGCCGGACAGGTCGTGAACGGCTCGCTCGTTGTCGGTTTCGATCCCGATGACAAAAGCTTGCTGGTCGATTCGGCGCTAAATTCAGACAAAGGTCAATTGGTGCGTGTGGAGCTGGACAATGGTCACCAGGTCGGAGTCGTTGCGGAAGATCCAAAATGCGACGTCGCATTTGCCGATGTTGGCCGGCTCGGAATGGAGCCGAAGGTACTTTTGAATCCGATCAGCGACGCCCCGCAGGCTGTCGAGTTCAATTACACCACTTCACACTGGTTTTTCATCGATCCCAAATTAAAGGAAGATTTCGAGACCATCAGCCGCCAATCGCCCGTATTTGTTGATCTCGTTAGCCGCGACAACGCTGATCAGATTTGGATTGTAGCGATCCGCCGCAGCGACGCGCCAGACGCGTTTTACAGCTTCGATCGCGCCACAAAAAAGCTGATGCCGCTGTTTGCTGAGAATCCGGATCTGGCGAAATTCCGGCTCGCAGCAAAAAAGCCAGTGGTCGTCAAGGCACGTGATGGACTGGAGATGGTCAGCTACCTGACAACTCCACCGGGAATCGAATCAAAAAAGCTTCCTTTGGTTCTTCTGATTCACGGCGGCCCATGGGACCGGGATTCTGACAGCTACGACCCCGAAGCGCAGTTTCTCGCCAACCGCGGTTATGCCGTGTTGCAGTCGAACTATCGCGGCTCGATCGGTTTCGGGATCAAGTTTTTCAATGCCGGCGACCTTCAAGTTGGGCTTGGGATGGTGGAAGATGTTATCGATGCAGCGCGTTGGGCTGTGGATCAAGGGATTGCGGATCCAAAACGGATCGCAGCGATGGGAGGATCGATGGGAGGTTTCGCTACACTGCGTGCACTGGAAATGCGGCCGGATCTTTTCGCATGCGGCGTTGATGAATTTGGGCCTGCAGACGAGGCGATGGGCTTGCGTACATTTCCCAAATACTGGTCAAATATCATAGCTCGTTGGCGTCGGCGAGAGGGGGATGTCGATCACGACGAGAACTGGAATCGAAGAATTTCGCCGCTTTACCATGTCGATGCGATCCGCGCTCCGCTTCTCATCGGTCAAGGCAAGAATGATCCTCGAGTGACATTGGCCAATGCTGACGCGATGGTCGCCGCGTTGCGCAAAGCCAAGCGCGAAGTGACGTACGTGGTCTATCCAGATGAAGGACACGGTTTCGCTCGGCCGGAAAACCAGTTCGACTTCTACGGCCGCGTTGAGGAGTTCTTCGCCAAGCACCTCGGCGGCCGCGCGCAACCGTGGAAGCGGGTCGCTGGTTCCACTGCGGAACCGAAGTAGCGCGCTTGGGGACTCGCGCGCACCGAGGTCTTTTCTCGAAATTACTGCTCTTTTCTCTCGGGTGCGTTTTCGCCCTTCACCGGCGCCATCTTCTGCGCCAGACCGGCGGCGAATTTCTCGTATTGGATGTTGTCTATGGTGAAGCTGCCCAGCATGTAGTTCGAGTGGCTCCACGACCAGTTCTGATCCGCATCGTTGTAAGTCATTTTCGTGGTGCGGCCTTGCGCGTACTCGCGATGGAGCGGATCGGCGCCAGGCGGATTCGTAATTTTCGGCGAACCGCCCATGCCGCCCTCGATCAAGCGACCGTGGAACGTGCCGTATTGTCCGATTGTGATTTGATGCTCTTTGCCCTCGATCTTTCGGGTGATCGAAACATAACGGGTCTCAGTTTTCTTCGAGGCGCCCGGAGTCAATACTTTCCCAGCGATCGTCTCCAAAGCCTTGCGCTGTTCGGGATTAGCCTTCTCATCGATGTAGTTATACGCAAAGTTCCAATTCCCGAACGATTCCATCATCGTCTGACCTTCAGGACTTTGGCTCATTGTCGCGACCGCCAAACCGTCGAGTTTAACTTTTCCGTAATTGCCTTTCTCGATGAAGAGCACTTGTCCGCCGCCGCAGGTCATTTTCGTCGGTTTGGAATTAAACCAGCAGGGGCATGCGGCATCACATGAGCAGGCTTCTTCGAGCTGACCCTTAATCTTCCATGGAGTTTTGTCCTTTGGTTCGTTCGCGGCCCGGATAGGCAAGTTGAGGATGAGCAGGCAAGCGGCGAGCGTACAGGCAAAGGGAAATCTTGTTTTCATAGCGCGAAAGTTTATGACCACGCCTTTGCTCCAGGCAAGTCAATTTCATGAGGGAGCCTGCCAGCCGTAGCTTGGCCGTTTTTTGGGGGTCGCCTCCGCTAAAGCTATCCCGAATGCTTTCGGGACTTCAGCCCTCGCTTTGCGCTACACGCCAAGCGAAGGCTGGAGCGGGTGACGAGGCTCGAACTCGCGACGTCCTCCTTGGCAAGGAGGTGCTCTACCACTGAGCTACACCCGCAATTTTGCCTGCCAGCCGCAGTCCCGCGAGTGCGGGACGAAGGCTGGAGAGGGAAACAATAATGTCCAGCGACCCACGTGG
>QHRD01000203.1 GCA_003220005.1 Verrucomicrobiota bacterium | reverse complement strand
TAACGTGACAGTTTTTCGATTTCAGAACGTATTCGATCGGGTCCTCGAGTGTAATGATGTGATCGTGCCGTTCCATGTTTATTTGCTCGACCATCGCCGCCAGTGTAGTCGATTTGCCCGTTCCTACCGAACCTGTCGCCAGGATCAGTCCGTTCTGATAACGGGTGAGAACCTTGAGATGCTCTGGCAACTCCAGCTCATCCATGGTTCGGACGTTGGCGTTGATCACGCGAAAGACAATTTCGATCCCAAGCCGTTGACGAACCACGCTGGTGCGGTAGCGGGCGAACTCGTTTGCGTACGCAAAATCGGAATCGCCCCGCGTATTGAGTTCATTTTTATAGACGTCGGGCACAAAGGCTTCGGCCAGTGCCGCGGTGTGCTCGGGTGTGAGCCGCGGCGCGTCCGGCCAGATTGGTTCCAAGCGTCCATGCAAGCGCCATCTCGGCCGCGCGTTCGCGGCTAGATGGACGTCGGACGCACCGGCTTTTTGTCCGATCTGCAGATAGTCATCCACGTGCCTCAGCGGATGAGATTCGACAGTGATCTCTGGAGACTTGGCGCTCATGGACACTGCAGGAATAATTACGCAGCATGGCCGAGCGCGTAAACCCTAAAACGAGCGGATCCCATGTAACCCATTAGAGGCTATCTCACATGTCATTCTGAGCGAAGCGAAGAATCTCGGATCAAATTTGGACCCTTCCACCAAGGGAAAATAGACAGAGATGTTTCGCTTCGCTCAACATGACAGTTCCATTTGGGACATGGAACTATGTTTTGCGGCGCCGTTGCCCACCAAAATCAGTGAGTCGTTTTTTTACGAACTCTACAATCACCGGTCGGGCCAGGTTTGCAGCGATTTTTAGCACCGCCAGGGCAAAGCCGGTTTCGGCCAGCTTCTTTTTTGATTTTCGGCAGTTCTTTGCTTCGACATAAATTTTTTTCTTCCGCATCGGCGCCAATGCGATAAGCGTGCCGACAGCGGCTGCCGCTGTAAGCCAGGAAACGGTTTGTTTCCGAAATGATCTCCGGAATTTCGCCGGAAAATCTAATTCAGATCGCAGGCCGCGCAGATCGCGCGCCACGCGTTCACGAGACTGGGCGATCTCCGACGTCAGTTCGTCGATTGATTTGTTGCGTCCAGATTCTTCAGCCATTCGCGATCCTTCCTTAGTTCAGCCCGCGTGTTCCGAAAAAGCGGCTTGGTGATGCGACTGCGCGCGACCACGAGCAAAGCCAGCGCAATAATGAAATGCGCTGCCGCGGCGACCAGCGCGATCCACGGCCACGAGATTCCAGCTAGATGGGCGAGCCCCACGACCACGCCGGTGATGAGAAAAACATAACCCACCGCACAGAGGAGCAGCGCAAAAATCAGGCAACCGACCAGTATGAGGACTTGCACCGCGGCGGTTTTCGATTCCTGTGCAATAAGAGCAAACCGGCTTTCAAAAAACTCCGCAAGCGTGGTTAAAAGCGCCAGCAGGTTTTCGAGCAAACCGGCATGTCCCGCGGGGTTGCGGGACCGAGGGCTCTCGCTGATCATCTCCGAAGCCGTTCGGAGTTAGCGCCGGAAGATCAGACCCAACACGAACCCAATTCCGAGCGCTGTGAAAATCGCCTTTGTTGGATTTTCACGGACGTATTGTTCTGCGTCTTCCTGGAAGGTCTGGACCCGATCCCGAGCATCGCCCCATGCTTGCTCTGCTTTGCCGCGTGCCTCGTCCCAGGCTTCCCCTGCCTTGCCGCGGTACTCTTCTGCGAAAGCGCCCGCGGCCGATTTCAAATCTTCCGCTGCTTTGCGCGCATGGTCCCTGCTGCTTTCCAATTTATCCTGCGCTTCGTTGGTGGCGGGTGTTTTCTTTTCTTCTTTTTTTTCTTCTGCCATTGGTAATCTCCAGTTGATTTATGTCGCTGCGAATATCCTCATGCTTTGCTGAATGGGCAAACATTCAATTGTCGCTAAATGATAAACGCCTTCGAGCATTAAAGCGGTCTTGTTCTCTGAACACTTCAACCGTTGCAAGCTCTCCAAGCGAGGCACAAAAGGCGAATCACTGTTCGCGAAAAATGATGCGGGCTTTTGTTAGATCGTACGGCGAAAGCTCGACGGAAACTTTGTCTCCGGGGACGATGCGAATGAAGTGCTTCCGCATTTTGCCGGAGATATGTGCAAGCACGTTGCGTTGGCCTGGAAGATCGACGCGAAACATCGTGCCCGGCAACACTTGCGTTACCGTGCCTTCGGTCACGATCGGTCCTTCCTTCGCCATGGCGGGCGAATATATCCGCCAACGCGCGAGCCTCAAGGCTGACGCAACTGATCCGCTGAAATCGTAGGCAAATATTCCCGAAGTTGCTCGCGTTTCCACCACGCTCCGGTCTCGCGGTGTTCACGCAAGGTCGTGAAACGATAGCGATACAACATCGCACGAATGTACCGCGGCGGGTCGTGCCGGAAAGGATTCTTCGCGAGCAATCCGCTGACATCGGGCGAGCCTTGCAGTAACTTCACAATCAACCTGCCAAACCACGGGTTTTCCCGATAGCTCCCGAGCGCTGCGAACCACATCTGCCAGTCCAGCCTTGGTTGATGCGGTGCACACCACCCCGGGGCGCGCATCACGTCGCCAGGTTTCCATTTGAATTCATAGGGTAGCCAGTCGATTCCGTCGGCGCTGCCTTCGATCACTATCTCGTCGCGGTCCTTGGTCATCACTCGAAAGAGACCATAGCCGTTCGCGATCCGAAACGACTCCAAGCGGCCGTAAATTGCGATCAGCGGTCGCGGCCAATCCACGTCAGGCTTGAATGCAGTCAAAATGAGCCACGCATTGATGGGTAGCGTGACGATAATGACAGCGGTGGCCGCGTAGCTGCGCAATTGATCCTGTGGCCGTTTTGCTGTGCGAAACGGGACGCCGACATTTTTAGCACGCTTGTGAGGCGCTGCCCACAAGGCAGCGGCTACAGAATCGTCAATCAGCAATAAACACAGCGCGATCGTCAGAAGATTGAAAAAACAGTAATTGCCGGTAATCGCGATTACCAACTGGAGAAAAATCATCAACCCGGTGGCGATGAGTCGTGGCCGGCGCGGCGCCCAGATAAAGAACGGCCCAATGATCTCTACGACGAGACAAAACGCGACTGAAAAATGCTTGAACCATTCCGGACTTTTGTCCGCCCACCAAGCGAACACTGTTGGCAATGGTTGAGACCAATAGTGGTAATCGAGCGCTGTGAGATTCCACCAGCAATCGTCACCGCTGGTCAGCTTCACCACGCCCGACATCAGCATCAATTTAAAGAGGAGAAACTTCAGCAAAAACAAACCCGCGCGTGAAACAGGGGAAGTTGTAGCAAGGGGCCCTGACCCCCGCCACAACATCAGCTCCCCTGGCCATAGCCGCCATGGCGCGAAAAAAATCGATAGGAAGCCAGTTTCCAACAGCAAAATGTCCCATTGAAAGCTGAGAAAAGTTTGTCCGGCGATCGTGAGCGAAAGATAGAAAACAAAAAGGACGACCAGCGAAAGCGCAGGCGCGATCCCCAAAATCAAAAGCAACGACAAAACAACGCCGCCACTGCAAAGAAAATGGAGAAGGCTGTTACTCGAATCGAACCAGCAAAGCGTGGGCAGCAGCGAGTAAGCCGTGGAGCCGAATCGTTCGTAAACCGCCGGCAAGAACTGATTGAGCGGCGAAACTCCGTTGCTTCCGACAAGGCCCTCCACCTGTACCCCAAACGATGCGAACGCGATCAGATAAATCAGTCCGAGCGCACGAAGAAACCAGCGTCGCGCCCAAAAGTAAGTTGGCGGCCGTACGTCCTTTCCCCACAGCAATTGAGTAAAGGTCGAGCCGAGCCCGCGATGACGAGCGATAAACTTGTAAGTAGTTTCGGAAATCGCGGCGAATCCCGGAACGTGATCGTAGCTCCACGCCAGCCATCTTTTCGAAGATCGATGTCGCAAAGAGCGATAGACGGCTTCCGCGGCAAAAAAAGTTTCGCCGTCCGGCTCAATGAAAACCATCGCGCGCTTGAATTGTTCGCCTGGAATTTCGGGAAACTGCTGCGCTGCCTGCTGATAAGTGGCGTAATCGACCTTACCGGCGGTGATTTCTCGCCAGCGTTCGATCCACAACCGGCAGAAATCACATTCGCCGTCCCAGATTAGAAGCGGTTTGGTTGGTGGATTGGCAATGCGTAGGTGCATTAGCGATGCTTAATCGCGCTAGTAGAACGTGAGAGGTGAGAAGTGAGAAGTGAGAAGTTTCTACGCGCAGGCAATCTACTTCTCACTTCTCACTGATCCCGAAACTCCGCCCACACCGGCGCGTGATCGGAAGGCTCTTTGCCTTTGCGCATTTCCCGATCAATCCCGGACGCAATGCATTTTGTTGCCAGCTTTTCGCTCGCCAGAACTGCGTCAATGCGCAGGCCGCGATTTTTTTCAAATGCGCGCATCTGATAGTCCCACCAGCTAAAGAGTTCGCCTTCCTTGTGATGGATCCGCAGCGTGTCGTGCAAGCCGACTTTGCATAGTTCTCGAAAGGCAGCGCGTTCGCCATCTGAACACATGATGGCTCCGTGCCAGAGGTCTGGATCGTAAACATCGGCATCCTCCGGCGCGACGTTGAAATCGCCGCACACGAGCACATCGGTTGATTTCTCGTTCGCGATGCAACCGCGAAGGCGGCGATACCAATGCAGTTTGTATTCGTAGGCCGGCGAACCAACGGCTTGTCCATTGGGTGCGTAAATCGAAAACACGCGCACATCACCAATGGTCGCGGCGATTACCCGCGCCTGCGGGTCGGCCACTTCATCGCAAAGCGATGGGCGTACGTCATGCGGTTCGCGCTTCGAGAGAATCGCCACGCCGTTGTAAGATTTCTCACCGTGATAAACCGACCGATAACCAACCGTTTGCAAGGCAAGCGCTGGAAATTGGTCGTCCGGGCATTTTGTCTCCTGCAGGCAGACGACATCGGGTGTCGTCGTTTCGAGCCAGGCGAATAGACGGTCCTGGCGTTTGCGTAGCGAGTTGATGTTCCACGAGACGATCCGCATAGGTTGAAATGTGATCAGTGAACGGTGATCGGTAATCAGTATTGGGTTTCGCGAGCGCTCGGCGTCCGCTCACTGATCACGGTTCACCGATCACAATTCTAATTCCACGCCCGAGGTCGGGACAATCACCTGTGAGCTCGGAAGCTCGGTGGACATCGTCGCTCTCATCCACTCGACCGCCGGCGGGTCGCCATGCACGAGAACAATCTTGCGGGGCGAAAGTTTCTTTGCGTATTCGATCAACATTTCTCGCCTAGCGTGCGCGCTAAACTGGAACTGTTCGATGTTACACCGTATTCGCTGCGGCGGTTTGTCTGGATCAAGTGCGACCTCGCCGCCATTGCCGGCGTCTCGGAGAATCCCGGCAGGCGACTCGGGATTGGCGTAGCCGACAAAGAAAATCGAGTGTTGCGGGTTTTCGATTAGCCGGCGCGCAAAAACATTGGAGAGCGTTTTTGGGATCATCATGCCGCTGGAGAGAATATACGCGCGTCCCGTGCGCAGCGGCGCATCGCGCACTGTTTCATCATTCAAGATGAACGGCGCGACGTCCCTCATCAGTTGCAAGTGCGGCAATTGCCGTCGCGTCATACGCGCACGTCGATCATAGATATCGGTCATCTTTGAGCTGAGACCGCCGATATAAATGGGAAACTCTCCCGAAACCTTTCGAGACTCACGGCGGAACTTGTGAAGCATGGCCAGGATCTCCTGCGTTTTGCCCAGCGCGAACACCGGTATGAGCACGCATGCTCCGCGCTCGAAAGCGTTCCCGAGTGCCTCCGCAAGCCGTCGCTCTTCGCCGGCGCGCGTCCAGCCCGCAGGTTGCGCGTGATCCCCCCGCGTGCATTCCATGATCAGGACATCGATCTTCTCCTGAGGAAAGATCGCCGCTTCCATGATCGTTTGATCGTCGAAGTTGACGTCTCCGGTGTAAAAGACGGTTTGGCCCTCGGTGCGCAGCAAAATTCCTGTCGAGCCGAGCACATGCCCAGCGTCAAAAAACTCGAACGTCAGCGCATTTCTTTCGCGTTGAGGCGCTCGTTCGCCTGCAATGGAAATGCGTTGACGCACCGGACACCAACGCCAGCGTTTCGACGCTCTATCGATTTCGCGATGCGTGAAAAGCGGATAGGACCGTTCTCCAATTTCCTCGCGCTGCCGGGTCATCACACTGACCGAATTGTGCAAAAGCACGCTGCCGATCTCAGCCGTGGCCTCCGTCATAAAAACGCATGCGCCTGGAAAGCGCCGCATCGCCACTGGCAACGTGCCGATATGGTCCTGATGAGCGTGCGAAATCAGGACCGCTTCGATCCCTCGGCGGGCGATTTCCTTCAAATGAGGCAGCGCATCCTCCCCGGTATTCTTTGGGTGCATCCCGCAATCGAGCAGAACGCCGTGCCTCCCAATCTCAAGATAGTACGAGTTTGCGCCGATCTCCGTGCGGCGAGTGAGATTAATGAATTTCAAGGCTACTCTTCCTCTGCCTCTTCCTCTGAATCTTCTTTCTAGATTAAGACTAAGCGGAAGAGGAAGGGAAGAAATTCAAAGAACTTCCTCTAGAATGCGCAGCCAATTGCCGCGCAGGATCTTTTCGGTCTCCCCGTCGGAAAAACCGCGTTCGATGAGTTTGCGGGTCAAATTTCGCGCATGCGAGTGGTTCGTTAGGTCAGGAATGAAATGCGGCTTGGTTAACTTTGCGGCGAGGTCGGCTCGCACGCTCTCGGACATTTGTTGAAAAAGATACTCGCAAAAATCAAAACCGATCCCGACGCCATCGATTCCGATCAGGCCTATCACGTGCTCGATGTGATCGATATACCGATCCAACGTGCTGCATTCGGCATCCCGGCTAACGAGAATTGCGTTTACTCCAACGACACCGCCGCGTTGGCCGACGATCTTGATTTGCTCGTCGCTGATATTGCGTTCGATGTCGTAGAATTTTCGCGCATTCGTATGCGAAACGATGAGTGCTTTGCTCGTTAGCTCAACAATGTCCTCGAAACCCTGTGGATTGATATGAGCAAGGTCGATGAGGATGCCGAGGCGCTCGCATTCGCGCACGACGTCGCGGCCAAAATTCGTCAGGCCATCGCGTGGTGATCCGCTCGGCTTGAAAATCCCGCCACTGCCGGCCGCATTTCGGCGCGCATGTGTTAAACCAACGGATCGCAGGCCGAGCTCGTAAAACGCGCGGAGTAAGTTTAAATCGTCGCCCAACGGCTCCACGCCTTCCATCGTGATGAGCAGTGCGATCTTGTTCGCGGCCCGAGCTTGCTCAATGTCGGCAAACGTCTTGCAAATTGCGAACCGCTCCGTCTGCTCCACCTCGGCATAGAGTCGTGCCACCTGATCCAGCGCGACACGCAAACCCATTTCCGGCAGATAACGGTCCTCGACGTAAATTGCCACGCCCAGCACGCCGACACCGCCGGCTTCAAATTCTGGCAGGAAATGCGAGACCAGAAAACCAGGCCGATCGCGCTTTTCATACAAATCGATCAGCAAATCGAAATGAAAATCGACAATCCCACTCGCATGAAGCCGGTCGATTCGATGTTCGACGGGGTCTTGGTTAGCAGTCATTTCGTAGCGGCGGTCTACTCGTCGCGCCGTAGCTTAGCGCAGGCGGATGGCCGCCGAAGTTGACTGCAGCGCATTCCTGTGAAGCGCCGCCTCGTGGATCGGGCCGTTGATACAAATGCCTTTAGCGAATCTGCCAGATGTGTACTCAAAAAGCCGCACCGCGGAATAGAGGACAGTGCAGCTCTTTTTTCAGTTGCTGCCTCCTGCCTTTTGGACCGCTGGCAGGTTCCCGCCTGTTGGACCGCACGGACGCGGCGGTATACGCCCTTAGGATCTTTTACTGGCCTGAGGTCTTGGAGTCTGGTCTCTTTTTTCTCTTTCTTTTTTCTTGGCCTTACCTTGCATCTTATCTTTCATTTGTTTGTTGTTCCTGCTTTTGCGGGTTGGCGCTCCCTATTTGCTCAGCTCGAGCATACGCAGAATTGGAATCTCCGCGCGTCTGCGCACCAATTCAGGCAAAGTGATTTCCGGTTCCATGTTCAACAGCGCGTCGTACGCTTTTTCCAGCGTGTTCATCTTCATGAACCGGCACTCGCCACAGAAGCAATTGTCCGTTGGACCGGGAATGAATGTTTTGCCGGGGATTTCTTTGCGCAGCCGATGCAACAGGCCTGCCTCGGTAACGACGATGATCTCCTGTGCGGGAGATTCCCTGCAAAAGGTTACCATTTTTTCGGTGGAACAAACTTCATCAGCCAGCATCCGCACGGCATACGTGCATTCCGGATGCGCAACGACCGGCGCGTCTGGATATTGCTCGCGGATTTTGCTTATGCTGCGCGCGGTGAACTCGACATGCACGTAACAGGTGCCCTGCCACAAATCCATCTTGCGTCCGGTGCGTTCCATGACCCAGGCGCTAAGATTTTGATCTGGGACAAAGAGGATATTTCGATCAGCAGGTGCTGCGCGTACAATTTTGTCGGCATTGCCGCTGGTGCAAATCACATCAGCCAGCGCCTTCACGCCGGCGCTGCAATTGATGTAGGCGATCACGTAGTAGTTCTTGTCGGCGTGCTGTCTCAGAAATTCCGCCAACTTGTCCGGCGGACACGATTCAGAAAGCGAACAGCCGGCATCCAGATCCGGTAAAATCACGCGCTTGGTCGGATTGATAATCTTGGCTGTTTCTGCCATGAAATGGACGCCGCAAAACAGGATCACGTCGGCATCAGTTTTCGATGCCTGGTAACTCAGCCCTAACGAGTCGCCCACGAAGTCGGCGACGTCCTGTAGCTCCGGCACTTGATAGTTATGCGCCAGAATAACAGCGTTTCGGTCCCGCTTGAGCTCTAAGAGTTCTTCGGCAAGATCGATGCCGACGCGATTCGGAGCACTGAAGTTTATGCCTGCGCTTACCATCGCCTAATATGGCGGTTTTCGGAGGGAATTACAACTGGCGAGACTTGTTAGAGGCGCTGAACAGCCGCGCTACAACGGAAGTGCTGCGCGCATTGTTTCAATCGGAGCGTCCCGGTTGAACCAGATGGAAAAAGAGAGCGCGCCTTGGTAGAGCAACATGGACAGACCATTCGCGCCGCGGGCGCCGGCCACCTCTGCCGCGCGAAGCAACGCCGTCTTCGCCGGTTCGTAAACGCAATCGAAGACGATGTGGTGCGGCGCGATCAACCGCGCCGGAATCGGGGAGGGATCGCTGGGATTCATTCCCACCGGCGTGGCATTCACGATGAGGTCGACGTCGGGGAGTTGTGTTCGCATCGCGGATTCGTCCCACGCTACCGCTTCAATCCGCGCGGTCGGACCTAAAACCCGCGGCCCGGAAAACAACGGCCGCAATCGCTCCGCGAGTACATTTGCCTTTTCCACAGTACGATTCAGCAGAACAAGGCGCTCGCAATTTTCCAGCGCACATTGCCAGGCAATGGCACGGCCCGTTCCGCCGCCGGCGCCAATGATCATGACGCGCAGATCGCGCAGATCGATCGAGAATTCAGCGCGAATCGCTCGCAGAAATCCTTCGCCGTCCGTGTTTGAGGCGATCAGTTTTTCACCGTGCACGCGAATCGTGTTTACTGCTCCGGCGTGAGTTGCGGACTCGTCTGCCTCATCGATTTGTGTGAAGGCCGCGATCTTGTGCGGGACGGTCAGATTAATTCCAACGAAACCGAGCCTGCGCAAAAACAGCAGCGCCGATCGTAGCTCGTTGGCGCGGATGTGAAAACGTGCGTACTGCATGTGAATGTCGCACGCACCGAGCGCCGCATTTTGCATTTGCGGCGAGAGCGAATGCGCGACCGGATCGCCGAAAACGCCGAGCCGAATAGGTGGGTCGAGGTCTCCGGCAACGGCAGACCAGTTTTCGAGATCGGGGAGTGTATAACGCTCGGTCGTTTGCATATTTTTCACAATCGATGTTGAGGATAATCACGGTCGCGCCTGAGAGCGAATACGCGCTGTCTGAGGAGCGCACGCGTCCCGCGTGTTGGTTTCGGCGTCGCGCCGAAACGGACTTTTCGTGGATTTCGTTTCGCATCAGCAAGAACGGTGCGCAGAAAAGTTCGCGATCGCGAGACGCGCTTGCCAACACAGTAGACGTGTGCGCTACCCGATCCTCGCAGCCGCGCAAAAGTTGTCGATGTGAGCGTTCGCCGATAGCTTGGCTCCTTCCCATGACGGACGAGACTGAAAGACCTTCGGATTTTATTCGCGACATTATCGCGGAGGATGTTCGCGCGGGAAAATACAAACAAATCCGCACCCGTTTCCCGCCCGAGCCGAATGGTTATCTCCACATCGGCCATGCGAAATCGATCTGTCTGAATTTTGGAATCGCGCGCGAATTTGACGGCATCTGCAACGTCCGCATGGACGACACCAATCCGACGAAAGAGGAAGCCGAATATGTGCAATCAATTATGACCGACGTGCATTGGTTGATCGATGGCTGGGCGGATAAACATGTCGGCGGCGCGCCGTTGTATGCATCGGATTATTTCGATCGGTTCTACGAATACGCAGTGGATCTCATCCGCAAAGGCAAAGCGTACGTTGATGACATGTCTCGCGAAGACACGGACGAATATCGCCGTCTGGGAAAAGCCAGCAGCTTTCGCGAGCGTTCGGTTATTGAAAGTCTCGATCTGTTTGCGCGAATGAAAGCCGGCGAATTTCCCGATGGCACGCGCACGTTGCGCGCGAAAATCGATATGAACGCAGCGAACGTCTGGCTGCGCGATCCCGTTCTCTATCGCATCCGGCACGCATCACATCATCGTACTGGCGACAAATGGTGCATTTATCCGATGTACGATTGGGCGCACACGCTAAGCGATTACATCGAGGGGATCACGCACTCGGTTTGCACGCTGGAATTCGAAGTGCATCGGCCGCTTTATGATTGGATACTCGATGCGCTCGAACTGCCTGACCCGCGCCCGCATCAATACGAATTTGCGCGGCTCAATCTTACCTGCTCGGTCATCAGCAAGCGCAAACTGATTCAGCTCGTGAACGAAAAACTGGTGAAGGGGTGGGACGACCCGCGCCTGGTCACGATTTCCGGATTGCGGCGGCGCGGCGTGACGCCGAGCGCGCTACGAACATTCGCCTACAACATCGGGATCACGAAATATCCGAGCATGACTGACATGGCACTGCTCGAGCACACCATGCGCGACGAATTCAATCGCGTTGCCACGCGGCGGCTTGCCGTTCTGCGGCCGATCAAGGTTGTGCTCACTAATTATCCCGAGGAAAAAACGGAAGAGCTCGATGCCATCAATAATCCCGAAGAACCGAAGGCAGGAACACGGAAAATCCCATTCGGTCGCGAGCTTTACATCGAGCGCGACGACTTCATGGAAACGCCGCCACCGAAATTCTTTCGACTGCGACCGGGCGGTGAAGTGCGGCTGAAATACGCATACATCATCAAGTGCGATGAAGTGGTGAAAGATGCGGGCGGCAACGTGATCGAATTGCGATGCACAGTCGATCTCGACAGTAAATCAGGCGGCCCGACCGCTGGTCGCAAGGTGAAAGGGACTATCCACTGGGTAAGCGCCGCGCGTGCAATCGATGCCAAAGTCCGATTGTATGATCGGCTTTTTACTGTTCCCGAGCCAGATGCAGCGGGAGATTTCAAATCGTTCGTTAATCCCGATTCGTTGGAAGTGGTGAACGCGAAGTGCGAACCCGCGCTCACGGACGCGCGTCCGGAAAAGCGTTATCAGTTTGAGCGACTTGGTTATTTTGCTGTCGATCTGGATACTACTCGCGAAAACCAAGTCTGGAATCGAACGGTCACCTTGCGGGACACATGGGCGAAGGAGGCGAAGAGATAATTTGCGTGTCATCCTGAGTCGCGTAGACGACCAAGGATCTCTGGTTGGATGACACGCCACACACGCAAGCCGCGGCGGCGCGTAAGGGTTGCGAGTAGCTGGGTCGCGAGGACAACATGTTAGAATGTCGCGAGCGCGTGATCGATGCGTGCCAGCACTTTTTCTTTTCCGAGAACTTCGATCAAGTGATACAGACTCGGTCCCACGTTGCTGCCGGTCACGGCAAGCCGAGTGGGATGCACGATCGCGCCAACTTTCAGGCCGAGCTTTTTCGCCGTGGCCTTCAGAGTCGCTTCGATCCCGGCAGCATCGAATTGCTCAAGCGTGCGAAGGGCATCGCTAACCTCCCTGAGCCGTGGTTTGTTCTCAGGCGTAAACTGTTTCGTGACGGCTTCGGGATCGTAATTCAAATCGTCGGTAAAATAGAATCCGCAGTAGGCCGGTAGTTCGTCGAACGTGTTGATCTTGCCTTCGCACGTTTGCAGTGCCGCGCGCACGTAGGTCTCCGGAAATTTGTCAAGGTTTACACCACTCGATCCCAGCTTCGCGACAGCAAGACCGTAGAACTCGGAGTCACTGAGCTCACGCGCGTATTCGCCGTTAAGCCAGTGCAGTTTGTCGGGATCGAACGTGGCTGAGCTGCGTCCAATGTTTTTCAAATCGAAAATCCGAATGATTTCGTCGAGGTCGATTTTTTCCCGATTATCTTTTGGCGACCAACCCAGCAGACAAAGATAATTGCGAACGGCCGCCGGGAGATAACCGCGCCGGATGTAGTACTCCACGCGCGCGCCTTCGTCGCGTTTGCTCATTTTGCTTCCGTCGCGGTTGAGAATGAGCGGGATGTGTGCGTAGTGCGGTGGCGTCGCGCCGAGCGCGCGGATGATCTCGATATGCTTTGGGGTGTTGGAGAGATGATCTTCGCCCCGGATCACGTGCGAGATTTTCATTTCGAGGTCGTCGATCACATTCACGAAATGAAAAATCCAGGAGCCATCGGGACGGCGAATGGTCATATCGGGATGCGTTGCTGGATTGCTCAGATCGAAATCAATTTTGCCGCACACGATGTCATCCACGATGACGTGCTCGCGCGGCGAACGAAATCGCAGCGCGCCCTGATCATCGAAGATGTGACCGGTGTCTTGAAGTTTCTTCAGGTACTTCGCGTAAAGTTCTGTGCGCTCGCTTTGCAAATACGGTCCGAATTCGCCGCGGACGTGCGGGCCCTCGTCCCAATTCAGGCCGAGCCATTGCAGTCCGTCGTAAATGGCTGCCATCGCTTCCTCGGTGTTTCGCTTGATATCAGTGTCTTCGATGCGCAACACGAATTTGCCCCCGTGATGCCGCGCAAACAGCCAGTTAAACAGCGCCGTGCGCGCACCGCCGATGTGCAGATAGCCAGTAGGCGAGGGGGCGAAACGAACGCGGATATCAGAAGGCATTAGCCACAGATTACACGGATTTGCACAGATATTGTAGCGGCGGCTGTGTCAGCCGCCGGGCGCTCGCCGCGGCGAGCGCCTCTACAAGTCATTCGATGAAAATTCTTCGCGCGCGACGGCGCGCATGGCGATCGCGGGGGAGATTCACTTTGGCGATTGAGGCTTCTCGCTCAGCGAGCGAACGAACGCGCTCGACCACGTCGAAGCCAACTTCGGAGATGTTTTGTGCGCGCAACCATTTTAAAATGGCCCGGCGCTGGAGTGCAATAGGTAATGCACGGAGCTGCGGGACGGAAAGCTCAGCGTCGCTGTACTCGGGGAGTTGACCATCGATCCAATTTTCTTCTTCTACTGCGATGGCAGCGGCACGCCAGATCGTCGGACGAATGTTTCGGCCGAGTACTTTTTCCAAAAACGGAATGACCCGATGACGAAGCCGATTGCGAAGTGGGTCGAGACTTTTGTTCGAGGCATCTTCACGAAATCTGAGCCGGTGCTCCCTCACATAGCAATCGATCTCTTTGCGCCAGACAGGAAGAAATGGTCGCACGATTGTTAGTTCGACGTCATCGATTCGGCGAGTGGAAGATTCGCGGATCGCGACGAGACCGGCGCTCCCAGCACCGCGGAACAGATTGATGAGGAAGGTCTCAACGAGATCATCGGCGTGATGCGCC
>QHRD01000202.1 GCA_003220005.1 Verrucomicrobiota bacterium | reverse complement strand
AATGGTAACTGCGCGAGTTTGTATGCGGCCAGCTCGTCGGTGACATCGTGTCGGAGTTCGTCCTCGGGTGTGTTGTCCCATTTTTTTTCCTGGATCACTTCAAAGCTGCCGCCTTTTTTCGGATTGGCCGGATCGAATACGTCCGGGAAAAATTCGACGCATTCAGACAAACATTCGATGACGCTGAAGCCCTGGTGATCCATCGCGCGCTCGATGAGTTGGATCATGTGAGTCACGTTCGCGGCGTGCGTCCGCGCGATGAACGTCGCCCCGCCGGCGATCAATTTTTTCATCGGGTTGACCGGTTGATCGATCGCGCCGGTGGGATCGGTCTTGCTCTTGAACCCAATTGGCGACGTGGGTGAGGTTTGTTTCTTGGTCAGACCATAGACGAAGTTGTCCATGATGAAATAGGTCATGTTGATGTTCTTGCGCGCGCCGTGATCGAGATGGTTGCCACCGATGGAGAACCCGTCGCCGTCGCCGCCGAAGAGGAACACATGGAGATCGGGCCGGGCCAGGCTAATGCCGCTGGCCAGCGGCACGGCGCGGCCGTGGATGTAGTGCGCGCCGTGGCCATTGACGAAATAGGGGAAGCGCGATGAACAACCGATTCCGGCGAGAGTAACGATCTTTTCGTGTTCGAGATTGCGCTTCTCGAGGACTTTGTAAAACGCTGCGAGCACGGCGAAATCGCCGCAGCCGGGACACCATGTCGGATGATCGGCGGTGATCGCCTTTTTAGTTAATTTTTCGCGTGGCGATTCTGCGATGGCGGTCGCCGCGGCGACCGCCTCTACACCGGAACCGTCTCCATTGCCTGTTGCTGTTTCACTCATAACGTCGATATCTCAATAAATGTCTACCACAGCGCGTGGAAAACGCGAGTGATTGAGAGATGGGTCACAACAGATCTCGCTGGTCGGCACGCGGCTGGGTGGGCCTTATCGTCGGCGCGGTTTGCTGGCCGCTGAACTGGACGCTGCCGGGCGTGCGCACAGCTTACCTGTTCTTTCCGCTCTGGATTGGATATATTTTGATTGTCGATGCTCTCGTGCAGCGGCGCGTGGGTGATTCGATCTGGACGCGTTCCCGTAAAAATTTTGTGCTGCTCTTTGCGCTTTCTGCGCCGGTGTGGTGGTTGTTTGAGCTGATCAATGTCCGCACTGCGAATTGGGAATACCTTGGCCGCGATCTGTTCACGCCACTCCAGTTCAATTTGCTCTCGACGATTTCATTTTCAGTCGTGGTTCCAGCAGTGTTCGAAACTGCCGAGCTAATAGGCAGCTTCGGTTGGATGAAACGGTTCGCGTCGGCCCAGCGCGTGCCTGCAACGCAGCACGTATTTGTCGGTCTCCTCATTATCGGACTGGCAATGCTCTCAGCGATGCTGATCTGGCCGAAAATTTTTTACCCGTTTACCTGGATTGCGCTCGTGTTCATCTTGGAGCCGATCAATTACTGGACACGGCGCCCCTATTTTCTGAAGGAACTGCGCGACGGCGATTGGCGCACAGTTATCTCCCTTTCAGCTGGCGCGCTGGTTTGTGGCTTGTTTTGGGAGATGTGGAACTACTATTCGTTTCCCAAGTGGATTTATCACATCCCGGGCCTGGCGTTTTTGCAAATTTTCGAAATGCCGCTGCTCGGGTATGGCGGTTACATTCCGTTCGCACTAGAGCTGTACGCGCTGAAGAATTTTATGTGGCCCAATGGACCGCGACTCGAAAATAACCTGGAAGCAAGGAAAACAGGAAAATAAAGCGTCTGACCCAGACGCCCTACAATTCAAATTGTACAGGCGCTTGGCACAAGCGCCTCTACACCTGGCTCGCCGCTTGTCGCGGACGTTAGCCGACGCCCTGCGGCACGACTTCCTTCAAGTGTTTCACGTTTTCCGCGCCGGCCTCGTGAAGGACTTCGGCGCCTTCGCGCGGGATGTGTCGCGCAAGGAAGGACTTGCCCTTGAATACCCCGTCCAAAATTTCTTTCACACGGAACGTGAGCCCGTCGGTCTTGGTGAAGCTGGTGATTTTCGGTTCGCAATAGCGGGCTCTGCGCTTGAATTTCCCGAAAATTTTCTCAAGACCGTTCGGCAGCGGATGGAGATGACGCAAATGCAACGCGCCGACTTTCTCGCCGTTCTCGCGCGCCATCTTCGCAGCGTCGTGGATGGGGCCGTAGGTTGAACCCCAACCGACGAGCAAGGTGTCGCCTTCCTGATCGCCATAAATTTCCGGCACTGGAATTTCTTCGGCGAGCTTGCGCAATTTGTTGCGGCGCTTTGCGGTCATGGCCATGTGCAACTTCGGGCTACCGGTCGGATGCCCCATCTCGTCGTGTTCGAGTCCGGCGAGAAGCGGGTATTTGCCATCGAGAATACGCGTGCCCGGCGGAACGTGCTGCGTGACTTGATCGATCGGATACGGCTTGTGCGTCTGTCGCGGCGTCAAGTCCGGTTTTGAATTCTGCATCAGCTTCGGCAGATCCGGCTCGTCGAAAGCCTCGATGCGCGTGGCCAGCGATGTATCGCTCAAAATGAAAACCGGCGTGCTGTATTTGCGCGCAATCCGAGCCGCTTCGATCGCGAGGTAGAAACAATCTTCCACGCTCGCCGGCGCGAGCACGACGCGCGGGCTGTCGCCGTGACTGCCGAAGATCGCCTGATGCAAATCGCTTTGCTCGACGTTGGTAGGCAAACCGGTGCTCGGCCCGCCGCGTTGAATGTTGCAAATGATGATCGGGATCTCGGCCATCGACGCCCAACCAATCGCTTCGGCCTTGAGCGAAATCCCCGGGCCAGCGCTGCCCGTCACAGCGAGATAGCCGCCGTACGAACATCCGAGCGCGATCGAGACCGATGCCAGTTCGTCTTCGGCCTGGACAAAAATCCCGCCATACTTTGGCAGCTCGCGCCGGAGCGTTTCCATCACGGACGACCACGGCGTGATCGGGTAACCGGCGCCGAAGCGCACGCCGCCCGCGATCAGTCCGTAGGCCAGCGCCTGGTTCCCGTCCATCGTGATCTGCGCGCGTCCGCTCGCTCTTGGGATGTGCTCGAACCGATAATGCTTCGCGAGAACGTTGCCCACGGGATACGCGTAACCGGCTTGGAACGCCATCAACGCGGTGTTGACCACGCTCTCGTCTTTGCCGCCGAATTTTTCAGTGATGATCCTTTTTAGCTTCTCAACATCGAGATTGAAAATTTTTGAGATCAGACCAAGGACGAAAATATTTTTGCCTTTGTCCTTCGCGGTGCCGCCGAGCGCTTCAACTGTGAGGCCAGTGATCGGCACGCCGACATAAAAGAAACGTTTATCGTCAAGGTTCGGCTCTACGTTGTCCGAATCGTAAAGCAGGACGCCGCCCTCGCGCAGAAATCCGATATGGTCCTGGTAACTATGCTGATAAAACGCAACCAGAAAATCGGCTTCGTCACCGGCCGATAGCACTTCGCCGGAACCGATGCGCACTTGAAAAATGGATGGCCCACCCGAAATCGTGGCCGGGATCGTCATGTACGTCATGACGTCGTGCTCGCTGCGCCCAGCGAGCCGTGCGAGAAATGCGCCGGCAGTTTGAATGCCGTCCTGCGAATTGCCAGCGAGCCGGATCACCGCGTCCTGAATGCTTTCCGGGCGCAAATCGGCTCTCTCGCTGTTTGGCGCGGCTGTTTGTGCGGCTGTGTTCGGGCCTTTGCTCACCGGGGTTAGAAATTTAACAGATTGAAGCGCCAATTCCACCGGCAATTCGTCAGAAGTCTGAGGAGCCGCGCTGCTCTATCGCAATTTGACAAATATTGTAGCCCCCGCCCTGTGGCCGGTCGGGGTCGGACTCTTCACAGTAGCGAGACGGCCCGCAGGGCCGTGGCTACAGCGGCTCTATTCAACTTGCTCTAATCAACGTGCCGGCGGTTGAGCTGGCACTCTTGAGTCGTCTGAGCCCGGTGCGCGATCGAGCCCGCGCCGCTTTAGCAACGGTTCGATGTAGGGATCGCGCCCGACGAAATTCTTGAACAGTCCAAGAGCGTCAGCCGATCCGCCCCGCGAGAGCAACATGGCGCGAAAGCGATCGCCGTTCTCCCGTTTCAAGCCGCCGTGCTCCTTTATCCATTCCACCGTGTCAGCGTCGAGCACTTCGCTCCAGATATACGAGTAATAGCCGGCTGAGTAGCCGTGGGCGAACGCGTGTGAAAAATAAAAAATGCGGTAACGCGGCGGTACCGGCGGAAAGTCGACACCGGCCTTGTGCAGCGCGTCAGCTCCAAATGCGACGGCGTCTTTCGGAATCTCGCTTGGATTCAGTTGATGCCAGGCCTGGTCGAGCAGTGACGCCGAAAGATATTCAGTGGTCTTAAATCCCTGATTGAACTTCTCGGCGGCTTCGACTTTATCGAGCAACGCCTGCGGCATCGGCTCGCCTGTCTTGTAATGCTTCGCGTAATTCTTAAGCACGTTCGGCCAGCGCGCCCACATTTCGTTCACCTGCGACGGGTATTCGACAAAATCCCGTGGCACGCTCGTTCCGCTGAAGCGCGGATATTTGACGTTCGAAAACATGCCGTGCAGGGCGTGACCAAACTCGTGAAACGCGGTGCGGACTTCATCCTGTGTGAGCAACGTCGGCTCACCAGGCGGCGGTTTCGGAATGTTTAGATGGTTCGCAACGACAGGTTTCGTGCCGAACAGATCGCTCTGCTGCACGTAAGCGTTCATCCACGCGCCGCCCTGCTTTGATGGCCGCGCGTAATAATCGCCGATGAAAATCGCCAGCGGTTTGCCGTCGCGATCGTAAACGTCGAACACGCGCACGTCTGGCTGATAAACCGGCAGATCATGGCGCTCCTTGAATGTGAGCCCGTAGAGTTTTCCAGCGGCAAAAAAAACACCGTCAATGATGACGTGGTTGAGCTCGTAATACGGACGCAGCTGCGACTCGTCGAACGCGTATTTCGCCTTGCGCACTTTCTCCGAATAAAAATCCCAATCGCACGCTGCGATTTGAAAGCCGCCTTTTTCTTGATCGACAATCTTTTGCATGTCGGCGGCTTCGCGTTTTGCGTTCGCCACTGCCGGCGACGCTAGATTAGCGAGAAGTTTATTCACGGTCGGAACGTCGTGCGCGGTTTGGTCCTCGAGCTGATACGCCGCCCAATTCGCATAACCGAGCAACTTTGCTTTCTCGGCGCGCAATTGGGCGGTGCGCAGGACAATGTCGCGCGTGTCGAACTCGCCGCCTTTGCTGTTGCGCGAGAGGGACGCCTGCATGATCCGCTCGCGCAGAGGTCGATCCTGTAACGAGCCGAGCAACGGTTGCCCCGTTGTGTTCTGGAGTTGAATGACGAATTTGCCCTCCTTGTGCTCGGCTTTCGCCGCCGCGGTGACGCCAGCCATTTGGTCCTTTGTCAGGCCCGCGAGTTCTTCCTCGCGATCGACGATGACCGAAGACGCATTCCGTTCCTTGAGCACGTTTTGCTCAAACTGCGCCTGCAACGTCGCCAGCTCGGCGTTGATTTTCTTCAGCTTCTCTTTGTCGGGATCGGACAGTTTCGCGCCCGCGCGCACAAAGTCTTTGTAATACCGGTCGAGTAAATAGGCCGACTCAGGGTCGAGTCCCAGTCCGCCACCGGACGGATTCGCTGCGGCGAACTTATCTCGGTTGCCGTAAAGCTCCTGAACTCGCGCGAACAATTTCGGATTCAAGAAAATCTGGTCTCGATGCGCAGCGAGTTTCGGCGCCATTTCCTTTTCGATCTTCTGCCGGGTCGGGTTTGTGTCGCACGCGTTCAGGTTCGAGAAGATCCGCTGCGCGCGATCCAGCAACCGCCCAGTGCGTTCGAGTGCGACGATCGTGTTGTCGAACGTCGGCTTGTCAGAACTATTCGCGATCGGGTCGATTTCCGTCAGTTGCTCGCGCATTCCGGCTTCGATCGCGGGCACAAAATGCTCATCCTTGATCTTATCGAACGGCGGGTAGTGATAGGCCAGCGCGCTTTCGATCGCGAGCGGATTGTCCTTGAGATCGGCGGCAGACATGACGGTGATTTGCGCGAGCGCGAGCAAAACGCAAATGACGAAGAAGTGGATACGTAGCATAAGAGGTTGCGATTTATCTAAAAACGTCCAACGCTCAACGTCGAATGGTCAACGTCCAATGAAAAATTATCAAATGTATCCTTCTAGTCGTATGAAAATTCGCACCCTTCCTGTTCTGGTTGCAACTGCGCTTCTTCTCTCCACGCTCGCGAGATCTCAAGGCGCAGAGCCTGTTCCTCCCCAGGCGCTGATAGGAAAGCTCAAATGGCGTTGCGTGGGGCCCTACATCGGCGGGCGAGTTGTCACCGTGGCCGGCGTGCCGGGAAACAACAACCTTTTCTACGTTGGAACGGTGGGCGGCGGCGTGTGGAAGAGTTCGGACGGTTCCGAATGGGAAAACATCACTGATGGCAAGCTGCCGGGACCCAGTGCCAGCATCGGCGCGATAGCCGTAGCGCCGTCTGATCCGAAAATTCTTTACGTCGGCACAGGCGAAGCGGACATCCGCAACACCGTCATTCCAGGCGACGGCGTTTACAAATCTGCCGATGCCGGCAAGACATGGCAGTATGCCGGGCTGCGCGATACGCACTCGACCAGCGCAATCCTCGTGGACTCCAAGGATCCCAACGTTGTTTATGTCGCTTCCATGGGGCACGTGTTCGCGCCCGATCCCAACCGTGGCGTTTTTAAGTCCACCGATGGCGGCAAATCCTGGAAAAAAATCTTGTTCGTGGATAATGACACCGGGGCGATCTGTTTGGTGATGGACCCGGGAAATCCGAGTGTGATGTACGCCACGATGTGGCAGGCGGTCCGCAAACCGTGGGGGCTTTCGAGCGGCGGCCCTGGCAGCGGTATTTACAAGACCACCGACGCAGGCGCGCACTGGACCAATATCACCCGTAATCCCGGTCTGCCGCAGGGAGTTCTTGGACGCATTGGCTTGTCCATCGCCGCGAGCAAACCGGGCGTTGTCTATGCCATCATTCAGGCAAAAGACGGCGGCGTTTTCCGCTCCGACGACGCCGGCGTGACATGGACGCGAGTCAACCAGGAAATGAAGCTGCGGCAGCGCGCCTTTTATTACATGACGATTTATGTGGACCCGAAGGACCCGAACACCGTGTACGCGCCAGAAGTAGATGCGTTGTGGGTTTCACATGATGGCGGCAAAACATTTACCAAGCTGCGTACGCCCCACGGCGACAATCACGTGGTATGGATCAATCCGGACGACACCCAGATCTTGCTCGAAGGGAACGACGGCGGCGCCACCGTCTCAAGAAATGCCGGTAAAACATGGAGCACCGAACACAATCAGCCCACCGCGCAATTTTATCACGTCAATCTTGACGATCAGTTCCCGTATCACATCTACGGGGCGCAACAGGACGAAGGTTCGTTTGAAGGGCCGAGCGCCCACAACGAGGGAATGATTCCCTTCAGTGCCTGGCACCGGGCAGCCTACGGAGAGAGCACTTTTACCGTGCCGCAACCGGGCGACGCTCAAATTACCTATGGCAGCGGCTACTACAGCATCTTTCTGCAGTACGATGAGCGCACTCACCAATACCGAAGTGTGAGCCCATGGCCGCATTATCAAGAAGGCCTATCGTCAGGCGAACTCAAATACCGCTTTGGTTGGACCCGTCCCATTCTGTTTTCAGCGGCGAACCCCAAGCAGCTATTGACTTCCGCCCAATGTGTATTCAAGAGCGACGACAACGGCGCGACATGGAAACAAATTTCGCCCGACCTGACCCGTAATGAGCCGAGCACGGAAGCACCGAGCGGCGGCCCGATCGATCTCGACCAGTCGGGAGCAGAAGTCTATCCGCTTGTTTCGGCGCTGGCTGTGTCGCCTCTCGATGGCGATCTAATTTGGGCTGGATCAGATGACGGTCTCGTCAACGTAACCACGGACGGCGGGAAGAACTGGCAAAAGGTCACTCCACCGGGGTTGCCTGAGTCGTGGATCAACTGCATCGAGCCGTCACACACGGATAAACAAACTGCTTACCTCACCGCCCGGCGTTATATGTGGGACGATTTCAAGCCGTACGTCTTCCGGACCACCGACTTGGGCAAGCATTGGACCGCGATTACAGCTGGTTTGCCGCAAGATGAGTTTGTGTTCGACGTTCGGCAGGACCCGGATCAATCCAACCTGTTGTTCCTCGGCACGCGCAGTACTGTGTATTGCAGCTTTGACGCGGGCGCGCACTGGCAGCCGATTACGCTGAACCTGCCAGTCGTTCAGGTGCGCGACATTGCTATCAACACGCGCCAGGGTCAGATCGTCGCTGCGACTCACGGGCGCTCGTTTTGGGTGCTCGATAATCTGACACTCCTCGAGCAGTTGACAAAGAACCCTGCCGCGCAATCCAACGCCAGTCTCCTGTTTGCGCCTCAAAAAGCCTGGCTGACTCACGATTACGGTCTTCCCGATCCCGACGAGAGACGGCCGCCCGATGCCGGTTATAACCCGCCGTTCGGCGCAACCGTGTTCTTCCACGTTCCTCAGGACTACGATGGCAAGACTCCGGCAACCCTTTCATTCACCGACGCACACGGGAAAGTGATTCGCAGCTTCCCTTTGCATCTGGCAACGGAAAAGGAAAAAAAGGAGAAAGAAGAGGCCAGCGCAGGACAGGTCGGCATGCATCTGGAAGAGGCTGGTCCTCCCGTGGACCACAGCGAGGATCCCGCAGATCAGCAGATTCGCGACAAGGAAGCGAAGCTCGGTGCGGTCGAGCCGGGGATGAATGTGCTCCAGTGGGATTTGCGTTATCCATCTGCGACGGAGGTCGCAGGCTATCACACTCCCATCGCGGCAGGCGGACTGGAGGATTCCGTGGAGGGCCCAGTCGTTGTGCCAGGGACGTATTCAGTTGTGCTTGATTATGGTGGACAAAAAACGCAACAGAATTTTGAGGTCGCTCTCGATCCGCGGCTTCACGCTACCCAACAGGATTTGGAAGCGCGCCTGGCGTTAGATTTACAGATTCATGGAGACCTTGACGCATTGAACAAAGCCATCAACCAAGGCCTCGCCGCGCGGGACAAGCTACAGCAGGCCGTGTCCAACCACGGCATGACCGACGCGCGGGGCACCGGCGCACTCGCGGCTCTCAACCGCGATATTGAAAGTACTGTGCCGATGGCCATTAGATCGAGCGAAGGCGACCTTCTCTACGGAACCAGGCTACGGGACCATCTCGCATATCTGGCGGCGGAAATTGACTTGTCTTACGACCGGCCAACCGCATCGCAGGAAGCTGTCTTCCACGAACTCGATCAGCAGGCCAAGGACAGCAAGCAAAAGCTTGAGACCGATATCGCCCAAGCGGAAGGAGCGGCCGGCGCCGGAGCAGGACGCTAGCACGAAATGCGCAGATTGAGGGGAGTGAAGCCGTTCATCTTTGCGCTGATTCTAATCCCGTTAATCAGCGCTGCGCCGGAGGAGAAGGATACTGCGCAAGGATTCGATGAGAAAGCAGCGGAACGCTTTGCAAAACTCGCGCTGGCATGTGTCGAGAAAGAATATCCCAACAAGATCAGCCATGTGCTGAACAGCGACAAAGACGTCGCGCCTCCACGAAAGCTCACCCCAGCATTCTACGGTTGCTACGATTGGCATTCGTCGGTGCATGGTCATTGGCTGCTGGTGAGATTGCTGCGGACGTTTCCAAACGCATCGTTTGCCAGGGCGGCGCGCGATGCGCTGCGCAAAAGCCTGACCGCGGAGAATCTGAAGCAGGAAGCTGCATATATTCGCGGCGAAGGTCGCGCCAGCTTCGAACGGCCGTACGGACTTGCGTGGCTGCTGCAATTATGCACTGAGCTGCGTGAGTGGGATGATGATCAGGCGCGGGAAATGGCAGCCAACTTGCGTCCACTTGAAGATGCAGCGGTTGAGCGCTTAGAGAACTGGCTGCCGAAACTTTCGCATCCGGTGCGAATCGGCGAGCACGACCAAACGGCGTTCGGGCTCGGACTGATGCTCGATTACGCGCGCTCAACAAAGAATGATTCTTTCGCGAGGCTGGTCGCTGGCTCAGCGAGAAAGTTTTTCTTCTCCGATAAGGATTGCCCGATCAACTACGAACCGTCCGGTGAAGATTTCCTGTCACCGTGTTTGGCCGAAGCGGATGTTGCCGCAAATTCCCACGATGAAGAATGTCGATTGGTTGAAACCAGTCACCTCGCCCGATCCGAGCGATCCGAAGCTCGCGCATCTCGATGGATTAAACCTGAGCCGCGCGTGGATGATGGAAGGAATCGCCTCAGTAATTCTTCCGAGCGACTTGCGGCGTAACGCGCTCTCCACGGCGGCCGAGGAGCATCGCCGCGCCGGCCTTGCAGCAGTAACTGGTGAGCATTACGAAGGCGGACACTGGCTTGGAAGCTTTGCGGTTTATCTTACGACGCAACGCGGTTTCAAAAAGTAAGCAGCGAGAGTCTCCAAGCCCGAACTCTTTCCGGCTGGAAATGGAGTGGCCGCTTTACGCGCCTTAAAGGTCCGCGGCGAGGGTTCGCTCCGGCTCCCGGCGAGGCTTCCCTGCTCTGGGGTCCCATCCGTGTCGTTGCCAGAATTCTTGGAGGGAACTTTGGTTTCCGCGAAATACGTTGAGTTCCGCCCTCGCAATGTTCGCGATCCTCGTCGGATAACCCGATCGTGGAAGACCACAAATGCCATCTCCGCAGTATTGCCAAAGAGCCCAATAGCTCCACGGCGCGGTTACGCGCGGCTCCTTGTGGTAATTCGCAATCCACAACCAACAATTCGTCAGCGTTCCCTTCTGCGCAGGACTTACTCTCGGACTATTTAGCACCTGGTTAAGATGGTATTCGCCGGAATAAACGCCGGGATACACACCCGTGCGATCGTGGATTCGTTCGACGAAAGCAACTGCCTGGTCAGGACGCATTGTACCGCCGGGATAATGACCGTTCTTTTCGAAGTCGAGCACCAGCAAGACGCCCGCGCTTGGTCGTGTTCCTGGATCGGCCTGAGCCCAGGCGTTTGAAACGACGCTCAGAAAATGATCAGCCTGCCGAATTGGATCGCCTGCATTGGCATAGTGATACGCGCCCCAAAGCAATCCCGCCTGCAGCGCTCCCATCTGCCGGTCCACATACTTCGGGTCGCGCGCGAAAGGCGGGTACGTGGCTTCGTGAATCACACCGACGACGCCTTGCCGTTTTATCGCAGTGGAATCCGGTCGCATCATGTCGTAATGCGATAGGTTCACTACGTTCATGCCGGCAAACGCACACGCCGGAACAGAAAAAAATAAAGCTGCGCTCCGCAAGATTGATAATCTCATCACCATCCCAAATCGCAGCCGACATATCGATCAGCAGCAGCGGATTTGCAAGAGCGCTTTTCATTAGCGTGAAAGTTTCCTGTTGCCACCGGCGTGCGCCGGTCATGCAGGTCACGGATTTGCGCGAGCGGTACGGCCCACAGGGCCGTGGTTACAGCACTCCACGTCGGAAAGCGCGTTCACGTTCAAGAACAATTTTGTGTCATCGTCTTTCACGTGTACCTCGCGCAACTTTCCACTCTTAACCAGACGGCGGACAACGCTTTGCAATGAAAAATCGGTACCCGCCAGCGCGCGACGAAAATCGGCATCTGCTTCTCGGGGATAAATCGCCGCCAACGGCTCGGCGCGGCTGTCAATCGTCGGGACGATCCCTGTCCCCGGCTCGATCTGATCGCAGAGAAACTTTAAGTATTGATCGCTCATACTCGGCATATCGATCGCGAGTGCAAGCAGATG
>QHRD01000201.1 GCA_003220005.1 Verrucomicrobiota bacterium | reverse complement strand
TGGATGCGCGAATTGCAGAACTCTTTAGCACAACGCGCACAATAGCGAGATGACTGTGCAGGACATTCTTGCATCGGAGCGATAGTTAAAATAGGAATCAATGACGTGGCAACCGGCAATGCTTCGCCTCCCGCGGAACGGTTTCTCAAATGAAAAAAGTTTTACTTACCGGTGCTAGCTCTGGCATCGGGCTCGCCATTGCCAAACTACTCGTTGGAGAAGGTCACGAAGTTTGGGGCACGTCGCGTAACTTGGAACGCATCCCGAAACTACCGGGATGGCACGCCGTCTGCCTCGATCTGGCTGATCAACTGTCCGTCGAAGAGGCATTCAGTTTCGCAGTCACTGAAGCTGGTTACTTTGGCGTTTTGATCAACAACGCCGGAGCCGGCCACTTCGGGCCCGCTGAGTTGCTTCCGATGGAAACGATTGCGAGCCAGTTTCAAATTCTTGTTTTTGGTCAAATCCAATTGATGCAGCTCGCGCTTCACCACATGCAGAAACGCGGTGAAGGTTTGATCATTAACGTCACTTCGTTGGCTTCCCGGCTCCCAGTGCCGTTCATGGCGGCTTACAACGCCGCAAAAGCAGCCCTAGCCGCCTTTACCATGTCGATCCAGCTCGAGTTAGGCGATTCGCACGTGCGGATTGTCGATCTTCAACCGGGCGATATTTCGACAGAGTTTAACCAGAGCGTCATCCAAAGCGCCAAGACGGATTCGGTCTACGACGCAAAAATCGCCAAAACATGGGAAATCGTCGAGCACACCATGAAAAACGCGCCGGGCCCGGATCTCGTCGCGCGGCATGTTCTCAAACTAATCAACGCTGTGCAGCCACCGCCACGAATAGCAGTGGGCAATGTATTCGAATCCAAAATTGCGCCGATGATTTTCAGGTTTCTTCCACAGCGCGTTCGTCTGTGGGGACTAAAAAGGCATTACGACATATGACTTTTTGCCTTCCTGTAAGGGAAGCTGACAGCGTCCCCTACAAATGCTGATGATTACTGTCTCCGACGCAGTGATTTTGATGGCTGGCGAGGGCTCCCGCCTTCGCCAAGGCTACTCCGAAAGTGTTTGCGAGCAGGTGGGCGGGCAGTCGCGTCTGCGAGGCTTGAATAAGAGTTTTCTGAAACCGTTTGTGCTGGTGCTAGGTCGTCCCTTGATTTCGTACACTCTGGAGATCTTGATGTGCGCGAAAATCAAAACCGTCCATTTCGTGGTGGGCTACGAAAGCGAGCGCATGATTGCACAGGTCAAGCAGCTTATTCCTTCCGGCGTGAACGCGTCCTTCATCGAAAATCGCGATTGGCGAAAACAGAATGGCATCTCGCTTCTTGCCGCTGCCGGCAAAGTCGGCGCACCTTTCCTCCTCACGATGAGCGATCATCTTTTCGATCAGGCGATGATCGGTCGATTGCTTGATAATTTTGGTCCTGGTTTGCTCAACATCGCAGTGGATCGAAAACTCGATTCGATTTTTGATCTACCTGATGCGATGAAAGTCCAAATGCGCGGAAACAAAGTCACCGGTATCGGGAAAGATCTGCGGGATTACGATGCGATCGATACCGGCTTGTTCGTTTGCCCGCCGGAAATCTTCGGCTATCTCGAGCGAGCGAAGTCCGACAACAGCCAGAACGATTGCAGCCTTGCTGACGCAGTTCGACTGATGGCCGGCGATGAGAAAGTCCGTGCCATCGATATACGCGAGAGCTGGTGGCAGGATGTGGATACTCCGCGAATGCTGCAACGGGCCGAGCAAGAGATGACCCGGCGCGTGTTACGTTCCGTTAAGTAAGATCGGACGTTATTTCTTCCCGGGAGCCGACGTCATAACCGGGCTCGTCCACAACAACGTCACTGCTAGCAAAGCCAAACCTGATTGCGGCAATCCCGCTGAGGGCCACGCTCGCAGCGGCAACGATTGTCCAAAGATTCAAAATCCAGTGAGAGTAGCCGAGTAGTGCCAGAACAAAGAAAACGAAGAGAGCCATGTCTCGTTTGGTCAATTGGAAAAGCCACCACACAAATTGTTCCCCCAGACCGATCAAACCGGAATGCTCGATCATTCCATGGTGTCTTGCATAGAAGGACTCATTCAACGCAGACGAATCCGCCCACATTCCACCGGTGCTATATCGTATGAGCCATTCGTTGATGGTAATCAGGCCGGCGCAAATGATTCCTTCAGTCCAACGATGGAGCCCCCAACCAAGCGCCAGAACGTAGAGCAGGCTTGCCAGGAAATCGCAAAAGTTGTCCAGATGCTCCCCAAATCGCGATTCCAAGTTTTTGGCGCGCGCGATTTCACCGTCGCAGCCATCCAGGACACTGAACACTTGAAAAATAGCCGCGCCAATGACAACGCTGAGGTAATCGCCGCGCACCAGGAACACGGCTGCAACCAACGGCAACACAAAAATCGCTATCGTGCATGCGTTGGGGCGAATTGGAAACTTGAGAAGAACACGCGTGATGCGGCGCGAAATCGGCCGATTCAAAAATCGGGAAATGAAACCGTCTTGTGGCTTGCTCATGAGGTCAGCATCCTTTTGGAAATTCAGGATCGATCAGAATATTCCTATAACTTCGCAGGTCGCGCACCGCGAGTCAAAACTCGCGCTACGAAGCGATTTGCCAGTGGGAATGGTAACCATCACTGCTGCAGCTGGGACTTTTCTTTGAAATCGCATCGATCCAACGTCCGCCTAGGCGATGGATTTGCTGTAGATGCGATAGGTTTTGTAGCGGTCAGCTCCGATGGCTTCGAGGAAACGGTTGATCATGAAATTGTCTTCCAGCGTCATGCTCAGCTCACCGGTGATCCCGCGCTTGATCATTGTTTCTTCGATCACTCGCAGCACCAGCATTTCGGCGATTCCCGCGCGGCGATACTTCTCAACCACACCGAGCGCGATCAGTCTTCCTTTGCGGATGCGTTTCTTGTGGAACAGCAATTTGATCAAACCGATCGGAAGCCCAAAGCGAGTCAAACGCCCATTGAGATCGCGCAGGATCACATTGATGTCTGGCAAAGCCAGGATGAATCCGACGGGCTCGTTCTCGACCTCGGCGATCCAGGCAAACTCCGGCACCAGCAGCGGTTTTAGTTCGTTGGTCATGAACTCAATCTCCGCTTCTGTGAACGGCACGAAGCCCCAGTTTTTTTCCCAAGCTTGATTGTAAATTTCGCGAAGCCGTCTGCTTTCATCGCGGAGATTCCTGAGATTTGCGGTGCGAATAGTGGCTGGACAACGTGCCTTGAAACGTGCGGCCAATCGCCGCAAATGCGCTACGGCTTTAGCCGGATCCGCAAACCACCACGCGTACCAATCCTTCGCTTTAACAAACCCGCAGCTCTCGATCAAGCGCTGACAATACGGCGGGTTGTGCGCGGTCAATATCGTGGGTGGAAACTGGAATCCATCGATCAACAAGCCGCAGACGTAATTGGTTGAATAATCGATCGGTCCCATCATTTCAGTTCGTCCTTTCATGCGAAGCCAATTGGCCGCAGCTTCAAAGAGCGCACTAGCTACTTCGTGATTGTCGATGGATTCGAACAGGCCGAAACAGCCGACGTTCGATTGGTGCAGTGAATTATAATTCGGATCATCGCTAGCCATGATTCGGCCGACGATTTCGCTCCCGCGACTGCGGGACGCCAGAAATAACGCGGCGTCGCCATGTTGATAAAACGGATGTCGCTTGCGGTCGAGAAACGCTTTTCGTTCGATAATTAACGGCGGTACCCACGCCGGATCATTGGCATAAATTTGCCATGGGAATTTGATGAACGCGTTGCGCTCCCGGCGCGTGGTTACTTCTGAAACTTCAATATCCGACACGAGCTCAGACGGCGATTCAGGCCAAGTCTCTCCATTTTTGGGCAATTTCTTGCATCGACTCGGCCATGGTTTCCTCGCGGAAAATCAAATAAACGAACAACAGATTAAGGGGAATGAGCTCGAACCAAAAAAAGTAAATCGGCTGGCCTATGAGCAGGAGCGCAAATAAAACCAGCATTCGCGTGTTCGTCATGAGCAACCCCCACCACTTCAGCATTGGCCCAGCCAGATTTCGATAACGTGCTTGTAACCAGCCTGGGATTTGGCCATGGAACAGGTCGCTCGCCGCGTTCCGCAGTTTTTTCAGATGCGGCGCCAGCATTTCCTGTTGGCGAGTGAAATTCAAATACAGCGCAAGCAGAAGTTTGTCCCACGGTTTTTGATGCCAGTTGCACTTCTGATACTCTGATCGGACTCCGGATGAGGAGTCCAATCCCACGCGCGCTCCGGTTGCTGCAAAGTAAAGGTAGGTACTGCGGTAATAATCAGCCGCTGCTCCTTGCAAGGCGTGACTGATTCCAGCGGCAAGAGCAAGAAGCCAGATCGCTGGGGAGGGATCTTCGAGGAAACATCGCAGAGCCAAATGCACGTAAATGCTCGCGAACACCAAATGATCGGCGACACTGTCAATAATGCGGCCTTTGCGGGTTTCCCTCTGAGTTAAACGCGCGAGCTGACCGTCCGCGTTATCGAGCGCATTTGCGCAAACATGGAGCATCATGCCCACGATGTTGATGCGCAAATCTCGATAGTAATAAAGGTGTCCCGCGACGACGCCGCAGATGCCGCCGAGCAATGTCACACCGGCGGGCGTCATCTTGAGTTGCTCGAAAAACTCGGCCAACCGCAACCCGATCGGCCTGTAAAAATACAAATCGAGAACTCCCTCTACCTCGCGCGCTTTGTAGCTGGCTGCGACGCGCGAATGCGAGATCTCTGTCGGTTGAGACGTCAATTTGCTTGGCGCAAGAACTCAGGCGCTCTGCTTTTGTAGCATCGCCGGGACCAGCGTGTCGGCGAGAATGTTCAGGGCTTCGTCCAGGTCCGCGCGCGTATGCTTGGCGGTCACACAGGCACGAAAACAGATTCGATTTTGCGGCACAGCCGGATAATCGACCGGGGCAACCCAAAGGCCGCGCCGGCGAAGTTCGTGCCCCAGCCGATACATGCGCTCGCGATCACCGATGACGATGGGCATCACATAAGTTGTCGATGCTCCAGTGTCGAGGCCGAGGCTTTGAAGTTGCGCGTGAAAGTAATCCGCATTTTGCCAAAGTTGCGCGCGCAGTTCCGGCTGACTGGTGCCGAGCTCGAGCGCCTTCAGAATGGCCGCGATCACCACTGGCGGCAGCGCACAGGAGTAAACATAAGGATGCGCGTAGAAACGCAGATATTGCAATGTATCCTTCGAGCCGGCGACAAAGCCGCCCAGCGCGCCAAACGCTTTGGAGAACGTTCCATAGACAAGCGGGACGCGATTTTCTACGCCAAAGTGCTCGGCTGCTCCTCGACCGTGTTCACCGCAGCCCAGCATGGAGTGCGCTTCGTCAATGAAAACGCTCGCGCCATGAGACTCCGCGATAGCAAGTAATTCCTTCAGGTTGCCGAAGTCGCCGTCCATGGAGTAAATGCCCTCGACAATCACGAGCTGACGCCGCGCTTTTTGACGGCTCAATGCAGCATCAAGCGATGAGGGATCATTATGCTCGAACTTCTCCGTCCGGCATCGCGACAGCACGGCGCCATCGCGAAGACTAAGATGCGAACGGTTGTCCAGAAGGGCCACGTCGCTCTTGCGAAGCAGGCCGGAGATCGTGCCCAGCGCGCCGCCAAATCCGCTGTTGAAAAGCATGGCGTCCTCGCGCTTGAGAAATTTCGCCACGCGCCGTTCCAATTCCCGATGCAGATCAGTCATTCCTGAGAGCATGGGCGACCCGCACGCCCCCATTCCGTGGGTCCTCAGAGCCTCATGCGCCGCGACCAACACCTCGGGGTGATTGGCCAGGCCGAGATAATTATACGAGCAGAGATTAATTACCGGCCGCGGTTTCCCGCCGTAATCGATCACCGTACGCGCATCCGCGCTGGCGAGAAGCTCAGGCTCATACAATTCAGCCGCCCACGCGCAGAGACGCATCCAGTTTGTAAAGCTCGCCGGAGCTTGGAGCGGGTCGTTGCTTTCGCCCGCAAGGAAATTACTCAGACTAAACTTTGCCGGGTCGTCGTTCATCGAGGTGTGCATTGTCTTACGTTCTCCCACCTTTCCAGGAACGCTCTTTCCCAGCAAAACTGACAATTTTGTACTTCACCAGATTCCTTACGAAGTTGTCCGCTACATCTGCATACCGCGGAGTTCCGTGTCGGGGCAGCCAATCTAGCGGGGTTCGGATTTCAGGACAAGATTTTAGTGCAGTTGTGGCCACCGCTGTCGCCACGGTCCTGCGGGCTGTATGTCAGCTACTTTCGCGTGGTCCGAAAGACGTAATCCCAAAGCGGCGAACTGATGCCGTATCCCATGTGGTCATCCTTGTAATGATGACGAAGATGATACTGCTTTAACCACAGGCCCATGCCGCGTTTCATTGGAAAATGATGCGTTGCGTAGTGGAGCATGTCGTAACAAACGTAGCCAAAAACCAGCCCGGCAAACGCGCTCGATGCGAAGCGCGCGAACATTAGCAGGAACACGCCGTAGAAAAGAAAAGCAAGCGGGACGCTGATACTGGGCGGCATGACCAGCCTTCGTGCATCATTTGGATAATCGTGATGCACGCCGTGAATAACGTAATGCAGCCGTTTTCCCGCGCGCGTCTTGGGCTCGTAGTGAAATACGTACCGGTGGATGAGATATTCGAGCAGCGTCCAGAGCAAAACACCTAGAAAAAAAAATCCTGCGACAACCAAGAACGATAACTTTTGTTGCCACAGCGCCAGGTAGAACATGTAGCCGACTACCGGCAGGTATAGAACCAGCGGAGTCGCGGGATGCACCCGCGAGAAGAATTCCATGAAATCTCTCTCGAACATTCGAACCGTCTCATTCTTGTTCGAGACGTAAAGTCGCTCCGCCATAACTAAAATCTAATCGGCCGCGCACTGAGATCAAGGTTGCCGACCCGACTGTTTCTCAGCTCAGGAGTCCCCTGAGAGCCAGCTTTTTCTTTCATTCGTTCGACTCGCGAATACAGACTGTATCGCTTGTCAAAAACGAACTGGAACAACAGCCGGCTCCATGACGAGTGATATTTTAAATTCTGATAGAATTCGGGTGCCATGGCGCGCAGCTTCGGCAGATTGTTCCATGGGATCGACGGCAGATCATGGTGCTCGTTATGATAGCCCATGTTCAGCGCCACCCGATTGATTGGCCCGTAATAACTGAACGTCTCCTGGTCGAAATCGTAGGTGTAATGCTCCTGGATCCAACGCGCGCCCACTGGATGGAGACCAATGGAGAAGAAAAACGCGAACACGAGATACAAGAAACCAGCCCAGCCGCAGAAATAAACGATCGCTACGTCGTACACGACCGCACACGCGAGATTCGTGGAGAACCATCGGTCCCACATCTTGATCGCCTTCAGTCGCGGCGGCCGTGTCAACTGAAAGAACGGAAAGAACATCAGCCAGATCGCCTTGCAATACCATTTGTTGCCCACCAGGCGCGCCTCCCAATGGTTCGCCAAGTCGGCGTCCCATTCGTAGGCGCCCTGATGCGAATGATGTTTCAAATGATAAACCCGGAAACCCATCGCGCCCGGCGTCAAATTAGGAAGATCGGCGATTATCCCCACCAGTTTGTTCCAGCCTGGATGCCGGAGAATCAGGTTGTGCGTCG
>QHRD01000200.1 GCA_003220005.1 Verrucomicrobiota bacterium | reverse complement strand
AAGGATCGGCCTCCACGCGACATCGTGCGCCGGCCGGAGTTCTCCCGTTACGTTGAAGGCTGGGGCCGCGCCGGGGACACTGGATTTGTCGCGCATGACAAAAAGGATGGGTCGCTATTGGGCGCAGTATGGCTCAGGCGACCGACCGATAAGACTCACGCGGCGCCGGAACTCGCTCTTTCAGTGAAACCGGAGCATCGGCGGCACGGCATCGGCGCAGCCCTGCTGACACAGTTGGTCCGCGCCAATCCCGAACAGTCAACGATTTCGCTAAGCTTCGTAGCTGGCAAACCAGTGTTGCGCCTCTACGAGCGGTTCGGATTCAAGGTCGCGGAAAAAAAGCCGGACGCGGTAGTGATGCACAGAGAAGTCTAGCAGGCTGTCGTAATGGCAAGATGTTCGGAAGATAGGCTTGCAGCCTGTGCGCCGACGCTCGCTCACGGCGCAAAAATCAACAGCACGAACACAGCAAACAGCAGCAAATGAATGCAGCCCTGCAAGACATTTGTTTTTCTGCTGGTAAACGTAACCACGCTTACAGCAAGCGTTAACAGCAGCAGCGGAAGATTTCCGCCTTGCACGCCAAGTATGACCGATCGTTTCGTGACGAGTCCAATCGTCAGCACGGCGGAAATTGTGAGCCCAATGGTGGCCAGCACCGATCCGAACAGAATATTTATCGAGCGCTGCAGCTGATTGCGCAAAGTGGCCTCGATGGCGCCTATTCCCTCTGGCGCAAGCACCAGAGCAGCGATAATTGCGCCGCCAAAGGCTTGCGGCATGCCAAATCGCTCGATGCTGTTGTCCAATGGGATAGCAAACTTTTCCGCCAGAAAAATAACGGCAACCAGATACAACAGCAGCATCGTCGCATGAAACGCCGTTGAGCGCGTCTGATACGAATGATGAGCCGAACTCGTCTTCGCTGTGTTGTCACTGGAATCCATGAAGTAGCGGCGGTGTCGCATCGTCTGGATTAATAGAAAAATCGAATAGAGCAGCAGCGACATCGCGATGAGAAAGATCTGCTGCTCGGTGGAAAATGTTGGCCCGTTCGTGGTAGTAGTGAAATTCGGCAGCACCAGACCGAGCACGGCCAACGACATGATCACGTTCAGGTATGCATTGACGCCTTGCAGATTATAATGTTGCTCGCGATAACGCAGCCCGCCCAGCAAAAGGCACAGCCCCACCAAGCCATTAAGCGCGATCATCATTACGGCAAAAATCGAATCGCGCCCGAGCGTCGGATTATTCTCGCCATGCAACATCGCTGTCGAGACCATAACGACCTCGATGCTAATCGCCGATAGCGTGAGAATTAGAGTTCCGTAAGGTTCACCCAACTTGATGGCGAGGCAGTCGGCATGGCGCGCAACAGAAATTGCCGACCAAACAATGATAGCAAAGAGCCAGAGAAAGACGACGATCAGTGCGACGGGGTGCGCTACGATTTCGACCAACTGACTTCCAGTTGCAAGAAAGAGCGCTGCGGTTCCCAAAGCGATTGCAAGCGCAAATTCTTTTCTAATCGCGCTTCCCAAATGCGGGGGGCTTTTCGCCGGCCCGTCTCGTCGCTTCTTCACAGACATCGCGGGAGAATATCGAGATTATGTGAAGCAAACAATCCTGTCTGCAAATAGAGGGAACGCAGACATGATTGTTCGCGTCACTTGCACGCCAGGCGCGCCGTGTCTTCTTCTAACCACCAGCGATTGCCCCGATGATCACGAATGGTTCGGATCCCTTTACGATCTCATCCGGTAGCGGAGCATCAGGCGATTCATGAGATAAATCTTCGCCGCAGGCGAAAAATCGAACCATTGGCCGGCGAAGCTGCGTAACGTGATCGCGTATCGTTCCCCGAAGCATCGGATATTTCGCTTCGAGCGCGTCGAGCACCGAACCCTGAGTCACGGGAGTTTTAACCTCCAGTTCAGTTTCACCGTCCACGCGGGCGAGCGTGCGCAGATGCGGCGGAAGAATGACGCGAATCATATTTGAAATCTCAACCTCCAAACGTCCAAGCCCATAAAAGCACCAAACACCAAACAACAGTGTGGGAGCAGTCTTAGTGCCGCGATCTTCGGGGCAGTAAGGCCCCTCCCACTTTCATTGGGGTTTGATGTTTGGAATTTCTCTGGATGTTGGCACTTGGAATTTGGTGCTTCATGTAAGCGTTTGCACTTCGACAGAAAGCACTGGCGGCAGATCGTGCACGATTGCCTTCCATCTGTCCCCCGAATCGGCCGATGCATAAACCTGGCCGCCAGTCGTTCCGAAGTAAATACCGCACGGCTCGAGCGAATCAACCGACATCGCATCGCGCAGCACGTTGACGTAACAATTGCGTTGCGGCAGGCCCTTGGTGAGCGACTCCCATTCGTTGCCGCCTGCTCGGCTCCGATACACGCGCAATCTGCCCTTGAGCGGATAATGCTCGGAATCGCTCTTGATCGGCACGACGTAAATCGTTTCCGGCTCGTGCGCGTGCACGTCGATGGGAAATCCGAAGTCGGTTGGTAAATTTCCGCTGACCTCCTGCCACGAATCGCCGGCATTGTCGCTGCGCATCACGTCCCAATGTTTTTGCATGAACAACGTGTTCGGGCAGGATGGATGAAAGGCGATCCGGTGCACGCAATGGCCAACTTCCGCTGTTGGATCTGGAAGAAATTGTGAATGCAAGCCGCGATTAATTGGTTTCCAGGTTTTGCCACCGTCGTCTGTG
>QHRD01000048.1 GCA_003220005.1 Verrucomicrobiota bacterium | reverse complement strand
ATTTTTACGGAAAAGCGTGCTCGAAGAAAAAGCGCATGCGCGAGCTCTGAGCGCAATGGCGCCACCAGTGAGTCCGCGCACGGCGCTGGACAAAATCCTAAAACGCGAACGCTGGCACGGGCGAGGGGGCAGTTGGGTGGCCGACGCAATTTACGGCGCGAACGATGGATTGGGCGCGGTGTTTGGAATTGTTTCAGGCGTGGCTGGAGCGACGAATAACCAGCAACATTACATTTTGATCTCAGGTTTGGCAGGAATGCTTGCTTCGACGCTGTCGATGGGCGCGGGCGCGTACCTTGCCGCAAAAAGCGAGGCAGAAGTTTATGAAGCGGAGATTTCGCGTGAGCGTGCCGAAGTAGAGGAAAATCCGGAAGAAGAAATCGAGGAGATGTCGCTCTTCTATCAATTGCAGGGATTCACTCCAGAAGAATCGCAGAAAATGGCGGAGCGTCTTGCGCAGCAGCCGGAGCAATTCGTGCAGGCCATGGCGCAAAGTGAGCTCGGCTTGTCCGAGCATCGATTTCCGAATCAATGGACTGCTGCGACCTCGTCTGCCATTTCCACTGCGATCGGCGCATTTGTACCAATTATCCCATTCTTTTTTTCCGGCGGCATGACTGCGGTAGCCATTTCTTTCGGAATCAGTTTGGCAGCCCACTTTGCTGTCGGCGCATTGAAATCGTTGATCACCATCCGATCCTGGTGGGCGTCCGGCTTGGAGATGACGTGGATCGGCATCATCGTCGCAGTCGTCACGTACGGCCTCGGTCTGGCCTTTGGGGCGTTAGGTTAAAGAAACAAATAATTCCAGGAAAGCGCCACCGCTTGCATAAGACCCCGCTTTGCATATCGGTGGTAACACTTGTCTCAAATTCACTTCGCAAACTTCATATGCATCTACGTTTTATAATCTGCTTTGTATCTGCGGCTCTCTCGGTGACCGCAGGATTCGCTCAAAATGAAAATCAGGCGACTGTCGATCAGTTGGTTTCCAAAAACATCGAAGCCAAGGGCGGTGCCGACGCGCTGAACGCGCTGCAATCCCTGCGTCTGAGTGGCAAAATGCTGGTGCAACAGGGCCAGATCCAACTCGCTTATCTGCAAACGAAAAAGCGACCGGGCGAAGTGCGAACGGAAGGAGCGCTTCAGGGCATGACCCAGATCGAGGCGTACGACGGAAAAGAGGGCTGGAGAGTCTCACCGTTTTTTGGGCGCAGAGACCCAGAAAGAATGTCGGCGGACGATCTGAAGGCATTACAGGAGCAGGCGGAGATCGATGGGCCGCTCGTGGATTGGAAGGAAAAGGGAAGCACTATTGAATATCTCGGGACCGAAGAGGTAGACGGAACGCTAGCGCACAAACTAAAAGTGGTGCGCAAAAACGGAGACGTGAGCTTTGTCTATCTCGATCCGGATCACTTCCTCGAGTTCCGCATCCTAACTCAGCGAACCAGGCACGGCGCGTACGAGGAAGTTGAGACTGACCTCGGAGATTATGAGAAAACGGCTGGCGTATTCATTCCGACCTCAATCGAGTCCGGCCGCAAAGGAGATCCTGACAAGAGAAAGATTATCATCGATAAGGTCGAAGCCAACGTGCCGGTGGACGACACTATATTTCATTTTCCTGGCCAAATAAGTCTCCCCCAACCCCAGCGCTGATCAATCTATGAGAATATTGAATTACCAGAAGCGACGTGAGGACGCTCGTACAACCCCAACGCTTTCGCAAAACCGCATCGGAACCTTTTTTGATTTCGCACGCAGTGCTTTTGGAGCGCGATGCATCCTAGCATCGCTTTTTCTTTGGGCCGCTCCTGTCGATGCTCAGGAAAGGCCTTTTACTTCCGCCACCATCTCCGGTCTCGGTGCGCGAAACATTGGTTCTGCAGCCATGAGCGGTCGCATTTCGGCCATCGCTGCAACACGAGAACCCTCAGGCAAGATCACGCTCTTTGTCGGCGCGGCCAGCGGCGGCGTTTGGAAATCCGACGACAGCGGCACGCGATTTCGCCCTGTTTTTGATGAGCAGCCTGCGCAATCCATCGGTGCTATCGCGCTCGATCCAAAGAATTCGAAAAATGTTTGGGTCGGGACCGGTGAATCCTGGACACGCAACACCGTTTCCATTGGAGAGGGAATTCATAAGTCAACTGATGGCGGCGAAACGTGGACACATGCAGGTCTGGAAAACTCCGAGCGCATCGCAAAGATCGTGGTGAGTCCAAAGAACAGCGACACAGTTTTCGTGGCGGTGCCGGGGGCGCTTTGGAGCGATTCGCCGGATCGCGGTGTTTACCGGACGACTGACAGCGGCAAAACGTGGAAGCAAATTCTGAAAGGCGGCAATCTTTCCACCGGGTGCACTGCGATTGCCATCGATCCGACAAATCCTGACGTGATGTTTGCAGCCATGTGGGATTTCCGGCGTAAAGGCTGGGAATACCGCTCCGGTGGCGAAAGTCCCACGGCGCCTTCGGCCAGCGGCCTGTTTCGTTCCACAGATGGCGGCGAGACGTGGACGGAGATCACGACTGACACCAATAAAGGATTCCCGAAGAAACCATACGGCCGCATCGCGGTGGCCGTTGCGCCGTCGAATGCACAACGGGTTTACGCGTTTGTGGAATCGCCTGAGAGCGCGCTGTTCGTTTCCGATGATGGCGGGGCGACATGGGACAAGCGCGACAAAAGCCAATGGATGGTTTGGCGTCCGTTTTATTTCGCGAATTTGATTGTCGATCCGAAAAACCCAGACCGCCTGTTCAAGCCTGATGGCTCACTGATTGTCAGCGAGGATGGAGGAAAAAGCTTCGCGGTGGTGGGCGGTTTTCAAGGAGCGCACGGCGACGCCCACGACGTCTGGATCGACCCAACCAACACACAGGTCGTATTCGTAGGCGACGACGGCGGAATGTGGTACTCCTACAACGGCGGCAGCAAATGGTGGAAAGGAAATAATCTGCCGGTGTCGCAGTTTTACCACGTCAGCATGGACGATAACGATCCCTACCGCGTCTATGGCGGTTTGCAGGACAACAGTTCGTGGGTAGGCGAGTCCCAGTATCCGGGTGGCATTACTAACGCGCAGTGGGAAAACATGTACGGCGGCGATGGTTTCTGGATGTTCCCTGATCCCGCGGATCCGGATTATATTTATGCCGAATACCAGGGCGGCGAGATCGGCCGGGTAAATCGAAAGACACATCAGCCGCGCAACATCAAGCCGCGGCCGAATTATAACGAAAAACTCCGGTTTAACTGGAACACACCAATCGCGCTCTCGCCGAATGAAAAGGGGACCATCTACATCGGCGCGCAATTTCTCTTCCGCTCACGCGACCACGGCCAGAACTGGGAACGCATCTCGCCTGACCTCACCACGAATGATCCGCAAAAGCAGAAGCAGGAACAATCCGGCGGCGTCACCGTGGACAATTCGTCGGCGGAAATGCACACCACGATTTATTCCATCAGCGAATCTCCCAAGCAAAAGGGGCTCATTTGGGTCGGCACGGATGACGGCAACGTTCAGCTCACTCGCGATGCTGGCAAGACCTGGACCAACGTCACCGGCAATATCCCCGGGTTGCCGAAGAATTCCTGGGTGAATTGGGTGCAGTCGAGCAACTTCAACGCCGGCACGGCCTACGCCGCGTTCGATCGGCATACCTTTGGTGACATGGCGCCCTACGCGTTCAAGACGACGGATTACGGCAAAACCTGGACGCCGCTGGTCACTCCGCAGGACGTGAAAGGCGTTCGCGGTTACGCGCATGTGATCAAGGAAGACTTGGTGAAACCCGATCTGCTGTTTCTCGGCACAGAGTTTGGGCTTTGGGTCTCGATCGATGGCGGCAAAAACTGGGCACAATTCAAAGGCAACCGTTTTCCAGCGGTCGCCGTTCGCGATCTGGCGATTCATCCGCGCGACAATGATCTGGTTCTGGCGACGCATGGCCGCGGCATCTGGATCGTGGACGACATCACACCGCTGCGCGCTTTGACCCCGGATCTTTTGGCTCAGGATGCCGTTTTCGTTTCAGCGCGTCCCGTGCAACAGCGAATTGAAGGCAATGGCGGCTGGGCCAATGGCGATGCGGTGTTCGTCGGCGATAACCCGCCCGACGCTGCGGTGATCAATTACTATCAGCGCGAGCGCCATCTCTTTGGAAAACTGAAGCTGGAAGTGCTCGACGCTTCCGGCCGCGTCATTGACGAATTGCCGGCCAGCAGACGGCCCGGTCTCAATCGCGTGACTTGGGCGATGCGCGCGAAACCGCCGCATGTTCCGCCTGCTGCGCAGATTGCCTCCGCGGGAACGCGCGGGCCGCGCCTCGTACCGGGAGTGTATATGGTGCGTTTGACGAAGGGCGGTAAAGTTTCGGAAACAAAATTGACCATCGGTCTTGATCACCGCGCAAAATTTAGCGAAGCAGATCGCAAAGCGCAGTTCGATGCGGCGATGAAAGTCCATGCTCTATTCGGAGACGAGAGTGCGCTATTGGGCCGGATTGTCGCGTTGCGAAAAGGGTTGGCACAGAGCGCCACAGGACTTCCGGAAGGTGATCCGCTTCGCAAAAACGTCACCGACTTCGACGGAAAAGTTGATGGCATGCGCAAGAAAATCGTCGCCACCACTGAGGGCGGCGCGATCACGGGCGAAGAACGTTTGCGAGAACACACCGACCAGCTTTACGGCGCCATTCTGAGTTACGAAGGCAAACCCGGCGGATATCAGATCGCCTACATCGATGCGCTCAAACGTGAGCTGGCTGAGGTGACAAAACAATTCGACCAACTGCTCGCGAAAGACCTGCCCGCGTTAAACGACTCGCTCAAAGCCAAAGGCCAGCAGCCAATTGCCTCGCCGCCGCCAGCAAAGGTCGGCGCAAATGATCCCATGCGCGATTCAAGCGTCGCGATTGCGAGGAACGTCCCGCTCCCAGCCGATTTCCGCCTTTGCCAATAACAACCAGATAGCAAACGCGGCATCTGGTAGGGCGCGACCGCTGAGCGCGCCGCGAGCAAGGTAACAATCGCATTACTTTCCAGTCGCCTTTCATCAACAACTCCCGGCGCCGACGCGGTGTGCAATTAGTAGAAAGGCCAATCATATGAAAACAAAATGCATACTACCGCTAATTGGAGCCGCAGCGCTGAGCTTGACTACGACCGTTACATCTGCCGCTACAGCCAGCTCGCCGATGATGACGCGATCCGCCGCAGCACGGCCAGCGCCGCGTTTTACGTCAAGGACAATGACGGGCACCCACCATTTTCGCCATTTCCGCAATCGGAGGTTCGTCTTCATCGACGCGTTTGGCTTTCCCGTCTTCTATCCGTATGGCTATTCGTACTACCCGTACGATTACTACGGTTACAACGACAATGGATACAGCAATGTGCAGCTGGTTGTAGAGGTGCAGCGTCGTCTCGCTCGCGCTGGGTACTATCACGGTGCCATCGATGGAATCCTCGGTCCTGAAACGCGACGGGCGATTGCAGCTTACGAACACGACCATCAAATGCCGGCTTACGGCGTGATCAATCGCCAAGCCCTCTCAGAACACTCGGTCTAGGTTGACCCGCTTGAGTAGCCATCACCCGGCCGGGCAGGTGAAACCGTCCGCCGCCCGGCCATGCTACGTGACGCCCGGGTCGCAGCGCATTCCCGCCGCGCCTGCGCGTGATCCTTGATCGCTAAGGAACAAAGTTTCCGGGAGGACCATTGGGCCCCGGGTTTCCGTGTCCGCCTGGAGGACCAGCCTTCGAGTCACTCGTGAAGGGGCCGCTTCCTTCATGCCCTTCACCACCGTCCCCACCTTCGCCCCCGTTGCCACCGGGTCCGCCAGCCCCCGGTGCGCCGGAGATCACAATCGTGCCAGGAGTATCGGCACTGGGAGGCCGGCTGCTCGGTGAAAATCCATTAGCTTGTGTCGACCGAATGAGGTCATTTCCAACTTTAAATAATACAGAAGCCGTATTTCCTCCGCGGCCACCGGGCCCACCTGCTCCACCACCTCCACCGTATCCACCGTCAGGATTTGAGAACGCGGTTTTTGGGCCTGAGGCACCCTTGCCGCCTTTTACTCCGTCGCCTCCAGGTCCGCCCAGTGTGCCATCCGTTTTGATCCAGAGCGATCCATCGGTAGCTACGACCTGTGGCGTCAGAAAGACCAAACCTACGGCGTCGGCACCTGGTTGTCCTGGGCTACCGGCGGGTCCATCCGCGCCGGTCCTCGGGTTCCGTCGGACGATGGCGCCGCCCGGAACCACAGTTCCAGGACCCTCCTCGCCAGTGGCCTGGGGTGGTTCAGGTCCGGCTGGCGGCGGCTTTGGCGGAGGCGGCATAACTGGAGTCAAGTCGATTGTCGATCTACCGTGCAACGTCAACTTCCCACACGCTACAATCACGTTCCGTTGTGTCGGATTAATTTTGACCACGCTGCCATCGTTGAGCTCAAGCTCGTTAAAATAGATAGCATTGTCGTCGATAGTGAACGTCTCATTGGGAGGTACGGTTATGAACATGCGGTACGGCGGCGGACCGGCCGGCGGCAGTGTACGCACGCGAGGCAGGATCGAGCTCAATTCACCAACGGCAAACTCCTCATCTTTCGAGAGCTGGCGCGATTTGATTCGATCGACTGCGGTTTTTACAGCCGCTAACTGGTCTGCTGGCCATGGGTCGCCGCGTCTACGGTGTAGAATAGTTAGGCAATTAATCTCCCCCTGTTCAGAGAGCGGCTTGTCCTTTGCCTGCTGCAAGCGGTTTACTACAGCAGTAACAACTCCTGGTGTGGTTAGATGTCTGTCAAAAGCGAGAGTGTTGACCGCAGTCAATCGCACGGTGGAATTATCGGCGTCGATCCGTGATATCAGGTCCGGAATCTGAGCATCTTTATTCGCACCTACGTGAGCGTGGACTGTTGCTGCGGCAACCAACAAAAAGAACGATCGGAGGGCGTTGTTCACGATCTGATCCTGCACGTAATGTCCGCAGGTCTGCAAGTTTAAAGCAATAGAAGACCCATTCCCAGCCTTCTCTCTCGGTGCTTCTCATCGAAAACGATTTCGAGTAATGTTTGCGCCCGGTAAATGCAGGAAGATCTAAAACATTCGCTGAACGAGTTCATTCAGTTCACGCAATCGCTCAAAGGAGACGAACGGAGCGAGGCACAGACTTTCCTCGATCATTTCTTCCGCGCACTCGGCCATGATGGCGTGATTGAAGCAGGCGCGACATTTGAGTTTCGGGTGGCGAAGAAACCCGGCTCACCGCAGCTCGAATTGATCAAGGGCAACGGTGCCAAGCCAAAAGGCGGAAAGAAGTTTGCCGATCTTCTCTGGCCTGATCGCGTGCTAATCGAAATGAAATCGCGCGGCGAAAATCTCGAGAAACATTATGACCAGGCGTTCGACTATTGGACGTACATTGTTCCAAAGCGGCCGCCATTCGTAATCCTCTGCAACTTCGATGAGTTCTGGATCTACGATTTTAACACGCAGCTTTTCGATCCAGTCGATCGCATCAAGACCGCCGAATTGCCGGAGAACATCTCTTCGTTCAATTTTCTCTTCCCGATCTGGAAGAAACCGATCTTCGGCAATAACTGGGTCGATGTCACTCGCCGCGCCGCTGACCAAATGGCGACCGTATTCCGGGAAATCGTGGATCGAGGTGAAGATCGCGAACGTGCGCAGCGATTTATCCTGCAACTACTCGTCGCGCTCGTCGCGGAAGACATCGGTTTGCTTCCAGAGCAACTCGTTAGCGAACTGCTGCACGAATGCGCAGACGAAGGTGCAAGCTCGTACGATTTGATCGGCGGGTTGTTCCGGCAGATGGCGACAAAGCAGACCGCGCCTGCTGGTCGTTACAAAAGCGTGCAGCATTTCAACGGCGGGTTGTTCGAAATCGTCGAACCAATCGAATTGAAGAGCGCTGAAGCGTACCGCCTTTGTGAATCTGCGGCTGAAGATTGGAGCAAAGTGCGACCCGAGATTTTCGGAACACTGTTTCAAGACAGTATGGATAAGAGAGAGCGCCACGCCTACGGTGGCCATTTCACCAGCGAATTTGATATTCGGAAAGTTGTTGGGCCGACAATCGTCCGCCCATGGCGCGAGCGGATTGAGGTAGCGGACAAGAACGTCGGCGAACTGCGCAAAGCGCTTGCCGAGCTTCGAAGGTTTCGCGTGCTCGATCCGGCATGTGGCTCCGGGAATTTCCTCTTTATCGCCTATCGCGAGATGAAGCGACTGGAGCGCGACATCCTTTTGCGCCTGCGCGAAGTGAGCAAACGTGAGCCGCTCGAAAGCGCCATCTCGCTTCACCAGTTCTTCGGCATCGACATCATCCCGCTTGCGGTCGAGCTGGCCAAGGTCACGCTCATGCTCGCGAAAGAATTGGAATTCATCGAAGCGCAAAAACTCGCTGAGACGGATCAACTGCTGATCGAAGAAAAACCGCTTCCACTCGACAACCTCGACAAAAACATCATCTGCGCCGACGCACTCTTCACCGAATGGCCGAAAGCCCACGCGATCATCGGGAATCCGCCCTATCTAGGGTCGCGATTCCTCGCGCAAGAGTACGGCTACGACTATGCGCGTAAGGTCTATGCGCGATTTCCTGAGGTGGCGAAGATGGCGGACTTGTGTACGCATTGGTTTCGGTTGGCTCACGACGCGTTGCCGGAAGGCGGACGAGCCGGACTTGTTGGTACTAACACTGTGAGACAAGGCGAAACCCGCGAAGCTAGCTTGGACTACATCGTGGCGAACGGCGGCACGATTACCGAAGCAGTCTCGTCTGAAGTCTGGAGTGGTGAAGCGGCAGTCCATGTTTCGATCGTGAACTGGATCAAGGGAAAACAAGACGGTGCCAAACGTTTGATGACGCAACTTGGCGATCATGCAGAGAGTCCATGGAAGGTGGAGGAGGTCTCACGAATTGGCCCAAGTCTTTCAAGTGCAACTGACGTAACAGCGGCGTCTCCACTTGAAGCGAACCTAAAGCCAAAACGATGCTTTCAGGGTCAAAACCCTGTGAATGACGGGTTCTTTCTATCATCTAGCGAAGCGTCGGAGATGATTCGCTCCGCTCCGCGCAACTGCGAAGTCATCTTTCCGTACATGATCGGCCGTGATCTCGTCGAGAATTATGGTCCAACCCGCTGGATTATCGATTTCGCGCAACGCGATCAATTTGAGGCACGCAGCTATGAAGTGCCCTGGCGACACGTGGAGCAAAACGTCATGCACGAAGTCGTGGCGAGAGCGGAAAGGGAGAAGCACGAAACCGGAAAGCAAAAGACGCGGTGGTCACGAATGGCTGAACGTTGGTGGCAGTTCCGTGACTATATGCCCGGTACGATGTCCGCCATTGCCGAGCTCCCGCGGTACATCATGAGTCCGCGCGTCACGAAGAGACCAATCTTTGAGTTTATCTCCAGCAGAATTCATCCTGACGGCGCGACGATGGTGTTTCCATTTGCAGACGATTACTCATTTGGAATTCTACAAAGCGGCATCCACTTTCATTGGTTTCGAGCCAAGTGCTCTACTCTGAAAGCCGATTTCCGGTACACTTCTGATACCGTATTCGACACTTTCTCTTGGCCGCAGAAGCCGACGCGTGCACAGATCAAAGCAGTGGCAAACGCGGCGGTGGCGTTGCGGGCGTTGCGACGCGAGACGATGCAGAAGTTGAATTGCTCGCTGCGCAATCTTTACCGCACGCTGGAACAACCGGGCGACAATCCGTTGCGCGATGCACATGCGCGACTCGATGCCGCCGTTCGCGCCGCTTACGGAATGCCCGCCACTGCCGATCCACTTGCGTTCCTGCTCGAACTCAATGTCGCCTGCGCCGCGAAAGAAAAAACTGGTGAGAAAATTACGCCGCCGGGATTGCCATTACCGCCGAAGGATCACGCTGACTTTGTTACTGAGGATTGCATTCAGCCGCCGAAAATCTAAGACTCTCTGCGATGCCAATTCCGAAATACGACGAAATCATGCTGCCATTGCTCAAAGCGTTGAGCGACGGGAAGGAGCACCCGAAAGCCGAGCTTGTCCAGAAAATGGCCGACCACTTCAAATTGACCCCGGAGGAGCGCGAACAAATGCTTCCGAGTGGTCGGGCGACTTACATTAAGCACAGGACCGGTTGGGCTGCTTTCGGCTTACGAAAAGCAGGATTGGCCACAAATCCGATAGAAGGAACGCTCCAGATAACTGAGGAAGGGAGAAAGTTCCTCGCCACAAATCCGCCCGGCAGATTCACGCGTGCCGTTCTGATGCAGTTCGAGCCATTCAGGCAATTTGCCTCCGAGATGAGGGAGCGTAGAGCCGCAAGAAGAGCGGAACCGATAGCGCAAGTTGTACCCGAGCCTGGCGCAGATGATCAGACCACTCCCGAAGAACAGATTGAATCGGCGTTCGTCGAATTACGAGAGACGCTAATCAGTGACTTACGCGCCAAACTCGCAAACGTCGATCCGTTTCATTTCGAGCAAGTCGTCCTCGATTTGCTGGTCGCGATGGGGTACGGCGGTTCACGGAAGGAAGCAGCCGCGGTGACTCAGAGAGTCGGAGATGAAGGAATCGATGGTGTTATCAACGAGGATCGGCTCGGATTAGACGTCATCTATGTGCAGGCCAAACGTTGGAAAGGCAACGTTGGCCGACCGGAGATTCAAAATTTTGTCGGCGCTCTGGCGGGAAAAAAAGCAGCAAAAGGTATCTTTATCACCACGAGCGCGTTTCACGAAAACGCGCGCGAGTACGCAGCTGGACTTCACCAGAAAATCATTCTGATCGATGGTCGCCGCTTGGCAGAATTAATGATCGAGCATGGAATCGGCGTCGCGGAAGAGCATGCCTACAGCGTCAAGAAGATCGATAGCGACTATTTTGAAGAGGCATAACGAATCGAACGAGGCATTGAGGATCTCATGGCATCCTGCCGAGTTCGCCAATGATAATGTCGGCCATGGCTTCTGCGTCTATGCGGGGCCAAAGCATCAGCAGGGAACCCTCGCTGTGTTTGTCGAGGACTTCGGGTACGGCCGTGGCGATAACAAGGCTGTAATTCGCTTTGACCCGCGTTCAGTGCCGGCAGACAAGCTGGAGTTCGCTGCGTTGAAAGCTGCCGTGGAAGAACGTCTTCGAACTGAAGACATTTCGCCGGGCGGAATCGTCCCAGGATACTGGGGCATCGCCAACGCGTAACATTCGAATGGAGCGCAAGCCTGCCATCGCCGTTATTTTTCATCACATTGGTCCTTATCACCATGCGCGACTTAACACGGCGGCCGACAGATTGTCGGTGACCGGCATTGAATGGTCAGCTAAGGCAGACGATGCGTGGGGCGGAGCGGACTCTCCTGCCCGCTATCACAAGGCTTCTCTGTTTCCGGAAGCAACAGACCAATACCCGGCGAAGGCCCAACTTCGGCGAGCGTTTGGGTGGGCGTTGAAGCAGGCGAAGCCTGATGTAGTAGCGGTTAACGGCTGGAACAATTTCGGATCGCTAATTGCCGCGCATTGTTGTGTGCGTCGTGGGATACCGATGCTAGTAATGTCTGAGAGCGCTCGCCAGGACGAACCTCGCACGTGGTGGAAGGAAATGATCAAGCGACAGACTGTCGGTCTGTACTCTACCGCGCTCGTAGGAGGTCAACGTCATGTTGACTATCTCGCTGAACTTGGAATGCCACGAGAGCGCGTCTTTACTGGGTATGATGTTGTGGACAACGAGCACTTTGCGCAGCGCGCTCTCGAAATACGAAATTCGAAATACGAAATTCGAAAAAAGTATGGGCTGCCGGAGAATTACTTTCTTGCTTCAGCCCGATTCATTGAGAAAAAGAACTTGCGGACATTGCTGCGCGCCTATGCGCGCTATCGCCAAATGTCTGATGTCGAAGGCCAGAACACAGAGAAATGGCATCTGGTGATCCTTGGTGATGGGCCACTGAAATCTGACCTCTGTCGTCTGATATCCGACCTCTGTCTGCACACTCACGTGCACCTTCCCGGTTTTAAACAATACCAGGAGTTGCCGGTTTACTACGCATTGGCCAAGGCGTTTGTTCATGCCAGCACGACTGAGCAGTGGGGATTGGTTGTGAATGAAGCCATCGCATCTGGGTTGCCGGTGATTGTGTCGGAGCGCTGCGGATGCGTGCCAGAGCTGGTTGGGGACAATGGATTCACGTTTGATCCCTTCGATGAACATGAACTGGGCTCGCAGCTGTTCAGGATGGCTTTGCTATCGGATGACGAACGAATGCGCCTCGCCGATGCCAGCTACAGGATTTCAGCAAATTTCGCCCCCGAGCGCTTCGGTGAAGGCTTGGAACAAGCTGCTGCGACGGCAGCCACTCTCAAACGAAAAGGATTCGGAGTAATTGATCGAGCGTTGTTACTCGCAGCGGGGAAATTTGGACGATGAGGATCGCCACGATTCTCGACGTAGTTCGCCAAAAACGCGTATCATAGCCGTCCAGTAATGAACGATCCGGTCGCGGCCTATTTCGACAAACTCCCGCAGACTCACAAGCGCCAGTTCACGCAAAGTGCTTCCGGTGCGAACTTCAATTTTCAAATGCGCCTGAGACTGGCGTGTGAATTGGCTGGCGCGTCAGCAGGTCGCTTGCTCGACTGCGCGGCGGGCACCGGGGAAATCATCTGCGCAGTGCTAAAGTCCGACAGGTTTTCTCATGCCACCGTGGTTGATGTTTCGCAAGCGATGTTGCAGAGCGCAAAGGAACTTCTCAGTGCGCAAATTACCAACACGGCGCTCGATTTCGTTCATTCGGACGTGTTCGATTTCAATCCATCTGGTTCCGGTTTCGATCTTATTCTGTGCCTGGGATTAATTGCCCATGTCGGCCGGCTGGAAATTTTGCTGCGACACTTGAAATCGATGCTGGTGCCGGGCGGACGTATCATTTTGCAGACCACACTTACTGACCATGTTGGCGCGCGGGTTGTGCGTGCAGTCACCGCGCGGCGCGAGCTCGCTCAGCGCGGGTACCGCATTTCCTGGTTTTCACAACGCGATATCGTCAACGCTTGCGACATCACGGGACTCCGCGTGTTGGAAACGCGACGGCACAGCCTGGGCATCCCGTTTGGCGACCGGCTCTGGCCGTGGGCGAACTTTCAATTGGAAAAGCGCCTGCAAAGGTGGGCCAGCCGCCATGGAGCGGATGCGATTTATCTGCTCACATCACTGCGGTTTAGCACATGAAAATCGGTTTCGTTGTCGACAGCGTTTCGCGCGAAGCGGGCGGACTTTTTCAGAGCGTGCGCGGCCTGGCCAAGGCGGTGACATGCGCGAGTACGAGTGCGCGCGCTTTTGGTATCACCGACAAACAGAGTGCCGTCGATTTGCAGGACTGGCAGCCTCTTCCTGTTCGGACGTTTCGCCCGCAACTGCGCGCGTGGGGCTACTCGAACCAGCTTCTGCCGGCCATGCTTGACGCGGATCTGGACATTTTGTCCACCCACGGGTTGTGGAAATATTGTTCCGTTGCTTCGCTGCGATGGCAGCGCCGGATGGCTCGGCCATATATCATTCATCCCCATGGCATGCTGGAATCATGGGCATTGCAAAATGCGAAGTGGAAAAAGAGAATCGCTGCGGTGCTTTATGAAAATCAGCATTTGCGCGGCGCGGCATGCCTGCGGGCGCTATGCGAGGCCGAAGCGCACTCGATCCGCGCCTACGGAATGCGTAACCCGATTTGCGTCATCCCCAACGGCGTTGATTTGCCCGATCTGAAGGATATGCCGGCGCTGCAAGCTCAGGCATTTGCTGAAGGCCGGAAAATCCTCCTTTATCTGGGCAGACTTCATCCGAAGAAGAATCTGGCGAATCTGATTCGCGCATGGAAACAAATCCTCAACTCGCATCCTTCGGCCAGGGCTTCCTGGGTCCTGACTATCGCGGGATGGTCCCATGGCGAATATGAGGCGCAGCTCAGACAACTGACTACTGACCTCGGACTACTGACCTCCGTTATCTTTCTCGGTCCGCGATTCGGCACGGAAAAAAATGAATGTTATCGCGCGTGCGCCGCATTCATCATGCCGTCATTGAGTGAAGGTCTTCCAATGACGGTGCTGGAAGCATGGGCCTATGCGAAGCCGGTGCTGATGACACCCGAGTGCAATTTGCCCGAGGGGTTCGGTGCTGGAGCGGCATTGCAAATTGGGCCGGGCCCGGAGGAAATTACGACGGGTCTAAAGCAGGTGATCGAAATGAGTGATGACGATCGACGAGCGATGGGCAATCGTGGTCGCAATCTGGTAGCAACAACATTTTCATGGCCTCGAATTGGCAAACAGATGCGCTCGGTTTATGAGTGGGCGCTCGGTGCCGGGCCGCCGCCCGAAGTGGTCGTAAAGTGAACAGGAAATAGCGGTTTAAAGGGGAACCATGCTGGACGTTGAACAAAATCGTCGCGTCAGGAAATACTCAACTGGCGAGATCATCCAAAGGGTGCTGTGGATGTTTGCCCAGCCGTTTTTCCGGTTCAGCCCCAGGCCGTGTTTCGGCTGGAGGCGATTTCTGCTCCGCTGTTTCGGAGCAAAAATTGGTCGCAGTGTTCATGTATATCCTTCCGCGACAATTTATTTCCCATGGAACCTCGATGCCGGAGACGAAAGCGCCATCGCCGAGCATGCGTTCATTTACAATCTCGGCCGCGTGACGCTGGGAGCGCGCGCTACGATCTCGCACCGCGCGCATCTTTGCGCAGGAACACATGATCACACCAAGGCGGATTTTCCGTTGCTGCGTCCACCGATTACGATCGGCACCGAGGCGTGGATTTGCGCGGACGCGTTCGTGGGGCCGGGTGTGACAATCGGCGAAGGGGCCATTGTTGGTGCGAGAGCAGTGGCGATGAAGGACGTGCGACCCTGGAGCATTGTAATCGGAAACCCAGCTCGCGAAGCGAAAAAACGCGAGATTACTCAATGAGCGAGCGATCGGACGCGCGGGCGCCCTTGTCGGTACTTGTCCCGGTTAAAAATGAAGCTGCGAATCTGCGGGACTGCCTCGCCAGCGTTTCGTTCGCGGAAGAAATCGTGGTAGTCGATTCGGCGAGCACAGACGGAACGCAAGCGATTGCCGAGGCAGGAGGAGCCCGAGTCGTGCAGTTCGTTTGGAACGGAAGTTTCCCACGAAAGAAGAACTGGGCTTTAGAAAACATCCCCTGGCAACATGAATGGGTGCTCATCGTGGATGCCGACGAACGCGTCACGCCCGACTTAGAATCCGAAATCAGAAAGGCGATTTGCCGCACAGATGTGGACGGATTTTATCTGAACCGCCGATTCTGGTTTCTGGACGGCTGGATAAATCATTGCGGTTATTTTCCGAGTTGGAATCTGCGACTGTTCCGGCATCGGCTGGGTCGATATGAACAGATCGAAATCCACGATGACATTCTCTCGGGAGATAACGAAGTGCATGAGCACGTATTGCTCAACGGCCGCGCGGAATATCTGTCCGCTCCGATGGAGCATTATGCTTTTCCAGCGATTGCCACCTTCGTTGAGAAGCATAACCGCTATTCCACTTGGGAAGCGGCGGCGGCCGGAAAGCTGCATGAGCGAGAAGGTGAAAAGACATTGCGAGCGAGACCTTTTGGAAATGCTGTCGAGGGCAAGCGTTGGCTAAAAAAACTCGCAACACGGGCACCATTCCGTCCGAGCTTACGATTCCTTTACCATTACATTTGGAAGCAGGGTTTTCGCGATGGCTACCGCGGATGGGTCCTTTGCCGGTTGCTCGCCTGGTACGAGCGCATGATCCTGCTAAAAGAACGTGAAGCGACGGCGCGGGCCAGATTCACCAGTTATCCAACCACGCCTGGCTAATTGATCAGAACGCCCATTCGCCGCGGGCAAATAGAACAGCGAATAACGCGAAAAATAGCAGCGACCAGACAGTGAGGGCGCCGAACCAAAAGCGGTTCCTGCCTAGCAGCGCAAAGAGTATAAATATTGGAAACATCGTCAGAGTGTAGCGGGGCATACTACGGAAAAAGCTGACACTGGTGGATAGTATCCAAGTGCCGGTGATCCACATGGCATAAAGTGGCCGCAACTTAATCCAGCTCAAGATGGTGCAGATAAAGCCAAGCGCCACGAAACAGAGTTCCTGGACGCCAACCATTTCTGCTTCGTTTGCACTAGGGTAGTGAGCCCGAATCGCTTGACGAATGCCGACTAACGGTGAGGCAAATGACTGCTCAAATGATACCCTGCGTGTCTGCAGGAAGGCGAATGGATTTCCACTCACATGCCAGTTAATCACCAGGTATACCGCAAAACCAGCTGGTATGATCGCGATCCAAAACCATTGCCAGTTCCAACGCCGCTTGCCGCAATATTGTTGCGCCGCTTCCACAGCCAGCGTAGGAACTAGAATTGCGCCGGCCGCGCGGCTCATCCAACAAAACGCTCCCAGCAGCCCCGCCAGCCACCATCGGTCGATACGTGCGGCCAAAATGGAAGCCAACGCCAGAGCGAGAAACAAACTTTCACTGTACCCAACATGAAGAAAGTATGCCGTCGGAAAAATGAGAAAAAACCATACGCTGCGCATCGCAACGCTGCTGGCGTAATCAAGTTGGACAAGTCTTCGCAACAGGATCGCTGCGACAAAACAAGCGATACCAGAGACGATCAGCGCCGCAGCAAGATAACTTCCGCTGATAGAAACAACCAAACGGATCAGCCATGGAAACAGTGGGTAAAAGGCGATGGAGCCGTCCTCTCCGCTATAACCAAATTCGGCGATCTTCTGGTAATATCCGAAGTCCCACTGATCCCATATATTCAACCATTGGCGTGGACTTGTTACGTAACTATTCCAAAGCATCGGGTAGCTCTTCCCGCCGATGACGAACAGCAGCACCTTGATCGCCATTACCCAACCAACCACGATCCAGTCCTGCCTTGGCAACAATGAAACGATTCGCCGCAAATCTACCCGCGCCTCCTATGTTAGAGTTTTGCTTTGCGAGAAATGGGCAAGGCGATTCTGAGATAATGCCGCGCCAATTACGCGGCTGCTTTCGCGCAGGACTACGGCGCGGCAAGCCCTTCAACTAAAATCATGTTTGTTCTGGCCGCGCGATGCCGCATTTTGCGCGGCTCGCTATATTCTTCACTGTTTAGCCAGTCTTTGGCATGCTGCGGTGAATTGAATTGTAGCACGACGATGCGCTTCGGTGCCCAGTCGCCTTCGAGCACCTCGGTCCTACCGCCGCGCACTACGTATTTCCCTCCGTGCCTTTCCACCGTCGCGCCAGCGAGCTTTTTATATTCTTCATAGCCGGCTGGATCGACAATGTCGATTTCAACAATGACGTATGCGGGCATTGGATGAAGTAAACGTTTGAAGCGTTGAAGGGCTGAAGCGTAAAATTTCAATGACCGTTGTCGCCGCGGTCTTTCGCAGCTAATTCCGGAATTTTTTTCCGGCGCCGTAATCGCAACCAATTGTTCCAGGTTTTGCGGAGACTATCGCGCGGGGTTTGGTATTGTTGATTCAGCTCGTTGCTCTTCAGAATTTGCGCGAGAATTCCTTTCACCGAAAAATCATCTGTATTGACGATGGTGTAAGCTGTTCCAACGGCAGCGGCATGATGCGCATCGCTCGCCGCGGTCATGGGCAAACCACGAATCTGGGCATATTTGAAAGCATAACGGTTGTAGCGGCGAAGGGTCGTTGCCGCGTTGAAAACCTCGATCGCATCCACGGGCAGCGCTTCCAGAGTGGAAAAACGGATTCCGGCACGGAACAAATCATACGGATGCGGAGGAATAGCCAGACCGCCGCGTTCATGAATGATGTCGCAGACTTCGCGCGCTGGTTTTCCCTTCAAGTAGGGCAACTCTGCTCCGATGGAGAGAAGATGACCATCGGCCGTCGTGACCTCGACCCCGGGAAGAACGAGAAAATCATTCACCGGCAATCCGTCCAGCCGCATCAGGCCTTTCTCGAGCAGGTAATTCACCGCGTCGCACGTGTTGTGATCGGTGATGGCGATGCCGTTCAGACCTTTGGCGCGCCCGGCAGCAATCAAGTCTTCCGGGCTGGAAATACCGTCGCCGGAAAAAAAAGAATGCGTGTGCAGGTCGATATTAAACGGCATTGCGTGAGGCTAAGACCATTGTTTTCCAAATTGCTACACCAGCTCTTCAACAAGAATGCCTGCTTCGGCTTCGGGTTCCTTTTGAATCCGATTGAATTGGTGATCGTATAACCGGCGGTAGTAGCCGGATTTTTCGAGCAGCTCGACGTGCGTCCCGATCTCCTTGATGCGGCCGGAATCCATCACGATGATTTGATCGGCGGATAAAACAGTGGAAAGCCGGTGAGCAATGGCGATCACGGTGCGTCCAGCGGCCAGTTTGGCCAAGGCCTGTTGAATTTGCTGTTCAGATTCCGAATCGAGCGATGAGGTAGCTTCGTCGAGCAAAAGAACTGGCGCGTTCTTCAGAATAGCGCGCGCGATGGCGAGGCGTTGCTGCTGTCCGCCGGAGAGAAGACATCCTTTGTCGCCAATCACTGTTTGATAACCATTCGGCTGCGCCATGATGAAATCGTGTGCATAGGCAGCTTGTGCGGCTTCGTAAATTTCTTCAGGCGTAGCGTCCAGCCGGCCGAACAAGATGTTATTGAAGATGGTATCGTGAAACAGAAAAGTCTCCTGAGTAACAAGCCCCATCTGTTCGCGCAGAGATTTTTGTGTAACCGAGCGCAGATCTCTCCCATCGATTTTCACCGCACCCGCGGTTGGGTCGTACAGGCGCAGAATCAGTGAGAGAATCGTGCTCTTGCCCGCGCCGCTGGCGCCGACCAGTGCATGCGTTCTTCCAGGCTCAATGTGCAAAGTCACGTTGCTGAGCGCATCTCTGGCGGTGTTTGCATAACGGAACGTGACATTTTCCAAATCAATTCGGCCTTCGGACGAGCTCAGCGTCCCCGCGTTTGGCGTATCCTGTACAGTCGGCCGCGAATCGAGAATCGAGAAAATAGCCGAAGTAGCCGCAATTGATCGCTGCATCACAACATGGATCTTGCTGAGCGTCTTGATCGGTTCGTAGAGAATGAAAATTCCCGAGATCAGTCCGAAAAACCGGCCCGCGCTCAGATTTGCGGTGTAAACATAAAGCAACGCCATTCCTACACCGATTGCGGCGATGATCTCGACCAACGGGCCGATCGCTTCCGTGGACCGGATGATACGCATCATCTGCGAGAACTGCATTCGGTTGCTGCGCTTGAATGCCTTTTCCTGATGCGCTTCACGTCCAAATGATTTAATGACGCGAATGCCGGCGAATGTTTCCTGCATCGTCACAACCATTTCGCCCATGCCTTCCTGTTCGCTTTGCACCGCCCTGCGGGCTCGACGCCCATAGATGCGTAGTGGCAGTAAACACGTCGGAAAAAGAATCAGGGTGACCACAGTGAACTTCCAATCCATCAGCAGCAGGACAATGATTGCCCCAACAATGGTCATGGGCTGCTTGAAGATATCGCTGCCGACCGTGGTCAAAGCCATCTGCATGACCCGGGTATCATTGGTGATGCGCGACATCAGAAACCCGGACCGCATTTTGTTAAAGAAATCCATGGAATGACGTACCATCTTGCTAAAGAGCTGGTCGCGGATATCGGTGACGACCTTGTTGCTCACCCACTGCATGCAGTAGGTGCTCCCGTAGGAGCAGAGGCTGCGCACGGTCATGATCGCTGGAATGGCCAGGCAAACCAGCACGATGGAGTTGATCTTTGGGCCCGTATCCAGCACGTGAAGATTTGAGCGTATGGCACTCGGATTGGGAGCGGCTCCGTGGAAAACAGTGCTGGTGACGCGGGCAATGGCTAACGGAAAAAGCGAACTCGCCCCGCCGCAGGCAAGACCGAGTGCCAGACCCAGGATGAAACGCCCCTTGTAGGGCGTTACGTAACTGTAGAGCCGCCGATACGAACCGGAAGCCGCGCGTAACGTTTCCCCAAAAGAATGCTTGGTTCTAACTGCCTTTGCGCCGCTCATGAGCTTTGCGCCGCCGCCGGGAGCGACAGCAGCGAATCCATAGCACCAATCACCGCTTCCGTCGAGATTTGACTCATTGCAAAGCGCGGCTGCGCCGGCACAAATTCGGTCACTGGTGTGGCTGATTTTCCTTGTAAAATGAGTGCCGGGCTTTCCCGGGGACGCCAATGGAATGGGTTGGTCGGCCCAAACAGCACTACCTGAGGCGTATGGGTCGCCGCCGCCAGGTGCATGGGAGCCGAATCGACCGTCACAACAAGCCGCGACTGGCTGATCAATGCAGCCAGAGTTAGCAAATCTGTTTTGCCGGAGAGATCGATCATTTGTTCGTGCACAGTGTTCTTGATTGCGGCGACATGCGCTTGCTCGTCCGGAGACGGTCCACTCGTCAGGACAAGACTGATATCGCTGTTTCGACCGAAGTGGTCAATGAGCTCCGCCCATCGCCCGGGCCCCCAGAGTTTTTCCCGGCGGGCTGAGCCGGGATGCAAAATGACGTAAGGCCGGGTGATTTTCCAATCGCGCCGCAGAACGTCGGCTTTTTCGCAGGCCACTTGTGGCAGATGCAGATGTGGGGGGGACGAGGCGGCAGTTCGGACGCCGAGTGGCGCAAGTAAGGCCAGATTGTAATCGATAGTATGCGTATCGCGCATACGAACACTGACAAAATCGGTGTAAGCACGCGCGCGCATCGTCGACTGTTGGCGCACCCGATAAGACGCCACGCGTTTTCGCGCGCCGGATAAGAGCGCCAGAAATGCCGAGCGATCGTTCCGTGTGAAATCGATGCAGCAGTCGAACCCGCTGGCTGCAACGGAAAAAAACAGAGCGAGGTCGCGCGGATCCCGTCGCGCCATCAATGTGCGACCGACATTTGGAATGGCTGGCAGCAGGTCAGCACATTCGCTCGAAACGACGAGGGTCAGTTGTACATTTGGAAAGTTCTCACGCAACACTGCGACGGCGGGCGTCGTCAAAATCAGGTCGCCGATTCGCTTAAGTTGCAGGAGAAGAATTTTCACGAGCTTAAACTGTAGCGGCGCTCTATGAGCGCCGATACAAAGGAATCGGCGGTCATCCCGCCTGGGCGGGACTACAGAAATCACCGCGCCATTCGCATCGCGGTTGCATACGCGTCCAGCAATCGTGTTCGAAAATGGTCCCAGGTGAAATTTTCAACTACGCGACGTCTTGCTGCGCTGCCCATCCTCTCAACGATTTCAGGATGTCGATATAAATGCTCTAGCGCCGTTATGATTGCGCTGACGTCTCCCGGTTTCACGATCATTCCCTCGATGCCGTCGCGCACCACGTCGCCTGCCTCGCGCGTCGTGATTTGAGGCAACGCGCATGCCGCCGCTTCGTATGTGACCTTGGCGCTCCCTTCCCATTGCGACGGAAAAACATGCACCGTGCCTTGGTTGAGATAATTCTCCGGATCGCGCACGAATCCGACGACGCGAATGTTATCGCGCCAAAACTCCTTCAGATAGGGCTTCGCTTCGTCGTGTACGAAACCAATCAACCAGAGCTCGGCATCGCGCAGGTTGAGGCGGTGCCATGCTTCGAGCACATGTTGAATGCCTTTTCGCCTAATCAATGCGCCTGCAAAAACAGCGCGAAATTTTGCCGGCCGCGAGCCCGGTTTGAAGCGCTCCACGTCCACCCCGCGTGGCAAATAGAACAGTTTTTCCTCCGGGAAACCGCGCATGCGAAAGGTCTCGGCAGCCGTCTCTGACAGGACGAGCAGAAGATCGGCCTGTTTGTACTCTTCAATAAAACGCCTCCTGTAAAGCAACAGTCTGCCTTTCCACCTTTGAATCCGCGAGACCTTACCTGATGGCGCCACAATTTTCGGCCGCTCGACTTTCTCTTTGCCGCCATCACGATGCCAGGTTGGGACCTCAACAATCGAAGGGATACGGCGTTGTTTTGCAATTTGAAGAGAGCGCAAACAGTCGCCCGACCAGCTATGAAACAAATCGTAGCGCCCAGTTGCCAGATGCCGGGCCGTCATCCAATCGAGATACTTTTTTTTCGCGCCGTAATAATAGGGCCGATCAAGAAATGAAATGAGCCGTACCGGATGCCAGCGCAGTGAATGGATGAGCGAGCCGGGAATCTCATTCTGCCGGTTGCCATAAGCGATTGCTTTGCCCAGGAATCCACCGCGATACGAAGCGCGCAGGGTTTCAAATGCATCGGTATCCAGGCCTGAACCGCCGATGCGGGCGAAAATCGAATAGAGCAGACTTCTCGGTAAAGCACGCGCTGCGTGTGCGGCAGAACGTGGAGGCGCAGGAACGTTTAAGATTTCACCCGGCATCGGGTTAGAAGTATTCTGGCAAATATTAGGCAAGTAAAGTTGTCATTCCGAGCGAGCGAAGCGAAGTCGAGGAATCCCGTGGCGCAAACTTAAAGTTAATGCGACGGGATCCCTCGACTTCGCTCAAGATGACAAAGAAACTCCGACTCGCTTTTGTTCGGCGCGGCTATTCTCCGACCGGTGGATCGGAAGCGTACTTGAAACGCCTCGCACATGGAGTCATAGAAGCCGGGCACAAGGTGCAATTGATCGCCGCGAATGAGTGGCCGGAGGATCAATGGCCGCTTGGACCGATCACGCGCCTGCGCGCAGAATCCGTCATTGGTTTTGCGGATGAACTGGAACAAATCCGGCCGCAGCTGGATTGCGATGTTTTGTTGAGCCTTGAACGCGTCTGGAGCTGTGACATTTACCGCGCCGGCGACGGTCTCCATCGCGCCTGGCTCAGGCGAAGGAGAAAATTCGAGCTCCCTCTGAAGCAATTTGTCCGTGCTCTGAATCGCAAGCATCGCGATCTATTGCATCTGGAGGAGTCGCTTTTCGCCAGTCGCAAAGCCGGCCGGGTAATCGTTGCTTCACAAATGGTCAAGAAGGAAATCGTCGATCTTTATGGCTATCCGTCAGACAGGATCGACATCGTTCGCAACGGTGTTCCGCTCGATAAATTCCGGTTCGATCCCGAGCTTCGAGAAAAATCGCGCGACGATTTGAAACTGAAACCGGATCAAATTGCGTTGTTGTTTGCAGGCTCTGGCTGGGAACGAAAAGGGTTGCTTTTCGCAATCCAGGCCATGGCGCTCTGCAAGAACAGAAAAATGCGATTGCTCGTTGCTGGCCGTGGAAATGCGAAACTCTACAAGACGAGACGGCTGCGCTTTTGGCGCGAAGAACCGGTGCGCTTTCTCGGCGAGGTTTCAGATCTCGTGCGTGTTTACGCGGCTGCGGACATCTTCATTTTGCCTACGATTTACGATCCATTTTCCAATGCCTGCCTCGAAGCGCTCGCCTGCGGATTGCCGGTAATCACAACGCGTTCCAACGGCTTCAGCGAAATCATCGAAGACACCCTCCACGGATCAATTGTCGATGACGCGGGAGATCTGATTAGTTTGCGTGACGCTATTCGCCTTTGGGCCGATCCCTCACGCCGTACCGCAGCGCATCTGGCGAACATTGAGCGTGCGTCGCAGTTCGACATTTCGAAAAACGTCGAGCAAACCCTGGAGATTTTAACGCGCGTTGCCCTGTGAGTGGCTGCTGTTCTCAGCTAAGATTACTTCGCCAGCGCCGCGTCCACATCCGGGAAAATCTGAAATACCTGATCGAGGCGCGAGATTTCGAAAATCGAGCGCACGGTTTCCTGTAATCCAGCCAGCAAGAATTTGCCGCCGTAGCCTTCCACCTTTTGCATCGCTTCGATCAATGCCGCCAAACCAGCGCTATCGATATAAGTCACGTCGGAAAGATTAACCACCAAACGTCGCGGCTTTTTCTCGATCATGGCATTGAGCGACACCGTGACGGAAGGCGAAACGTGCAGATCGATTTCGCCTTTGAGCGGCAACACGTCTGCATGGTCTTTTCGCGGCGTCGGGCCAGCTGCGGAAGCGTCTTTTTTCATTTACCTCCAATCGTCAATGGATCACCATCCGAGTGTATCGACAATGGTTTCCACATGTGATAGATCATCAATCAAAAAATCCGGCTGATATTTCGCAAGTTCATCGCGGCTCCATCTTCCGGTCGCCACGGCAATGGTGCGCGCCCCGAGCGCTTTGCCACAGGCAATATCGCGCGGCGTATCGCCAATGACGTCGATCTCCGATGCGGCGAACTCGCGGCCATGTTTCTCTTTTGCGCGGGCGCGCGCGAAATGCCCGAGCTGATTGCGGTCCCGGTGGTCATCGGCAAACGCGCCAAACTCGAAAAAATGCCAGACACCATAGTGCTCAAGTTTCAGTCGCGCTCCGCGGGAAACATTTCCAGTGAGAAGGGCGAGCACCAGATGCGGTCGCGACTTGAGCTGTTGGAGCAACTGGAGCACCCCGGGGAGCAGTTTGCCTTTACGGCGCGGCAATTCCAACGAGAGAAAATGCACGTAGCTATCCAGGAACGCGCTGACGTTTTCATTAGTCGCGGGAATTTTGTGTTTGCTCAGGATGCTGAGGACGATGCCTGAATCAGTCATCCCGGCTATTTCGATGTCGCGCAGATCATCCGTGATCCCGAAGCGGTCTTGAAACGCGGATTTGAGGGCTTGAACCCCAGCGCCACCCGAATGGACCAGCGTGCCGTCGATGTCGAAAAGCAGCAGGCGCTGTCGCGTGTTTGTCATGTTCAAATAAATGACGAAATCCGAATGACGAAGGACGAAGGAATGACGAAGGTCAACCCGCGAATGCTTTCGGGGTCAAATGACGAAAAGTTCCTCTAACGGATGCCGCATTTTCGTGCTTCGTCATTCGGAGTTGTTTCGACATTCGACATTCGTGCTTCGTCATTAACCTAGAGTCTTGGCGCATGCATCAATAGCACTGCGATCATGCTTCCGAGAAATACGAGGAGCACAATTGCCAAGCCAATAAACATTGCCTTGCGGAGCGGATCGTTGTCCTGTCTTTGAGGCCGGAACGAAGACGCGCTGGCAAAGTCGCTGGGCGCTGTGCTTGTTTCCACATCTGTAGGGTCTGAGAAGGGGAGCTCTGGCATTCTGCCGATCTTAATCGAATGAGTCGGATGGGACAAATCCGACGAATGCGCGGGCGTAACGATTGACCGCGCGCAACGGCACTCGCATAGTGGCGCTCTCATGGCGATTGAGTTCACGCGCAACTTCTGCATCATCGCGCATATCGATCACGGCAAAACGACCTTGTCGGACCGGTTGCTTGAGCGCACCGGCACGATCCAGGAGCGAGAAAAGCAGGATCAGCTCCTTGATTCGATGGATCTGGAACGGGAGCGCGGGATTACGATCAAAGCGCATCCGGTGACGATGCACTACACGACCAAGCGCGGCGAAACGTATCGATTGAACCTGCTCGATACACCCGGGCATGTCGATTTCGCGTATGAAGTTTCGCGCAGCCTCGCTGCGTGCGAGGGCGCGCTGTTAGTCGTGGACGCGGCGCAGGGCGTCGAAGCGCAAACGGTGGCGAACGTTCATCTCGCTCACAAACAGGGACTGACGATTGTTCCGATCATCAACAAGATCGATCTATCGAACGCCGACGTGACCTCAGTAAAGCGCCAGTTGGAAGAAATTCTTGCCATCCCTGCGGAGGAAGCAATTGAAGCGAGCGCGAAGATGGGCATTGGCATCGACGAAATTCTCGAGGCAATCGTGACGCGCATTCCGGCACCGCAACCGCCGCCAGACGAAACGCTGCGCGCGCTGGTGTTCGATTCCGTGTTTGACGTTTATCGCGGTGTAGTTGGCTATGTGCGCGTCGTTTCGGGAACAATGGAAGCGAATCGTGCGATCATGTTAATGAGGAACAACGCGCGCTACGAAATCAAAGAGGTGGGCGTGTTTACGCCGAAGATGCGTGTGCAAGAAAAGCTGAATCCCGGCGATGTCGGTTATTTTATTGCAAACATCAAATCAACCGCCGACATCAAGATCGGCGACACCATTACCGATCAGCGCCACGCTGCGCGCGAGCCACTTCCGGGGTTTCAAGAAATTCAGCCCATGGTCTTCAGTGGGATCTACCCGATCAACACCGGCGACTTCGAACATCTGAAGACCGCGATCGGGAAGCTGCGCCTGAACGACGCTGCTTTTATCTATCAACCGGAAAGCTCCGTCGCGCTTGGTTTTGGGTTTCGCTGCGGATTCCTCGGTTTACTTCACATGGAGATCATCCAGGAACGGCTCCGGCGTGAATACAACATGGACATCATCGCCACGAGTCCAAGCGTGGTCTATGAAGTGCTGACTACGCGCGGAGAGAGACTGTTGATCGATAACCCCGCTCATTTGCCCAACCCGAGCGTGATGCAGGAGATTCGGGAACCGATTGTAAGGGCGTACGTGCTCTGCCCGAATGAAAACATCGGCGATATTCTGAAATTGATTCTGGAGAAGCGCGGCCAGATGGAGCGCACTGAGTCGCTCGACACGCGCCGGGTTATGTTGCATTGCGAGTTGCCGCTCAACGAAATTCTCGTCGATTTCAATGACAAGATTAAAAGCATCACGCGCGGCTACGGTTCGATGGATTACGAGTATGCCGGTTATCGGCCAGCGAAATTGGTGAAGCTGGACTTGCTCGTCAATGGCGAGCCAGTCGATGCATTTTCGACGATCGTGCATAAGGATCGTGCAGAAGCGCGCGGTCGCCAACTGGCGGCGAAATTGAAGGAAGTGATCCCGCGTCAGCTTTACCAGGTGGCGATTCAGGCAGCTATTGGCGGAAAAATTATTGCGCGCGAGAGTGTGTCGGCGTTACGGAAAAACGTGACCGCCAAATGCTACGGCGGCGATATCACGCGCAAACGCAAATTGCTTGAGAAACAAAAAGAAGGAAAGAAGCGAATGAAAAGCATCGGGAAAATCAATATCCCTCAGGAGGCCTTTATCGAGGTATTAAAGACGCAATGAGATCGAAGCACCAAATCCCAACATCCAAGCTCCAGAGAATATTCAGGCATCAAATCTTAAATGGTTCATCGATTCAGTTAAGGTTTGAAGATTGAAGGTTCTCTGGATGTCGGAGCTTGGGATTTGGCGATTTTTTAGTGAAACCAGCATCCCGCATCTAGTATCGCATGTTCACATCACGCCACGTTAAACACAGCAGACTGCTTCTGCGGCATGCGCGAAAGTATCTGCGCTACAAGGACGACCGGCTCAGCGCCTCGGATCGGGAACAAATCGTCGCTGGAATGAAAAGCCTCCGCGACGCGTTACGTCAGAAGGACCGGGAAAGAATTCACAGCACCGCTGATGCGCTTGATAAGCTGCTGCACAGGCTGACTCCGGTGACCTGGGAATCGCATTGGCGAGAGAATTGCGAGGTAATTTTGGTGGCGATCGTTGTGGCCGTAGGCATTCGCTCCTATTTCTTGCAACCGTTCAAAATTCCCACCGGCTCGATGCAACCGACGTTAAATGGAATCATCGGTCATCCCAGCACAGAACCGGCTCCGAATATCCTACGACAGATCGGCGAGTTTATTGTTCTTGGTCGCAATTACATCAATGTGGTTTCGCGTGAGGATGATCAGGTTTTTGAAATCACGCCTAAAAAAGTCCTCTTCTTCTTTACTTTTTCGCGAGTGATCTGCCAGCGGCAAAACTTTCTCGTGTACGCGTCGCCCGACACGCTCAGTCATGATTTTAAAGTTTTTCCGGGTCGCATTTGTCACCGCGGTGAGGTTATTGCCAGGGGCGCAATCGATACAGGTGACCAGGTGTTTGTCGACAAGTTTAGTTACAACTTTGTTAAGCCTCATAACGGTGATGTTTTTGTGTTCAGAACAAACAATATTCTGGCGATTCCCCCGGACCCGGTCGGGGGTTCTCCTTTTTACATCAAGCGTTTGGCCGGTTTACCCGGCGATCAATTGCGAATCGATCCGCCGTTTCTCTATGTGAATGGCCAGAAGGCGGAGGGCTATGGTTTCGCTCGAGTAATGTCGGCCAAACCTCCTTATCGAGGATACGCCTTGGGTCGCGAATATCTGTCGCAACCAAACCGTTCGTTCACCGTGCCGCAGGACGGCTATTTTGCCCTGGGCGATAACAGCTACAATAGCTTTGACAGCCGTTATTGGGGAGCTGTGCCTGATACAAACCTCGTTGGGCGCGGCCTGTGTGTTTATTGGCCGTTTAGTCGGCACTGGGGGCTGATTCGTTAGATCAGGAATTCGCTAAGTCGTGAGGGTTCTCACTCTTTTCTTACTCTTGCTCCTGCTCCTAGTCGAAGCGCGGCCCAGACGAGCATGAGCAGGAGCAAGAGTAAGAGCAATTTCTGCTGAGATGGATCACATCATGCCGCGCCTCTATCCGTGGCTTGGCCTTTGCGGCGGATATGCGCTTGTGATGCTTTTCAATCCCGTACGGCGGGCGCTCGGGGATGGTTTTCGCTGCATCGGCCGTTACAAGCGCATCTGGATTAGCTTCGCCCTCCTGGGATTTGGCTATTTCGTTTTCCAGTTTGTTACCTTCACGCCAATTCAAAACTGGGCGGATGTCGATCCAAACCAGATCATCTCATTGCCGCACTGGTATTGGCCGCGATTTAGCGAAGTATGGAGAGAGACGCCGCTGCCTGCGCTGGAAGGCGTTGCAGGGCTTTTCGACAACGCTACCACCACCTATCCGCTGTCGGTTGTGGCTGCGGTGTTCATGCTAGCCAACTGGCGTGGGTTACACAGCGCGCTGATTCGAGCGTTGCGGAAGCGGTACCGTCTTTTGGGTTATCTCGTTTATTTGATTCTGTTGCTGAGCGCACTCGCCTCGCTGTTGAAGCCGATTGTATTCTGGCAATTGCCGGAGTGGAGCGGTCTGGTCCCGGCTGCGGGCCTGCTGCGTGTCTCGGCCATTGTGGATGCGACTGCATTCATTTTCGAATATCTCCTGGGAGTCTATATCCAGGTATACCTGATCACGGTATGTCTGGCGTGGATAAAGGGTGTTAGCTTTGAAGAAGGAGAGTTATTCCGCTTCGCCATGCGGCGCTTCAGTTATGTTTTGGAATGGGCTGGTATTGTCGTTGCAGTCAGCACGTTGATCGTCCGGTTGCCGCTCGTCCTTGCCTACTTCAGGAATATTCCCGGCGTCCTCGATTACCTGCCCATTGCGCGGGTGTTGATGAGCGGTTTGATCATGGCCTTCTGTTCCGTCCAAATCTCGCTGGCGCTCCATAACGAAACGTTGGTCGAAGCATTGCGCGCCCATGGACACTTCATCCGGCAAAATGCGGGTCGCTTGGGTTGGTTTTTAGTCATTTGCGGGTTCCACTTTTTTACCATCATGATCTGCGATGCCATCGTGCGCAGCGCCATCGCGGATCGATTGGGCGCACTTCTCCTGTGGAAATTCAGTTTTGCTTTTCTCCGCGGAATCGTCACCGGCTGGCTTTTGGCTTCGTGGGTCTGTTTATTTCGGCAATGCGAAACTCGGCGCCTGAACCAGGAGAAATGGATCCAATACTAGGAGCCTGCGAGAAAGCGAACGTGAACGCCGCGACTATTACGCGCCAGAGCAAATCGAATCTCGCCCTGGCCTTCATTTCACTAGGGCGCGAGCGCAAACGCGACATGACAATTTTTTACGCGTTCTGCCGAGTGATTGACGATATTGCCGATTCTTCCGAGCTCAGCGTCGCGGAGAAGCAAAAGCAACTGGCGGCGTGGCGTGAAATGCTGCGTTCGGCAGACTCGGACGAGCCGCCTCTTGCTCGCGACGTGAGAAGTTTAATGAATAAATACTCGCTCTCACCTGAGATGCTCGAGGAAATCATCGCCGGCGTAGAGATGGACCTGAGCATCTTCAGATACGCCACGTTTCAAGATCTGCGCGTTTATTGTTACCGGGTCGCCAGCGCGGTAGGTCTCGTCAGCATCGAGATTTTTGGATATCGCAACCTGCGTTGCAAAGAATATGCGCTCGAGCTCGGACTGGCCTTGCAGATGACGAACATCATTCGTGATGTCGGCAAAGATTTGCATGCCAGCCGAATCTACCTGCCACAGGAAGATCTCGCGCGTTGCAACTATTCCGAGACCGAGTTGCAAAATCGACAATATAACGAGCGGTTCGTTCGCCTGATGGAATTCGAAGCCGCCCGTGCGCGAGAGTTTTTCACGCGCGCCGCTGCAGCGCTCCCATTTGAGGATCGCAGGACGATGGTGCCGGCCGAAATCATGGGCTCGATTTATCGTGGTTTGCTTCGCAGAATGGAGCGCGACAAGTTTCGCGTTTTCGAAAAGGAGTACCGCCTTGGCAGGTTGGAGAAAACCAGCCGGATCGCGACGCAGCTCTTGAAGTCTTTTTGATTCTGCCGTGCAACATTCTCCGGGTTGCGAAGTTCAATCCCTCAACGAGCGTAAGTTTATGACGAAAAATCTTGCTATTTGGGTTCTCGGGCTAAGCGCGTTACTTCTCAATTCATGTGATACCCCAACCGGCCAGGGCGCGGGATGGGGCGCAGCCACCGGCGCCGATTGGCGCAGCCGCAGGAGCCGCGGCCGGCGCCCTAACCGGCAGGATTGTCCAGGAGAATCAAGCTGCACGATACGGTCCGCCGCCGCCCGGCGGTTGGCCTTTCGCGCGCTGGGCGGGAAGACCGGGTTTTTATTACAGCCCTTACACCGAACGCGTTAACGATCTTCGCGGAGTTCCGCCAGGAGGACTTACCCGCGACATGGATACCGGTAGGCTTTTCCGCAAACCATAGTCAAAGCTCCAAGTTACAAAACTCAACTGAGCTGCTGATCGCGGCTTGGAGTTCCGCCTTCAGGCGGCCAACCCGCACTTTTCCGGACCGCGCAAGCGCAGAACTCCAAAGGTTGCACCCCTTGCGCCCTGCGTTGGAAGCTTGATGCTGAAGATTCTCCGGGTGTTGGAGCTTGGGATTTGGAGTTTTTAGCGCTTCGTGTTTTCCGCTTTGCGCTGCAATTCGTCTACGAACGCTCGCGCTTCATCAGTCATTTTTAGCAGCTCCGGCCAGGGGCGGTGATAATTTTCGCCCGGCAACTTGCGGGTCGCGTCGAAGCCCATGTGCGAACCGACGTTTTGATCGCTCGGCGCGTGATCGAGAGAGTCGCTTGGATTTTTGATTACAGTCGTGTCGCGAGCGGGATCAGTGTTGGCGCACAGTCGGAAAAGCACTTCGCTCGTGTTGTGCACATCACAATCTTCATCGACCGCGACGATGTATTTGCTGAACATCATCTGGCCCATGCCCCAGAGACCGTGCATGACCTTGAAGGCCTGATACGGATATTGCTTTCGAATACTGACAAACACCAGGTTATGAAAAACGCCTTCCGGCGGTAACGTCATGTCCACGATTTCTGGAAAGTTCATCTTGAACACCGGCAGCAAAATGCGCACACAGGCGTCGCCGATGTAATAATCTTCCATCGGCGGCCTGCCCACGATTGTTGTTGGATAAACTGCGTCGCGCCGGTGGGTGATGGCAGTCACATGGAACACCGGGTAGTCCTCGATCGCAGTGTAAAAACCGGTGTGGTCGCCAAAGGGACCTTCGGGGCGCATCTCACCGGGCTGAACGTAGCCTTCCAGAACAAAATCGACATCGGCCGGTACATCGAGATCGATCGTTTTGCAGCGAACAAGCTCGATTGATTTTTTTCGCAAAAACCCAGCGAAAAACAGTTCATCTAGGCCGTCCGGCAACGGCGCGGTTGCCGCGAATGTATAAACAGGATCGCCGCCCAGCGTAACTGCAACCGGCATGCGCTCGCCGCGTTCGTAATAGCGCTGACCGTGCCGCGCGCCAACCTTGTGAAGTTGCCAGTGCATTCCAGTTGCGCGGTCGTCGTAAACTTGCATCCTGTAAATCCCAACGTTTCGCGCACCCGTCTCCGGATCACGTGTATGCACGTTTGCCAACGTAATGAAGCGCCCGCCATCCTTTGGCCAGCACTTGAGAATGGGCAGATCGCGCAATGAAAAGGGATCGCCACTGCCGATCGTGTGCACGGTTTCCTGGCAAGGCGCTTCCTTCACGTGCCTCGGACGCGCGTGCAGCAGATGAATTCCTTGTTTGAGCAAACTCCAGCCTTCGCGCAGATCGGTTGGAGGCTTCGCTTTCAGGATGAGTTGAATTTCCTGAGCGACGTCTCCAATGTCGGCGACCTGTAACGCGAGCGCCATGCGTTTCCGAGAACCCATGGTGTTGATTGCAACCGGGAACGCAGATTTTTTCCCATCAACAATCGGTTGCTCGAACAACAGTGCCTTTCCGCCGCCGGGCGATTTCATTTCGCGGTCTGCCCACTCGGCAATGAGCAAATCCGTATCCACCGGTACGGCGACGCATTTTAGTTCGCCCGCTTGTTCAAGAGCGTCGAGGAACTGTCGAAATGAGCGGAAAGCCATGGATTAGGCGTGCCGCAACGTCATTCCGAGCGAAGTCGAGGAATCCCGTGGTCAATCCCACAGGTAAGCTCACGGGACGTCTCGACTTCGCTCGACATGACGACCAACCTAAGACCGTTCCATGTACTGAAAAGACACGACGCGCCCATCTGCGAATGTGACGATCCTGTACGGGACGGGAATGCTCTGCGGAATGTAAGCGTAATAGAACGGATCGTAGAATGGATCGCCGAAGAATATGAACCCGTGTTCGTGATGACGTGTCCGGACAAAGGCAATACTGGGGCCGAAATCATAGCCCCACTCCCACGGCCCATAAGATCCCCAATAGGGGTAGGGAGCAGTTTCGTAAGTGATGTAAATCCATGTCTCAGTTATGTGCCCACGCATGTTGCCCTTGATCTTGCGTTCCGGCGAGCCCCAAGCCAACCATACAGCGTTTTGAGACATGCCCGGCCGAATCTGACCTCGACCTACCATTGCCTGATCATTGGCGGAAAGGCGTTGGTAGATTTCAGGATGCGTCGAAATGCGGTTCTCCGTCGTCTCACAACTCGTGGTAATCAGCGCGCTGGCTGCCACGCCAAACGTCAGCGCTCCAGAAAGAATCGGACGCTTCATGCTGCGGATCATACGTTCGACCGATGGTGAGTCAATGACCGGTCCCGCAGTCGCGGGATTGATTCAACATCGTGCTGCCCGTAGAGTTGCCCGATGCAGGATCGCTACGGCCATCGGATTTCTTACCTGCGTGTCTCGATCACTGACCGTTGCAATGAGCGCTGCACGTACTGCATGCCGCAGGAATTGCAGGAGTGGTTGCCGCGTGAAGAGATTCTTACCTTCGAGGAGACATTACGTATTATCCAGATCGCGGCGGAACTAGGCGTTTCGAAAGTGCGAGTCACCGGCGGTGAGCCACTGACGCGCCGGGACATTGTCCACTTCATTGCCCAACTACCAAAAATTCCTGGAATCAAAAGCCTGGGGCTTTCGACAAACGGAACGTTGCTCGCGCGTCAAATTACGCCTGGGAAAACAATGGCAGCGGCTTTGCGCGACGCCGGTGTCCAATCGGTCAACATCTCCCTCGATACATTGGATCGAGATGTGTATTGGCAGATCACCGGTCGCGATTTCCACGCTCAGGTTCTCGATGGTATCGACGCCGCGGTCATCGTTGGTTTCGATCAGATCAAGTTGAACACTGTCCTTATGCGTGGCCGAAACGAGAACCAACTGATCCCATTGATCGAATTTGCCGCGGCGCGCAAATTGATTCTGCGTTTCATCGAGATGATGCCGGTGAGCACGACCGATGTTCTCAGCGACGACAATTTCATGTCGATCCTCGAGGTGAAACGGTTAATCGAATCGGTTTATGGACGTCTGATCCCAGAAGGGGAATTTCGAACAAATGGGCCAGCCACTTATTATCAAGTTCCGGGACGCAAACAGTGCATTGGGTTTATCGGGGCGATGACGAATCTGCATTTCTGCGAGAACTGCAACAAACTTCGTCTCACCTGCGACGGGAAATTGCGTCCGTGCCTGGGAAGCCATTTGGAGTTCGACATTATGAAGCCGCTGCGGTCCGGCGCGAGTGATGAGGAACTGAAGCAGTTCTTTCTCGACGTCGTAGAACGCAAACCTGCTCAACACGATTTCCGAGACAATTACCAACCGAACCGCAAGATGATCGCGATCGGCGGCTGAGCGGTCCAGAGATTCCTCGACTTCGCTCGGAATGACAGTGGAAAACGAAAGATGAAACGGTTGACTCACATCAGCGATGATGGCCGCGCCCAGATGGTCGATGTTTCGGCCAAAGCGATAAGTAGGCGACGCGCTGTTGCCAGCGGGAAGATTCGGCTTCAGCCGGAGACTGTCGATTTAATCAAAAAAGATCAAATCGCGAAAGGTAACGTGTTCGCGACTGCGCGAATCGCTGGCATTCAGGCTGCGAAGCAAACAGCGAACCTCATCCCGCTTTGCCACGCTCTGCCGCTCGGTGAAGTGAAGATCGACATCGCCACTTCAAACGAGGGCGCAGAGGTAAAATGCGTGGCGCAAACAGGTGCGCAGACCGGAGTCGAGATGGAAGCGCTCGTTGGCGTCAACCTCGCGTTGCTTACGATCTACGATATGTGCAAAGCCGTGGACAAAGAAATGCAGATTTACGATGTGCGTTTGATCGAAAAGACAAAACGCCCTCTAGCGGCGGTCCATGACCGCCGGAACGAAAGAAGACGGCCCTCATAGAGGTCCCGCTGCAACAAATGCAAATACAAGTTGGCATCATCACGATCTCGGATCGCGCCAGCGCGGGCGATTACGCGGACCTCGGCGGACCTGCGTTGAAAGCAGCAGCGCAGAAAGCAGGGTGGCAAGTACTCGCGGAAGCCATTGTGCCGGACGATGCGAAGCGAATTCAGGACACGATTCGTTCGTTTTCCAAACAACGCTGTGGTTTGATTCTGACGACTGGCGGCACTGGCATCGCCGCGCGTGATGTGACTCCAGAAGCAATTCGCATGATCATGCGCGTTGAGCTGCCGGGCTTCGGGGAAGTGATGCGCGCGGAGTCGATGAAGATCACGCCCAACGCAATCTTATCGCGCAACCTCGCTGCAGTTGTGGACGACTCCCTTGTGATCGCGCTTCCGGGAAAACCAAGCGGTGCTGTGGAATGTCTCAGCTTTGTGCAAGACGCAATTCCTCACGGAGTCGCGCTCGCGCAAGCAACGCCGACTTCGTGCTAATAAAGACGGCCGGAGTCTCAGTCCGGCCAAGTCAGCAGGCGCATTAATTGTGCGCCGTAGCCGCTCAGCTGCGCGTTTGCCCCGTGGCCGGCGACGATGTCGCGGGTGAGATAGGAGTAATTGATCGAGTTTTTCTTGACGTAACCAAGCTCGGGCTGGGTGACGTGTTTGCCGCTCGGTTCAATTTTGAGCGGCACACCGGAAGACGCAAAAGAAACATCCCACGAAGTTGGTTGGTTTGGCTTCCCGGCCAGCATCCAGGGATAAAGTCTTGGAAGCTCGAAATGTCGCGAGTTAGGCAAGGTCACTTTGTAGAACGTCTCTTCGCGACTGAGAAACTCAGGAATGGTGAGCCAAGGATTCTCTTTGAGCGCCAGATAGAGCCGCGCAATATCGAGCCCTGCAAGATTCAAGCCATTATAAATGCCGTTATGATTTGGATCGTTTCTGAAGAATGCGTCGTGCCACGCTTCAAATTGATTACTGAACATTAAATCCAATTCCAAATGGAGATGCGCCCGTTCGCGGCTTATGCCGACTCCAGTGTAACCCATGATGGCGATCGGCTGCCCGCGTTTGACCGATTCGCCCGGGTGCACCCGGATGGAGCTCAGATGTCCGTACAAACTGTAGTAACCGGAGCCGTCCCAGCGGTGCTCGATCACAATGTATTTTCCATAGTTCGAGTAGCCGGGCACGAGATTGGCGTGCACGACTTTCCCATCGGCAATGGCGCGGACTTCGTCGAGCGGCTCGCCGTTTGCATCGCGATGCATGGGGCGAATATCGATTCCTTCGTGAAAGCGGGTGAAAATAGTGCCGCTCGCGGTGTCGATGGGATCGCGCACAAAGCCATACCTGCCGCCCTCCCATGGAGTCGATTTCTCTCCCTTGTAATTGCGTTCGACGTACTGGTAAAAGGCCGCGCCGTCACCTGAGAATAGAGCGTCATTATCCGTGGGCAGAACAAGGTCGAGCCCGGCTGATTTGGAGTGCGGCGACACGTCGCCGCTTTCAAAAGCGCGGACGTGTCCGCGCACTCCCCAAATTGCAATCAGGCCAATTGCTGCCAGAAACCGTCCCATTAGCGTTTTTTGCGTTCACCGATCAGGCGCCAGTCTTTTTTCATCAAATCAATGTCGGCTGCGGTAAGGCCTGAAGGGATATAGATTTTTCCATCTGAGACGCGTTTGTCGATTTGGAGCTCGGTAATGAATCGGCCGTTGATGAAAACAAAGAGAAAACCGCCGCGGCGCTCGACGCTTAAAGTATCAAGCACGACGCTGCCGTGCTCGTCGAGCTGAATCAGCACGCCACACGTTCCATCCCGGGCCGGGTACGCAGAAAAAGCCATGACATCTCGCTCCGAAATCCACGGCATCTTTTCGATGGCAACCTCTTTACCGGAAACTTGAGCGCGCACTGATGCAGCGAAAACTTCGGTGTCTCGCGGATTGGCCTGGGCATGCACGCGCAAAGTGCAATGCCGCTGTTTCGCAAAGCCTGCGACCGGCGCACAAAGCAGGCAAAGAACCGTTGCCCCGAGAATCTTCATGCCGATTGATAAAGGGTTTGACAGGAATTTTGCAACTCCGAAAACTCTTGGGCTGTCTAAGCCCGCTCATGAAGCGTCGCATTATCTTGCACTTTCTGATACTTCTAATGGCCGGGGGCATCTTTGGCCAGGAAGCGGCGCCAACAGCGACACCGCGAAGACGCGGTTGGTTGAGCCGCATTCTTCATCCATTTTCTCCGGACGTAATCCCGCAATACAAAGATCCAAGGTTGCGCGGGCTCTCTCTCGATCTCCAGATCACGCCGCAGACCGTAAAGCTTTCCGAGGTTCGTCAGCTCGGAATTAAAGTGACGCTTGCAAATCTGTCCAAGCGTCCTGTGCCGCTCGACTTTCCGACGAACCAGCGGATCGAAATTTATTTGAGGAATTCCGCAGGAGACATCCTCACAAAGTGGTCCGATAACCACGCCATCGCGGAAAAACCCGGCACAATTTTAGTTAATCCACAAGAACGGATCGAGTACAGCGAAACAATCTCGACGCGCGAGCTCACGCCGAACAAGGTCTTTATCGCTGAAGTGTTCTTTCCCCAATACCCGGAGTTGCGCATCCGGCAAAAATTCCTGGCTGTGCCGTGAAGAAGTTCAAGTCGATGGCTGATAGTTAATAGAATTAAATCGCGCCGGAGCTAAGTTGTGGCGGTCAATCAACTATCAACTAAAAACTATCAACTTTTCTCCGACTACCATACTCATCCACAGGGACACCGGGTGCAGAGGTACACACAGGCGTTGCTTCAGCCCTGGGCGGATTCAGCGCGCAGATTGGGACTAAGCGACATCGCTTTCACCGATCATGATCGTTATCACGCCGGAATCGACTTCGATGAAATCGATCGTTTGCGTGAAAGAAATCCCGATTTGCGAATCCGGGCGGGAATCGAGCTCGATAACGATCCGATTCACTCCGCCGCTGGCCGAAAGTGGATTGAGAAACATTGGGACAAGCTCGATTTTGTCCTGGGCTCGGTTCATTTCCTTGATCGCCCCGATCAGATGTTCGATAGCGTGCCGGATGGCGCAGCGCAATTCAAAGGCCGGAGCGTCGATGCGATTTACACCGATTACTTTCGCCGTGTCCGCGAAATAGCAGCGACGGGGTTGGTTGATTGTCTCGCCCATCTCGATCTCATCAAAATCCACGGTCATCGGCCAGACGCCGAGATCGGCAGTTTGGTTGATGAAACACTCGATTTTATTCGTGCGCGGAATCTCGCGATTGAGCTTTCCACCGCGGGATGGCGCAAGCCAGTGAACGAGCTTTATCCAAGCGATCGGATCATTGAGCTGGCAATACAGAATGGGATTCCTTTCACTACCGCATCTGACGCGCATTCACACGCGCAACTGGGCGACAAATTTCTAAACCTCGCGCAAAAGATGGCGAACTTTGGGATTCGCCAGGTGTGCATCTTCGAAAGGCACAACCGTATCCAGCTGCCGCTATAGCTGAAGGTCGAGTTGCGATCGGTTATTCGTCGAGAACGCCTGTTCTGTTTGCGAAGGCAGCGGTAAATCGAAGCCAAGGCGTTGCGCGAGACGTTGGCAGGTTTCGGGCGCGAATCCTTCGAAATGGTTGCTGGCAAACGCCCAGACGTTGCGGACCTCGGAAAGATGCCGCTCAATTTTAAGCGACCAACTGTCCAGCGCTGCCTCGCGTTTCCAGAGCAATTTTTCGTAACGATGGACGTGGCTGCCATCATCGTCGTATTTTGTTGCATAATCGCCGAGTAAACGCAGATAGAGAAAATCCGTCGTGCGCGGCAGAAATTCGAACGGGGCAAGATTTCGTTCATTGAGCGGAGTTGCATCGGCCCACACCCAGCAAATGCGATACTTTTCCAGGAGGCGAATAAACTGCGGACGATGCCAACCGGCATGACGAAATTCAATCGCAAACCGGAAATCCCGCGGCAGTTGATCGAGAAATTTGCGTAGCGCTGTTTTGCTCTCTTTTGGCGCAAAGGAGGGTGGAAGCTGGACAAGAATTACCTGCAGCTTTGGCGCGAGCGGCTCAATCGCTCGAAGAAACGAATTCAATTCTGCTGTGCAATCGCGCAGCCGACGAGTGTGCGTGATCTCGCGCGGAAGTTTGCAAGCAAAACGAAAAGCAGCTGCCGTGACCTCTATCCAACGCTGAATGGTCGCTTCAGCCGGCGCGGTATAAAATGTCGAATCAACTTCCACAGCGGGGAAGTAATTAGCGTAAAATTCGAGCCATCGGGATTCTGGGAAGTCCGAAGGATAAAAAAAGCCGCGCCAGTCTTCGAAACTCCACGCAGAGGTGCCGATGCGAATTTTATGCTGATCGATCAGATTCAATGGGGGAGTAATATCCTCAGTAGGTCAGACGAGTCGAGTCGGATGAGAGATTACTCCAGGAGCGTTAGCGAAGGGTAGCGCGGGCGTCTTGCCTGCCCGAGACCGAGGGAGGAATGACCGAGTGCGCGTTGCAGGCTCTGCGAGCGGCTACTGAGGCTATTACTGGCGCTTCGCGCAGGCGAGCGAGGACGCACGCCACTACCCACGCAGGAGCTCGCTGCGCTCGCACGCGGCAGGGCCGCGTTTCCGGCTCGGAGCCGGATGCCTGCTTAGACACTTAATCCGTTTTGTCCATTTGGAAGGGATGTTACCGTAAGAGCCGGGGTGAACCTCAGCCATCGAGTTTCGGTTTGGCCGACTGATGACCTTGACGGAATGGATAAGTCAATTACCCTGCCACACCGATGGACTTTTTGATTCGCTTCGCTTTGCTTTGTACAGCCGCCGCCTTGATTTTTTCGGAGCCAGTGGCGGCCTCGGTCATCTTTCAACCGGGTAAAAAAGCCAAGTTTGTCGCCCCTGGGGAGGAACAAATCAGCGATACAGCGCTGGAATTGTATAACACTGCGCAGAGCGCCGAAAAGGAAGGCAACCTTAAACGTGCGATTCATGCGTACGCAGAGATCGTGCGGCGCCATCCTAAAGATGCTCTTGCCCCGGGTGCCCTCTATCGCGGGGCGCAATTGCAGGAACAAACGCATGACTATTTCGTGGCTGCGGATTCGTATCGGATCTTGGTCGAAAAATATCCCGGTAACCCGCACTTCGATGAAGCAATCGAGGCGCAGTTTCGTATCGGCGAAATGTTTCTGAATGGCAAGAAGAAGAAGATTCTGGGCGTCTATGCGTTTGGGAACTCGCTGGATCGGGCGGTGACGATTTTCGCGAACATTGTTCGCACTGCGCCATACGGGAAATACACAGCGCGCGCGCAATTCAACATTGGCCTCGCGAGAGAGAAACAGAACGTGCCGGAGATGGCGGTTGAAGCGTACCAGGCTGTAGTAAACAAATTTCCAAACGAGCCAATCGCAGCGGATGCCCAATACCAGATTGGTTATATGTGGATGATAGCAGCCCAAAAGGGCACCACTGATGCGGCTGCAACCAGCAACGCCAAAACAGCTTTTCAAGACTTCCTTCTCCATTATCCGCATAGCGAGAAAGCTGCTCAGGCGCGGGCAAACCTTGACCTTCTTGAGCACAAGGCAACGACGAGCTCCTACCAGGTAGCCAAATTTTACGACAAACAGAAATATTATCGCGCCGCGGTGATCTACTACAACGAGGTGATTCGGCAGCAACCGGGATCAACGGAAAGCAACTTGGCAAAAAAACGGATCGACCAGTTGCGCTCGAAAGTTGGTGAGGCTGCCCTTCAACCGGCCATAGCTGCCGGCCAAGCTGGCAAGAAAAAAGGCGAAGCGCATGAAGCGCGGGCTGCCGGGACCGGGTCGACAGCAAAGCCAGGTCAGGCAAATAACGAAGCGCCGTTACCTGCTGCGAACGTTGACAATTCGCTTCCGCCACCTGCGTCACTTGCCCCCGACGTTACCACTGCGCCCGAAACAACTACTGCGCCCGACATTGCTACTGCACCCGATCACCTGTTTGGACCGTCGAGCACGAGTACAACCTCCGATACGTCTTCTGCTCCAGCGGCATCGGCATCACCGGCGCCTTGAAAGCTTCATTTGCGACAGTATTCTGCGTCGCCCTTTGTGGCTGCCTTGGGTATCACGTCGGGCCGGTAAAGCCTTATTATTTGCGTGACGTTCACACCATCGCAGTCCCGACTTTTAAAAATCGCACTCTGGTCCCACGCATTGAAGTTTTGGTCACCGATACTGTGATCAAGCAATTGCAGCAGGACGGTACGTTTCAGATTGTCAATGGGGACAAAGCAGACGCCACTTTGCATGGGGAAATATCTCGTATTTCCAGGACGCCGGCGCGCTCGGTGCGCGGGAACGTGTTGGCCACAACCGAATTTAGTCTGGCGTTAGGAGTAAAATACTCTTTAACCGGACGAGACGGCAAAGACCTGGCAGCCAGCCAGGCAGTCGGGACCACCAGTTTCTTTGTGAGCAGCGATGTGACCACGGATGAACGGCAAGCCCTGCCACTTGCTACTGAGGATCTCGCCACCCGATTAGTTAGCCAGCTAAGCGAGGGCTGGTGATGAGTGATGAAGGGTGAAGAAAGGCTTTGGACCATCCTCAATGACAAGCTCGATACTCTGCATGCCGCGAATCGTTTGCCTCAGGCGATTCGCGTTGCCGAAACAGCTCTTGAAGTCGCCAAGCGCGCTTTCAAGGGAAGCGAGACCTCACTTGCCACCAGTTTCGAAAAATTAGGTCAGCTACTCGAGCAAAAGGGAGACTACACCGCGGCCGAAGCATACTTGCTGAAGGCGCATGCGATTCTGGAAAAGGTAAAGCCGCCGGACCATCGGGCTATCTTCCGCTCAGCGCGGCGGCTGGCGTTCTTATGCGATAGTGTGGGCCGATCCGAGGAAGCAATCGATCTCTATCAGAAAGCAATAGCCGCCGGCACCCAAATCGACGACGTCCCTTATTCGGATATCGGAACCATGTTAAACAACGTCGCGATGATTCTGCGCAAGTCGGGCCGGCAAAAAGCGGCAGAACCATGCTATCTGCGTGCTTTGGAAATCTACGAGAAGCAACTGGGACCTGACCATGCCGACGTAGCCTCAGTGCTGAACAATCTGGCGGTGTTTTACACGAACGAGCGGCGTTACACTGAAGCCGAGAAAATACATCTTCGCGCTTTAGCTATCCGGCAGAAATTGCAGCCACCGCCGCTCGCCGATATTGCGCAATCAAAATGCAACCTGGCAGTGGTCTATCATTCGCGCGGTGATTACGCAAAAGCCGCAGAGTTTTATCAATCGTCGCTGAAAACCTGGGAGGAAGTACACGAAAAGCCTTCCAAGGATTACGACATTGTCGTGTCCAATTACGCCGATCTTTTGCGCTCTGTTGGCCAGGTGCGCAAAGCGCATCAGTTGGAGGTCCGCGCACGCAAGAAGCGGCAAGACTGATCGAGCGTACGTCGGTCCTTGGCTCCTATCTTAACGCCGCTGATTTAACCTTGCAGGCCCCTTGGCCCGCGCGCATTGTACGGCCGCTGCCTATGCTCGCGTGGCGGAATCGGCAGACGCGTACGGCTCAGGACCGTATGGGGAAACCCGTGGAGGTTCGAGTCCTCTCGCGAGCAAAAAAGTCCCCTCTACCTTCAACAGGGCTAAAGTCGAACGCTATGAATGTGTGGAATAAGCTGACTACTTCTTCGCGGCAGCTTTTCTTCTGGCCGCCCACCGCGCTTTCATTAACTCGGAGAGCTTTCTTCGGCCGGCGGCCGTGAGTGCACCCTTTTTCTTCGCAGGAGCCTTCTTTGTGCCACCTGCTTTTCTTCTGGCTGCCCAGCGAGCCTTCATTAACTCGGAGAGCTTTCTTCGGCCGGCGGCCGTGAGTGCACCCTTTTTCTTCGCAGGAGCCTTCTTTGTGCCACCTGCTTTTCTTCTGGCTGCCCAGCGAGCCTTCATTAACTGGGAGAGCTTTCTTCGCCCCGCTGGAGTGATCTGGCCGTTCTTTTTCCTTGTAGGAGCTGCTGTTGCTGTGCCCCTTTGTCTTGCCCAACGAGCTCTGGCAGCTGCCGAAAGCTTTGCTCGCGTCCCGGGCGAAAAGTAGCGGCCACCTCTGGGAGCTACTGCCCTCGCAGGCGCGCCTGCCAGAATTGAGGAAAGACGTTTTTCCAGATCATCGATTTGTCGGCGAATTGAGATCGCTTCTTGTAGAGTTTTGACGGATATATCCATGTGTTATGAGATAGCTGGGGTTGGCTGGGAAGGCAATTACAATTTTTATAACAACTTGATGCCTGACGTTACTTGGCCGGTGCTGCCTATTTGTTATATCGATGTGACAGTCAGTAAAATGGATTGGCACGAAGGTGCAGGCTGGCATTCCATCAAATTTTGACGACATGACGACGCAACCTGCACGGGTCCGGAAAATGTTCGGATCCATTGCCAGGCGCTATGATCTCGCAAATCATCTGCTTAGTTGCGGGATAGATTTCTCTTGGAGGCGACGCGCGGCTGAAATCGTCGCCGAGTGGCGACCACAGACAATTGCCGATCTTGCCACCGGCACCGGGGATTTGGCGTTAGCCTTGCGAAAGAAATTGCCGGATGCGGAAGTCATGGGCGTCGATGTCCTGCCGGAAATGCTCGATCTTGCGCAGCGAAAAGGCATGCGCCGAGTTGTGCTCGCTGACGCGATGAACCTGCCATTTAACGATGCTTCATTCGATTGTGTCACCATTGCATTCGGGTTGCGCAATCTGGAAAACTGGGCGGCTGCGCTTGCTGAGATGTTACGCGTGCTTAAGCCAAACGGACACTTGCTCGTACTTGAGTTCTCGCTGCCGACAAGCCCGATTTTGGCTGCAATCTATCGTTTCTATTTGCATCGCTGCCTGCCTTTGCTCGGTTCGTTTCTAACACGGACGAAAAGCGCCTACGATTATCTTGGCGATTCAATCGAGGAATTTCCGGGCGGCACTGCGATGTGCGAGTTGATGCAGGCGAATGGTTTCATGCGTCCGAGGTTCCACCCGCTTACCGGCGGGATCGTCACAATTTACACCGCCGAGAAATCATGACCCGTGTCCTCCTCGACTTCGGTCGGAATGACGACAGAATTACGGCGTCGCGCTGGTAACCGGTGTCGTCGTCGTCGTCGAAGGAGACGCAGGAGCTTGTGCCTCCAGCGGTAGTTTTAAGGCGTTGAAGTCTGTATCGCTCATCGCGAAGGTGCCTTCACGTCCGTCAACCCGCGCGCACCACGTGCCGTCACTGTTTTGTGCGCCAACAGTCAACCTATGTGATGCTTTGTTATCCGGGGAAGTTGTGAAGGCGAGCACAAGCCGTGGCTTTTCGAAGCCCTGCTGAGGCGCCGTAGCTCCAAGCCAGCGCGCCGCATGCAAGCTGGACAAGGCATTGAGCAGGGATTGAACCTTGGCTTGATTGATCTGGCCGCTTCCCTTCAGCCAGCGCCATTGATCTTTTTCATCGCGCTCCAACGACAGCTCCTTGCCGGTCGTGACATTTACCCGACGGATTTGTTCCGGCTTAAACTTAAAGATCGACAACTCCTGCCATTGCAGAGGATCGGGTGAAATCTGATCCAACAAAACACGACGGACTGCTACGACGAACGGCTCATCCGTCAGACGCGCGTAGACTTTATCGCCTTCTGGTTTTCCAAAAGCGATTCCGGCAAACGGCTGGTCACCGGCTTTTGTTTCGGCAGTGTTCTCCGAAGCAAACGAACTGAATGTCAATTGTATCTGCGGCTTATCGAGTCCGTATTTCGCCAGATTGGAAGCGACATCTTCCACAAATCCAGTTACGCGCTCATTTTGCAACGTATCGATCAGCCGCTGGACTGCACCTGAGTCGGCCGGCGCATTGTTTCGGGTGGCGATGGTCCAATTTCCGTCTTTGCGCGCGAGAATGGTTTTGCCTTTGCCCGGAGCATCGATCGTGATCCGATCGAGAATATTTGTGTCGATACGAACCAAATGATTATCGCGCAGGTCAGCCGGCTTCGTGTTGAGGATCTCTTCGGTCTTTTTGGGGAGCGTATAAACGGATCCGCGAGGAGCGAACCGCACGTAAATCTGGTCCTTTTCCTTCTCTGGCACGCCGCCGATCTGCAGTGTCTGGCCTTTGTCCTCCCGTCCGAAAACCTTGATCGACTCGCCGATCTCAACCTTCTGGTCTTTTTTTTCGGCCTGATCAAACAGCGTGATCGACCCGCGCGGTTCCGCTAACCCGTAAGGGCGAAGGTCGCCATGATCATCGGCCACAAATTGTTGAATTCGCGCTGAGGTAATCTGGGAGATCAAGTCGCCGACTTTTCCGTCGTCCGCTCGCGCGCGCAGCGGCTTGATGATGTCCCAGTGATCGGCTTTCTTCTCCAACTCCATTTCGCCCGCCGCCGTCTTCAACGTGATGCCGCGCACCTGCGCAGTAGTCAGGTCCGTAAGTTTTCTATCGCGAAATTCCTCCGGTTTTTTGTCGATGTCTTTCCTGACCGATTGCTTGGCGAGGAAAGCTTCCTTCGAATTCTGAAGGCGCACATACATTCTGCCTTCCAACGCAGCGTCCTTCCCCAACAAGATTTCAGGCGGTCTGCTTGGGCCTAGCAATTTGAGTTTTAACTTCGGATTATTAAGGCCGTACTCGGCTAGCTTGCTCTTATCGGGCTCAATAGCTTCGGCCGGGATGGTCCCTTCCTTCTGCCAGCTCTCTAGATCGGACAACAGATTCTCGACCAGAGCCCCATCGGCTTGATCTTTGATCGGCGTTTCAAGTCGCCATTTGTTTTCGCGCCGGCGTAATTCGATTTGTTGATCCCCATTTTGAATGACGATGCCGTCGATTTTGCTTCGGTCGAAGTTGACCACGTTCTGCGCCTGCTGCCGGGCTTCCTCCGTGCTGGGCCGTTTCATTTCAAAAAACCTGAAATAAACGACCCCAGCAAGCGCGACGATTGTCAGGATGAGGGTATACCTCCAGTTCATATCAGACGCGCCGTTGCCACCAGACTACGGTTCCGATCACGGCCGGAATGAGCGGCATGAATAGCAGAACAATCCAACGCAGCCGGCGCAACGCCTCTTCGCTGAGACTAAAGGTGAGAGGCTTCGGGATTTTTGGCGCGATACCGATAAGCTGTTCGCGACTAAGCAGCCAGTTCACGCTGCCGGAAATGAAATCGAGTCCCTGCTGGTCTTGCGTAATGGCGTTGTCCTGAACGAAAGTCGCGTTACTAACCACTACCAGCCGCGGGGAATTCATCTGCACTCGCTGATCTGCACTACCACCTTTTTCGACCGCCGCACCAATTGTTAACGGCACATTGCTGTTTTGCTTCGCGTCGGCCTGGAGTTTTGCCTGGTCATCGGTGTTGTAATCCTTTTCGGCAAAATAACCCTTCTCAGCCTGAATAAGCGGCTCCACGCGGATGTTAGCAGCACGGACGCGGTCCGGCTCGAGAGTAAGTGAAGATGTGCCACCGAAAAAGAGCGCCCGCACATCGGCCAACCGTTTTGTGACTGGACTGTCACCCAGGAACTGCGCTTGGACGTCTCGCGTCAATGCCAGCTCTTCGATCCCAGTGCGCACAAAAACCATCAGCCGATCGTCATTCATCTTGACGCCCAACTCGTTTAGAAAGCCACGCAGCTTCGGCGTTTTCGCTGCCGGGTCCATGAGAAGCAGGATCCGCCCCTGTTTATCCCAGAAATCGCGCAGCAACTTCGTTTCGCGATCGGAAAAGTCGTACTGCGGTCCGACGATCATAACAGCTTTCACGTCGGCCGGAATTGCAGCCAGATCGAGAAAGTTCAGTTCCTGAAACTTGATGTTTTCATTTTCGATAAAGGTTTTCAGCACGGTGATCGGGCTGGTGGGTTCTGACAGCGCCGGTTCCTTGTGACCGGTGACGTAGCCAAGGTTTTTCTTCTTTCCTTCCACGAGGTCGATCATCGCGCTGGTGATGGCCTGCTCTCCTTTGAATGCAGCCACGCGCGGGCCTTCGCCAAAGCTCATTCCGCTCTGATCAATATCGGCCATCTCCGATGCCTTAACGGTTTTGTTGCGGCCCTCGTAATCGAGCACCAAAAGACTCTCGTCCGTGACAACTTTGTATTTGTCGAACAGCTCCTTGGCGCGCGAAAGATTCCGCTCGGGATCGATGTGCTCGACGTCAATCTTTCCTTTGCCTGCGTATTGATATTCGGTCAGCAAATTCTGAACGTCCGCGCTAATGGGGGTATTTGGCGAAAAGAAAACGGTGATGCGCATCTTACCCTTCAACGTGTCGAGGAAACGCTTCGTTTTGTCCGACAGCGTATATTGTCGGTCGCGTGAAAAATCCCATCGCGCGTAATGCTTGAAGGCGAAGGAATTCACCATCGCAACGAGAAACAGGATCAACACGATCTGGACGAGAACATTCAGACCGATCCGAATCCGGCCAATGTTCCCGTGTGTCCGTGGCTTCTTTGTCTCGTCAGCCATTTGTTACAGCCTCCATTTACGGAATTGGAATGCCTGATAAGTGAGTGTCAGCATCAGAACGGTCATGCTCACATAGAGCACGATTGGCCGGCTATCGATTATGCCCCGCGAGAATGTCCCCATGTGTTCGATGGCGGAGAAGTAGCCCAGCAAATCGCGAGTCCCAGAAGTAACATCCAAAAGGATGAACTGAACCAGGCCGAGAAAAAATAACAGCGTAATTGCGCAGAAAGAAATGATTGCGGCGATGATCTGGTTCTGGGTCAGAACAGAAGTGAAACAACCAATCGAGAGATAAAACATCCCCAGCAACAAAAGCGTTAGATAAGAACCCCAGTATGCGCCGCCGGAATGCGCGGCCGGCTGGTTCGTTATTTTTAGAAAAATCCAGAAGTAAAGGACAGTGGGGATCCAGAGGATGACGTAAAAGACCAGCGCGCCGAAAAACTTCGAAAGCACCACCTGCCAGTCGCGCACTGGCACAGTGGTAAGCGGCTCGATAGTGCCAAGCTTAAATTCTTCGGCGAACAGGCGCATCGTGATGAGCGGAAAAATCAGAACGAATGCGAACCAAAAGAAGACCGAATTAAAGAATGCCTCCTGGATCGTGTATTGTACCTGGCGCTGGTTCATAAAGGAGACTTGGAAATAGAAATCGATCCCGCTAACGATTAGAAAAAAGATCAGGACGATGTACGCGATCGGAGAGTGGAAATAGCCGCGCACTTCACGCAAGAGCAGGGTGTAAAACTTACGCATGGTTAAAATGCATTACGATCACGAGCAGGAGTGCTCGCTCTGCGTTGGGCGTTGGGCGTTGGCTTCATGTATCAAACAACATCCGGATGTGTAAGCTCGACGAACACATCCTCAAGCGTCCCGCGGCGCTGAGTGAGTTCGCGCACCACCCAGTGCCGATCAGTGGCCAGACGAAAAACCGCTTCGCGCACATCGACACCCGACTCCACGCGCAGCGAGAACCTCTTCCAATCGTTTTCCCCATCGCTAACCACTTCTCTCACGCCTGAAATCTTCTTCAATTCCTGTTCGCCGTTGTCGTTCCCGACTTTTGCTTCAAGCACTACGCAGACCGCTTGCCTGATTTTCCCGAGTAAATTATCCGGCGTATCGCACGCCTCGATTCGCCCCTTGTGAATAATGATCACACGGCTGCACGTCATCTCTACCTCTGGCAAAATGTGCGTCGAAAGCAAAATCGTGTGCTGCCTGCCCAGGTTTTTAATTAGCTCACGCACCTGCCGGATTTGATTTGGATCGAGACCAATCGTCGGTTCATCGAGAATGAGAAGGTCGGGCTCGGCCAGCAGCGCATCCGCCAGGCCAACGCGTTGGCGATAGCCTTTAGAGAGAGTACCGATTAACTTGATTTCAACCTCCTTAAGACCACAAAGTTCCTTTACATCGCCGACACGCTCTGCAACACGGCGATGCTGCACTCCCTTCAGCGCCGCGCGATAATTGAGATACTCCGTCACGCGCATGTCGGTGTACAACGGAACATTTTCCGGCATGTAGCCGAGGTGTGCCCGTGCCTGAAGCGATTGCCTAAAAACGTCGAACCCTGCGACGGTCGCGCGACCTGAAGTAGGCGGCATAAAGCCGGCTAAAATCCGCATCGTGGTGGTTTTACCAGCGCCGTTCGGCCCCAGAAATCCCATGATTTCTCCCTGGCTAACTTCGAAATTCAAATCCCGAATTGCGGGCTGGCCAGCGTAGCGTTTGGTCAGATTTTCGACTTTAATCATTGCGCGATATTTCGGTGAGACAATCGAGCGGCGATTGCGTTGGCAAATTTTTTAACGCGCCGTCAGGCTCACGGCGCCGAGCTGGCGGTTTTGCCCGCGGGCGCGGATTACACCGACAGTGAAATTTACGTTGGAGCCACTTTGTACCGAGCCCAGCAGCGCCTCGACTTGCGGCACAGAAGTCACATCGGATTTGCCGACCCGATAAACGACCATGCCGCGCTCAATTCCCGCTTCGTCTGCCGGACTCCCCGGTTCGACTCCCGTAATCAGAACGCCGCGCCCGCGCAGATACCCGAGCGCATCACTTAGCTCCTGGCTCAAATTCTGAAGCTGAATTCCGAATAACCGTTCGATATTGGACGCAGATGTTTCGAGGTTTGCGCCTTCATTCTTCGTCCCAGGCCGTTTCTGCGCTATCTTCTTAAATCGATTCACGCTCTCACGCACGACCTCTGCTGGAATCGCGAAACCGAGCCCCTGGGTTGGGACACCTTGCGGCGTGAACGCCATTTTGGCCGAGCTGATCCCGACGAGCCGCCCGGAGACATCGATCACTGGCCCACCGCTGTTGCCCGGGTTGATCGCCGCATCGGTCTGCACGAGGTCCTTGTACTCGGTTTCGTCGACGGTGATGTTGCGCTTCACCGCGCTAAGGACACCTCGGCTGATAGAACTGCCATAGCCGACAGCATTACCCACTACGATCACTGTCTCACCGAGCAAGTTCGGAGAAATATTATCGAGATTGATAAAGGGAAAATCGGTTTGCGCGTCGATTTTGATGAATGCCAGATCGGTCTTGTCATCGCCTGCGATGTAGTGAGCGTTGTAGGTTTTGCCGTCGTTCGTCGTCACGTGAATTTTTAACTCTGCGGCGCGCTCGACTACGTGCTGATTGGTAACGATGTAACCGGCCGGATCGATAATGAAACCGGAGCCGAGACTTTGCAAAGTCTGGCGAATCTCGCGCGGCCGTGCACGGTTGTAGCCGAAGAATTGCGCGTAAACATCTTCAAACGGATCGCGCACCGTGCGCCGTACTACGCGCTCAGTGTTGATGTTCACGACTGCCGGCAACACCTTTGCTACAGCGAGAACGGCCGGTTCCGAAGCGGGGTCGGCTTGTGCAAAACCCACTCGTGATCCTACGAGAGTCAGCGCACAGGCCACCAACAGGCCGAGCGCGATCGAAAAAGGATAGTCCCCCCGTGCAGTCATATCCGCAGCAAGTAACGAAGCCGTCTTCGGACTGTCAACCACCTGTGGCACATCCCCATCCTGTCATGTTGAGCGAAGTGAAAGGTCCAGCTATTTCAAACGAGTCAAGTCCTAAGACGCGTACGAGTGTCCATAAGAGTCTCTATTTCCTCTGAATGAAGCCTGAACTGGAAGTAGCTGCGTTCGTCGCTTCACTCAGAATGACAAAAGGAGAGTGGCCCCTACTTGCCGCGTTGCGTAATCGTCGCAGATTAAATTTGCTATGGGTACATCGATAGGTGCTCGCGCAAACCTCGACCTCATCGAGGAGAATTATCGTCGCTGGCAGCAAAATCCCAAGTCGGTCGATTCTGGGTGGGCGGCCTTCTTTGAAGGGTTTGAGCTGGGAAATCTGCCGCAGCGCGACGGAGCAGGCGTTACGGAAGCTGAAGCATGCGAAGCGGCGTTGCAGACCCGCGTCGATGGTCTCATTTATGCGTATTGCTCGCTCGGGCATACCATTGCCCGAGTCGATCCGCTCGCGGAGAAGCCACCACGAAATCCATTGCTCGGTTTGCGCGAGCTCGGATTCAGCGAATCAGATCTCGACCTTCGTGTTTCATCGAAATTCTTCCTCGACAATCGATCGATGACACTGCGCGAAATGCTCGCCGGCCTCGAGAGAATTTATGCCGACTCGCTCGGCTCCGAATTCATGCACATTCAAGACCCGCGAGTGCGCGAATGGATCCGCAAACGATTGGAGACCAGGCCGCACAAACATTCGACGCCGCGCGCGGTTCAGGTGGCCTTGTTGCGGACGCTGCTCGAAGCCGAATCGTTCGAGACTTTCCTGCATACGCGATACGTGGGACAGAAGCGGTTTTCGCTCCAGGGCGCGGAATCACTCATGGTTGTCCTCGATACGATTCTGCACAAATGCCCGGAAGGCGGGGTCGAAGAAATCTGCATGGGTATGGCGCATCGCGGCCGGCTAAATGTGCTGGCGAATTTCCTGCGCAAATCGCTCAAAGTCATCTTTACCGAATTCACTGATAATTACGTTCCCGATTTGGTTGCGGGCGATGGCGACGTGAAATATCATCTCGGGTATCACTCGGTGCGCAGACTCGCTTCCGGTGCTGAGATAGAGATCCGGCTTTCGTCGAATCCGAGCCACCTCGAAGCCGTCGATCCTGTGGTCGAAGGACAAGCGCGCGCCCGTCAACGAATTCGCGGTGACACCGAGCATCGCAAAAAAGTTTTGCCGCTGCTGGTCCATGGCGACGCTGCTTTCATCGCGCAGGGCATCGTGGCCGAGACGCTAAATCTATCGCAACTACACGGCTACAGCACCGGCGGCACTATTCACACCGTGGTAAACAATCAAATCGGCTTCACCACGCTTCCCAAAGATGCCCGGTCGTCTCAATACGCTACCGACATCGCCAAAATCATCGAGGCGCCGATTTTTCATGTAAACGGAGATGATCCGCTGGCCGTTAAATTTGTTAGCGATTTGGCGTTCGATTTCCGTCAGCAATTCGGACGCGACGTTGTGATCGACTTGTATTGCTATCGCCGGTACGGTCACAACGAAGGCGACGAACCCTCGTTCACACAGCCCGATCTCTACGCAAAGATCGAGAAGCGCCCCTCGGTCACGCAGCTTTACAAACGCGAGTTGCTCGAAGCCGGAGCGCTGAACGAAGACGACGCCGCCTCACTGGAGACGGAGTTCGCTTTGCGGCTGGAAATGACGCGAGACGAAGTTGATGCGATCGAAAAAAGGAAGGCCAGCGAGAAAGCAAGATTCAGAGAATCGACGGCGATTTTTCAGCCGGAATACACAAGCGAATCCGAGCCAACGGCGATCAATGAGAAAACGCTCAAGGCGATCGTCGATGGTCTCACCCGCGTCCCGGAAGGTTTCGAGATCCAGCCAAAGATTGAACGCATCGTCATCGATTATCAGCGCAAAGTATTCCAGGACGGCGGCCCCTATCCGTGGCACTACGCCGAGGCGCTCGCGTTCGGATCGCTGCTTCTGGATGGGATCCCAGTGCGGTTGTCGGGTCAGGATAGCTCGCGCGGCACTTTTAGCACGCGTCACTCAGTACTGTACGACGCGAGAACCGGCAAGCCGTACGTGCCGCTCATGCATCTGGCTGAAAAACAAGCGCGCATCTGTATCTACAACAGCCCGCTTTCAGAAGCTGCCGTTCTCGGATTCGATTACGGTTATTCGCTCGATTACCCGAAAATGCTCTTGCTGTGGGAGGCACAATTCGGTGATTTCGCGAACGGCGCGCAGACTATCATCGATCAATTCATTGTTTCAGCGGAATCGAAATGGCAACGGCCAAGCGGAATTGTCCTTTTACTGCCGCACGGCTACGAAGGCCAGGGCCCGGAACATTCCAGCGCGCGGCTCGAGCGCTTTCTGCAAGCGTGCGCCGAGGACAACATTCAGGTCTGCAATCTCACCACCGCCGCGCAGTATTTTCACGTGTTGCGGCGCCAGATGAAGCGCGACTTCATCAAACCGCTCATCATCATGACGCCGAAAAGTCTGTTGCGCGCGAAGTTTGCTTCGTCGCCTGCGGAAGAATTCCTCCATGGCCGGTTCGAAGAAATTCTCGGCGCGCCCGAGACTGCTCCCGCCGATAAAGTGAAGCGGATTATCTTTTGCTCGGGCAAAGTGTATTACGACCTGCTGAACTATCGCACTCAACGCAAAATTGACGACGCAGCGATCATTCGCATCGAGCAGCTTCGTCCGCTCGCGGAAAAAAGACTGCGCGAAATGCTCAAACCCTTTCCAAAAGACGCAAAGTTCGTCTGGTGCCAGGAAGAGCCGGAGAACATGGGCGCATGGACGTTCATCGAACCGCGGTTGCGCACGATTTTCTGCACCGAAATCGCCTATGCCGGCCGCGAAGCCAGTGCCAGCCCCGCTGTCGGCGCGCTCGCCCGGCACAAACGCGAGCAGACTCGATTGGTTGCCGACGCGTTTTCACTTTGAAATCAGCGGAGCGGAACGAGCTTCCAATTTATTTTTCTATCCGCAATTTCAAGCCAGGCTACACTTGGCGGTGAGCCGCGGTTAGGCCGGGTCACGCAGCCCGGGTTGAGAAACAGGACACTCCCGCGTCTTTCGTTTCGCGGGACATGCGTGTGACCGTGCAATAGAACATCGACATCGTCTGGCGGCTGATCGGGCGGAACGTGTTGCAGACGGAATTTCAATCTGCCCCGCACGAGATCGACAACCAACGGCCACTCAAGATTGCTGTCGCAATTTCCCCGCACGAGCGTGACGCGCGGTCCGATGGCGCGCAACTCGTCTAGAATCGTTTCGGCGCAAACATCTCCAAGGTGCCAGATCTCATCTGCATCTTTGGCCATTTCCTTCACGCTTTGCTGCAAACGATTGTGCGTATCCGCAAGGACAAAAATGCGCGTGGATTTTTTCGCTTTCTTGTCCGTCGTCATATCCCTTTTAGCACGGCATTCGTAACGCGTGCAAGAATACCCAGCACGTGCCATACCTAAAGCGCACGCTTTTCGACAGCGGAATGATGTAGTGCGTGCGTCAGTGCCGATTACATCAAGGCCCGCAAGATACGTTGCCTACGACGGTGTACGTGGCGGCCGGATGTCCGTTGTCGCGCTGCCCTTTAACAAACGTGTGGTCTACCAGGAGAGTTGAGCGCTCCAGGTTTTGAGTATCTGGTGTGTCGTCGGTGAAGGTCCGTCCATTGACGGCTCCGAGCAAATCACCCGGAGCTGGGCTGCCAACTGCCGTTTTCGACACAATGAGCGTGATCGTCCCATCCGCGTTGAAGCTGCTCCCGGGCAACGGTCCAATGGAAGTTTCTGTCGGCACACCAATGACTAACCCGACAACTGCAGTAGCAATGGTTCCATAGTCAAAGCTGGGTGTTCCGTTCCCGTCGGTCCTCATGCCGACATAGAAT
>QHRD01000199.1 GCA_003220005.1 Verrucomicrobiota bacterium | reverse complement strand
TCCTTCCTTTCCGGAAGGTTCCGGCGCGCGATCCTGGATAATGCAATCGGAAAAGTAAATAAGCTCGGGCGCGAATTGGTCGCCCGGTGGAAAGATTTTCTCGGTCTCTTGGCCGTCGATTGTGGCGACGAATTTCAATTCGCCCTGATACTCGTATGCATTCTCCAATCGGAGATGGCCCTTGGTGCCGACGAGATCGTAATGGCTAACATCGGCCGAGCCGAAGCTGCACGTAAAGATGGCCAGGCGTTCGTGAGGAAAACGCAGGATCGCGCTCGTCATCTCCTCGACTTCTGCGAAGCGTTTCTCGCTGTTGTTCGCAGTCACTCCGACGAGTTCGATCGGTTCGTCGTGAAAGAGGTAACGCGCCGCGTTGATGCAGTAGATACCTATGTCGAACAGCGTGCCGCCACCGAGCGTTTTTCGCGTGCGAATGTTGCCCTCCTTTACTTGCAGACCAAACAATGATCCAAAGTAGCGCAGCTCGCCGAGTTCGCCTGACTGCGCGACATGCACGGCGTGCAGGTTCGCGTCGTTAAAGTGGAGGCGATAAGCGATCATCAATTTTACGTCGCTTTCCTCGGTCGCTCGCATCATGGCTTCGCAATCCTCCTGCGTGGTGGCCATCGGTTTCTCGCACAACACGTGGACACCCGCGCGCGCGGCTCGCTCCGTATGTTCGCGGTGGAAAATGTTAGGCGTAGCGATATAAACGGCATCGACTCGCTCCTTCTTGAGCGCTTCTTCCAAATCGTCATAGGTATAGGCGTTTACGCCATAGCGCTCGCTCAGTTTGCGGTCCTTCTCAGGGTTTCCCGTGATGAGCGCCGCAAGCTCGGAATTCTCTGCGTGCTCAAACGCAGGCAGCACAGCGGTTTGCGCGATGTGCCCCAGCCCAACAACAGCATAGCGAATTTTCTCTTTCATGATGTTCTCCCTTGTCACTAGAAGGAATTCGCGTGGGGACATCGGCGTGCGCGTGGGTTTGTTTGCTCCGTCAGGCAACTGATTCTCGTTCCGTCAACGATACATTTATCGCTATGACAAAACTACAATTCAAAGGCAGTTGGAACGAAGCAAAGGGTAAACTGAAACAGAAATACGCGCAGTTGTCCGATGACGACCTTGCATTCGCTGAAGGCAAAGACGATGAATTGCTGGGACGGCTCCAACAAAAACTAGGCAAATCGAAGGAAGATCTGCGAAAGGAAATCGAGAATCTGTAAACACGCGCCGAAGGCGCCGCGTTCATCGATAGCCCTGGGGCATCGGCCTAGGAATTCGGATCGCACCCGTAACCAAGCGCCGAAAGCGCGCATCAAAGCTGGCGTGAGTCGCGCTTTCAGCGCTGGTATTTTGCGCTCTGACCCCTGGGGCGCTGCTCCAGGCCCGTGTTGAAAAAGCGCGTTGCGCTATGTCCGCATTACAACTTCGGAAGTTGTGATATATTCCGGAGATGCAAACGTCAGAAATCACTGCTTACTTGAAGACCTATTGTGGCTGGAGCGCCGGTGTGCGTGCCGTGCTGGCCAAATACAATCTGCCATACACAGAAAAGGACATTATCCAGAATCCTGCGTTCCGCTGGGAAATGGAAACCAAGAGTGGACAACCGCTTTCGCCCTGTGTCCAGATCAACGGGCACATGCTCGCGGACGTGAGCGGCGAGGAAGTGGAACGATACTTGATCGATAATAAACTTGTCCAGCCGAGCGACGCTGCAACGGACGTTCCGACCAACGCAGCATGCGCAAACGAGCGACACGAAGGCGTCGTGAAGCTGAATTTGTGATTGGTTAAAAGGGTTAGAACGCTAAAACGTTAAATCGTTGAACCGCTGAAAGGTTAAAGAGTCAGAAAGGTTAAGCTGTTTTTAACCTTGTAACTCTTTTAACTTTTTTAACCTTTCAGTAATGAAATTCTTCGCCCGTCTCCGCTCCAGGAAAAGAAGCGGGAGCCGCCTTTTCCGTTACGGCTGGAAAGTTACTCTGTTTGTTTTGCTGGCCACCGCCGGGTTCGCCGTTTTCCTCTTTTACGGAACGTGGGCGCAGACCTTCGACATGAACAAGGTGGGCGAAATGCCGGAGCGAAACACCGTTTACGATGTCGATGGGAAAATTTACAGCCGCCTCGCTGGCGCAAATCGTATCAAGGTTTCTCTCAGCGAGGTCTCGCCGTATTTTATCAATGCGGTGCTGGCGCGCGAGGACGCGCGGTTCTACGAGCACAAAGGGGTTGATTGGCGCGGGATTTTGCGCGCGTTGGCCCGCGATATTGTAAGCGGCTCAGCCAAGGAAGGCGCCAGCAGCATCACCCAACAGCTTGCCCGAAACAGCCTTCCACTCGGTGGGCGCACGCTTAGCCGGAAAGTGCTCGAAGCGATGGTGGCATTTCGAATCGAGCGTCAGTTCACCAAGCAGCAAATCCTCGAGCTTTATGTAAACCGGATTTATTTCGGCGCCGGCTGTTATGGAGTCGAAACAGCCTCGCAAGCTTATTTTAGCAAGAACGCATCGAAGCTGAATCTTTCTGAAGCCGCGATCCTTGCAGGACTGATCCGAAGTCCAAATCGTTTTTCGCCGATAAAAAATCCGCAAGGCGCGGTGGCGCAGGGCAACGCTGTCCTGGATCGGATGGTCGCGGTGAAAAAAATTACGCCGGCGCAAGCCCAGGAAGCTAGGATCTCAAAAATTACTCCGCATCCCAAACGTCTGCCGCAGATCCAGGAGAATTACGCCATGGACGCGGTGCAACGGGACGTGAATCAGTTGCTAACCCAGGATCAGATCGATAATGGCGGCCTGTCGATCTATACGACCCTCGATCCGAGCGTGCAGAACGGCGCACAAGACGG
>QHRD01000198.1 GCA_003220005.1 Verrucomicrobiota bacterium | reverse complement strand
GCAGGCTCGCGCCCAAGCGCTTCAGAGATTCCCTTGAAAGAGACGGCATACTTTCCGCCAGGTGACTGCCATGCCTCTTCTTTGATCTCATTGATATTAACCTTTTTCATGATTGTCGATTCACCGTAGACCTCGCTGAGTTCGCAGAGCAAAACCTAAATCTTTATCCGTGTCCTCTTCCCCGGTGAAAAATCATTCTTCGCCATCGAAATAATCGATCTCAGTTCCTTTCACGATCGCTTCTTCTGATCCCTCTTTCGCCACCGCCCATTTGCTACTGTCCGGATAATAACAGGAATCACCGGTTGCGCCGCCGCTCCTCGGATTATCGGCCATCACGTAATAAACAAAATCTTCGTCGCCAGCGTTAGTTAGCTGATGCGCTTCGCCCGGCTGAAAGAAAAACGCATCACCCGGGCCGACTTCAGTTGTCCCATCGTTGTCGCGCACGCTGCCGCGACCAGAGACGACGAGATAAAGCTCCGATTCCGCCGCGTGCGCGTGATAAGGACAAAGCGATTTGCCCTTGGGAATTCGCACCAGGGCGAGATCAAACGGGTGTCGCTTCGATAAATCCAGCGATTCCGGCTCGCGTCCGAGCGCAATGGAAATGTTCTTCGATACGCGGCCAAACTTTCCCTTGGGCGATTTCCGCTCCTGCTCCGGAATATTTTTGAGATTCACTTTGCGCATAACTGTCGAACTTTGTACGTGCGCGTCAGGTGTTTTGATGTCGAATGCATTGCAGCCACTGCTTTGCGAGAGCCTTTATTTTGGTGACGTCGTTTGGGTCTTTCACAACGTCAAAGACATAGAGCGATAAGCTCTCGCCTTTGAGCTGGAACGCAATGTTAATCGCGCCCACCAATTCCGAACTGTGTTCGCTTTGATCTTTCTTCTCCAACTTGACGACGGTACCGTAGGATATTGATTCCTCAGTCTCATCTACGATGCCGAGTGGCATACGTCCCTGAACCTCAAAGAAACTTGGTACTTTCGAGTGATCTGCAACAGCGCCTTGCTGTGCGTGAACGTAACGCTTGAAATCGGTGAACTCTTCGCTCGACAAGGTTCGACCCGAACGTTGAGCGATTAAATATCGGCTGAATCCTTTGAGTTTGCCTGTCTTATATGCCTGCCACTGCGCGTTGGGGACGAAGTAGCCGATTGTTTCAACACTCGGTGGGTACCCTAGTGTGAGAGCTACACACAATTGAAAATCGCGAGAGCATACGTCCGTATACCCCTCCAGCGGTGCAAAGTCCACAGAGCTACGGCTGCGTGAATCTCGGAAATTCCCACAACGTTGTGCGCCAGCTAGCGCGGAAGCGCTCAATGCCACAAGCGCGGCGCTGCAGAGGCACTTCAAAGGAAACTTGGCCATGCTTGCAGTTTTACTGAGACGCAGTTCGCTTCCTGGTGGCAATCGCAAGAACAGCGATGCCTGCCCAGATGAGGTTCACAAAAGTGGACGGATAAGATCCATAAAAGATTGTGTTTGCAGCCAACAGAAGACTGCCGCTGATGTTGAGGAGTTGGTAGATAGCCGAGTCTCCTTCCAATTTCTTATGGGAAACCATCGCGTAAGCGACAAGGAGCGCTACTGCTCCCACCCATCCGATCGGATCAAACCATATGTAATTATTCATGCTCGATAAATTTGCCAAGATAAGTACCTCATGGCTCCAGCCCCACAATGTCTTTCAAATTCACTTTGCGCGCACAAGTCTTAGTCGCTTGGCTTTATGCCGAGTTTAACCATTCTCGCGCGAAGCAATTCCACATCCGGAATTGCGGCTCCAAGTAAATTAACAGCCTCTAACGCGGTTAGCGCGCAAAGACCCATTGCTGCATTATCGTGTACATAGAGGTCGTCTAAATTACCGGTAATCGCGCGAAACGCTGCATGAGTAAACTGACAATACACGCGATACGCGCTGTCGTAATAATCTTCAATACCCGCAACGGTCGCAGCCATACGCAAGGACAATTTCTTGTCGACACGCTTATGTGTCGGGAAATGATCGGCGTACATCTTCACGAATTCATCCCATCTTTGTTGTCCTAATGCGATTTCGCCGCCATTCCTTTGCGAGCGAGTTGCTTTTCTGATTAGTTTCTGGTCTTCCAATCGTTCCGAGTAAGCTATCTGGTAGAGCAACTCGGGCTGTTTGCGTACGGCGAGGATTTTAATTGCGGCCTCGATCGTCGGCCTGATTAACAATCTGGAAGCGTCAAGGCGCGACTGCTGCCTGAGCAAAACATAGCCTTCAACAGCGCGATTTATATGGGACGCCGAATAAAATGGAAACTGATCCTGCAGACCTCGATGCTTGTTTCCGCCGAGCGAATCGAGAGCTTTCGCGAGCTCTTGCTGAACTTCACTCACCAATTGGAGCGCCTTGCCTGCGGATTTTTCTTCGATGAACACCGTCTCGTCTCCCATCACATCTTCCACTTCTTCGGCAGTCTTTGTTTCGCTTCTTCAACCGGCTCGAAAAGGTCACCGCGTTTTTCGACGCGGGCGAGAACTTGGTCGGAGCGGAATCTCAGGAGATCGGCTTTCTTCTTTTTCAGGCAGTTTTCGACCTCGTTCCAAGTGACCGGAGTGGAAACAGTTGGTTCTTCTCTCGCGCGGAGGGAATAAACGCAAATTGTGGTTTTGTGTTCGTCGTTCTGGCTCCAATCGACGAACACTTTACCTTTACGCACCGCCTTGGACATGTTTGAGGTTACAAGATTGGCATGTTCGTGCTCCAGATACTGGGCAAGTGCGAGCGACAAGTTCTTAGTCTGATCGTAAGTGACTGCCGTGTTCAGCGGCACGTAAACTTGCAAACCTTTCGAGCCGCTCGTTTTCGCGAACGATTTCAGTTTCATTTGGCCTAACAAATCGCGAAGCCACAGCCCGACCTGACAACACTGCACGATGTCAGCTGGCGCGCCAGGATCGAGATCGAACACCATCATGGTCGGGCGTTCGATCTTATTTTTGCGCGACAGTGATGTGTGCAGCTCGAGGTTGGCCAGGTTTGCAGCCCAAACAAGCGTGGGCAGATCATTGGCGAGGCAATACTGCATGGTCCGCTGATTACCTTCGCTCCACACTTTTGCCGTCTGCACCCATTTCGGCCGATGCGAGGGACAATTCTTTTCGTAAAAGAATTTTCCCTCCACGCCGTCGGGATATCGCTTCATCGTCAGCGGACGATCTTTCAAATGCTTCACCAAGACCGGCGCAATGCGAATGTGGTAGTCGATCACCTGTCCTTTGGTAAATCCGACCTGCGGGTAGAGAATCTTGTCCAGATTCGACACCTGAATCTTGTGGTCCTCGACGACGAGTTCAGCTTTGTTGGGCATACGCGAAGCAAACGTCCAACGTCCAATCCGCCTTCGCAAGGCAACGGCGCGACAGGCGTCCAACGTCGAACAATGCATTCAGGAGACGATCAGGCGAAAAAACGCTCGGGCGAAAGCATAGGCTTGGGCTTGCAGATGCGCGCGACGCAATGCTCCCAGCTTTCATGCCCGCTGAGGATTTCAATTTCCACCCGCAGAAAATAGATCGGCACCTTCAATTCCGCTTCAGGCAAACGTGGCATCCGCACCGAGTCCTTCTCGGTAGTCACAATCATTGCAAGGTCGCGGCGGATGCAACGCTTGATGAAGCTGATCAGTTCCGCCTCAGTGTAATAGTGATGATCGATGTAACTTTTCGCTAGATCGACGCGCGCCCCGAGTTTCTTCAAAGCCTCCTCGAAGCTTGCAGGTGCCGCGATCGCGCAGAGCGAGCCGATAAACGTTTCCTGCAACGCATCGAGCGGCAATCGTTCATCCGTAAAAATATTCTGAAGATGAAGCGGTTTATGCGCGCATTCGATGACTTCCGCGGTACGATTGTAACGGCGGATGCGTCTCATCAGTTCGAAGTTGGGCTCGCCGGAGTTTTTTGTAATAAAGATATAGCTGGCGCGGCGAAGGTTGCGCGGCGTTTCACGCAACGTGCCCCGAGGTAGCAAGAATTCGTTTCCGAAAGGTGCTTGCCGGTCTACAAGCACCATGTCCAACCGATGTTTGAGATGGAGATACTGAAATCCATCATCTAACAACAACGTGTCGACCTGCCATTTATCGATGGCGAACCGCCCGCTTTTGACGCGGTCTTTGTCCACCAACACAATTACGTCCTTCAAGTTGTGCGCGAGCATGTAAGGCTCGTCACCAGCGGTGAGCGAGTCGAGCAACAATGATTTGCCATCGGAGACAATCCGAGGAGGCTCGGAGTCTCTGCGAAACCAATTCAGCCAGCTTCGCTTGCGCGGCACGCTCTTGTAACCGCGGCTCAAAATAGCAATGCGCCGCCCACCCGCCCGCAGGGCGCGCGCAAACTTCTCAACAACCGGCGTCTTGCCCGTGCCGCCCACGGTGAGGTTGCCGATACTGATGACCAGACAGCCCAGCGTGCGTTCGCGGAAGACTCTTTTCCGATAGAGATAAAGCCGTAGCTGCATCACCCGGTCGTAAACGAATGAAAGCGCATAAAGAATTCCCCGTAGGACCGACGCTCGGATGCCGTGACGGCGCTCGAGAACGACATCGATGCCAAACTCCTCTAGTTTTTCAAGCCGGCGGCCCATTGGTGATTTCAGATTTCGAATTGGAAACTTGCGCGCCGTGGTTGTCAGCACGCGTGATCATTATGCGCGATGAGACAGATCCTGCAGCGCGTTTCATCGCGGCAGCGATTCGATCGCTGTTTTGCAAAGCAATCGCGCAAATTGTCGATCCGCTGCCGCTGAGGAAAGCGCCGAGCGCGCCGGCTTTCTCAGCCGCCGCGACCACCGCTGGGAGAAAGGGAACCAGTTCTGCACGAAACGGCTGATGAAGATAATCAGCAAAAGCGCCGCACAATTCCTCGTAATCTTGTGATACAAAGGCGGCCGTAATTGCGCATGCATTTGCGCAATTCGCGGCCGCCTCGGCGTGTGAAATCTTTGAAGGCAGAAGATTTCGCGCTCTCGAGGTTTGAATCTCAACATTTGGGACCAAGAGAACGAAACGCAATCGCGATGAGACCGCGAACCCCTGGACGACCGGGTGAGCGTCCCAATGGTTGGGTCGGCGCGCTGCACCGACCGAACGCCGCGGCGCGATGTCCCTACCACGAACCACGGTAAAACCGCCGAAAGTTGCCGGCGCAGCGTTGTCAGGATGTCCTTCCAAATCTGCGCACAATTGGAAGATCTTCACTCGATCGAGCGGACTACCGCTAAGCCGGTTAAGTGCAAGCAATACGCCGAGACGAACGGTCGCGCTGCTTCCCAAGCCACGCGAACGCGGAATTTGTTCCGCCGCTGAACAGGAAAACAAAAACGCGCGACGGCGCGCCTCCTTGAAAAATCGATGGGCTGCCTCAGAGACAATTCGCAGATGAACATGCCGGCGGGACGCGCTGTGCGCCATCGTAATAGTATTATAGATGCGCAATGCGACACCGAGACAATCAAAGCCAGGACCGAGATTGGAAGTGCTCGCCGGAACGCGAACGATAATTAGTTCCATAGGTTAGCCCGCCGCATCAGGGTGCGTGCGACGATGCTCTACGATGCGGCAGTGTAGCAACGCGGGCTCAACCGGCAACCGATCCGTGGCGCGATATCGATTCGAAGTATGCGTTCGGAGGACGACAAAAGAAATGAATTTCGGGTGGATTGATCCCGCGTTACTTCGGGATTTTGAGGCAGAGGGAACGGACTCCCACAGGCTCTGCACGATGGAGGATGGCTGGGTGGAACGTTTCGGACACGACGTTCTCATTTCGTTCAAAAAAGTGCTGATCCGCGAGCGCCTCGTCACAGAGCTGCAATCGTGGGCAGGCTCTGTCGGATTCCGGTTCCGACGTATTTTCGCAAGGTTCGTCCCGCGAAAGAGTGAACAGCGCGACCCGCCGCGGCTCATATTTGGTGATTCCGGAGAAAATTTGCAGACAATCGCTACGGAGCGACATTTGAAGTTCGGGATCGATTTCGGGACGGGCTATTCCCCAGGTCTCTTTCTGGATCAAAGAGAAAATCGACGCTACGTGCGTCATATCGCCCCGAGACGATTGCTCAACTGCTTTGCCTACACCTGCTCCTTCTCGATCAGCGCGGCATGCAGAGGAGGAACCACTTTAAACGTTGATATTTCTAAGAAATACCTAGCGCGTGGGCGCGAGAATTTTACGCTGAATAATCTGCCAACCATCGACCATCGCTTTATTGCAGATGATGTGCGGGCGGTGTTGCCGCGCCTGGCACGACGAGGCCAGAAATTTGACGCAATCATTCTCGATCCGCCGACGTTTTCACGTTCGGCCGGAACAAAAACATTTCATGTCGAGGAGGATTTCGAAAAGTTGCTGATTGACGCTCTCGAACTGACAGAGCGAGACGGCCAGGTCTTGCTTTCGACCAATTGCTCTACAGTGCGCGAGCATGCATTGGGAGTGATGGCGCGTTATTGCCTCAAAGCAACCCGCCGGGCCGCTACATTTCAGCGGTCGTCCCGACTGCCTGATTTTCCGCCGGGCGCGGGCGCAAGCTCAATTTGGCTTGCTTTGCGTTGACAGCCCGATGCGCGCAAGACGGGATTGCGATCCGAATCATTAAGCGAGATGAATCAGTCGTCCGCTGAGGTAGCTGCTGAACTCCCGGAACGCGGAGTGCAATGGGTGAAAGACCAGGTCGAGTCGGTTCTCACCGAAACTGAAAGTTATGTGCGGGAAAAACCGACAGAATCTCTTCTGTGCGCGTTTGTGGCTGGATACATTTTGAATCGCCTCCCGCTAGGCCGAGTTCTGGGTGGTCTCTTTCGACTGCTTATCTTCGCGTTAAAACCAGCAATATTGATCTACGGCGCCGCCAAGCTGTATCAGGCGGCCCAGGAAGAATAGCGACATTTCCAGGGCGCTCGCTGCGGCGAGCACATATTCCTCATTCTGCCTGCAGCGCAAGTGCCAGTCGATTCATTCTTCCAATGTGAAACCAATCTTTAACGTCACCTGCCATTCGCTGATTTTTCCCTCGTCGATGCAACCGCGGGTCTCGGTCACCTCAAACCAGCGCATGTTGCGGACGGTCTTTTTGGCGCGTGCCAATGCGTTTTGCACAGCCTCCTCCAATCCGTTCGGCGACGAACCAACTATCTCAATTTTTTTGTAAATATGATCGGGCATGCACCCATTATCCGCCGAGGGAACGATCGCACAAACAAAAAGCCACGCGCTCACACGGTCGGCGCATTGCGCCGGCTGGACCCCCGCTGCGCGGCGTGCCAAACAATCACCGTTTTGGGCTTTACAAACCCGTCCGAACCCCGGCACCCTCGCGATGTGCGAAAATCGGTGACCATCTGGCTATTAATTTTGGCTGCGCTTCCCTGTGTGCGCGGCCAGGACCAGGAACGCAAGCTGGTCGATCGCCTGCTCAAGCCGGATATGACCCTGCAAAACGATGCGCAGCACAAGAAATTTGTCGGCGACAGTGCCTCGATAAACAAACGGGCAACTGTCGGAACATTTTACGTCCAGAAGAAATCGAATCAGAAAAACTTTTCAGGGACAGGACAGTTTTCCACGCAAGAATTCAACTCTCACTCTTTTCACAGCAAACGCGACGCGTTCAATGTCCCCCCACAGCAAGCGACAGGAAATTCTCAGGCTGCTTATGCAAACCAGAGTGCACGTGGCGTTCGGGACGCTTCGCAGTCTGGAAAAAAGGTTCCTGTTCGCGCGTATACAGAGAACCGGCCGTTCTTGGACGAAGGCAAAAGTCAAAAATCACTCAACAGGCACAATGATCCGCTCACGATCGAGCAGGTGCGCGAGTTGCTGAATAAAAACAAGTAGCGCGCTCGCCGCGTGCGCTATTCTGTCTGTGAGGATGCAACCAGAAGAAGCTCTTGCGTTCTTAAAACAAGGCGCTGCGCAGATCATTAGCGAGGATGAGCTGCGTGACAAACTCGCCCTCGCCCGGCCGTTGCGGGTAAAACTGGGGGTCGACCCAACGACATCCGATATTCATCTTGGGCACACTGTCGTTCTGCGAAAACTACGACAGTTTCAGGATCTGGGTCATCAGGCGATTCTCATCATTGGCGATTTCACGGGGATGATCGGCGATCCGAGCGGTCGCTCCGTTACGCGACCGCAATTGACGCATCAGGAAGTGATCGCAAACGCGGCAACCTACCGCGAACAGGCATTCAAAGTTCTTGATCCCGCACGCACGGAGACGGTGTGCAATGGCGACTGGTTCCGCGCCATGTCGTTCGAAGATGTCATTCGCCTGAACAGCCGCGTGACGTTGCAGCAAATGTTGCAACGGGAAGATTTCAAGGCGCGGATCGATAAGCAGCAATCCATTCGCGCGCACGAAATTCAGTACCCAATTATGCAAGGCTGGGACTCCGTGATGGTAAAGGCCGACGTCGAACTCGGCGGAACCGATCAGCTATTTAACATTTTAATTGGACGCGATTTTCAAAGAGAAGAGGGCCTTCCGCAGCAGGTCGTTTTCCTCGTCCCGATCCTCGAGGGATTGGATGGCTCAAAAAAAATGAGCAAGACCTTCGGCAATTTTGTCGCGGTTAACGAGTCGGCCTCAGACATGTTCGGAAAATTGATGAGCATTTCAGACGAGTTGATGGCGCGATATTATCAATTACTGCTTGGGCGCACACTGCCGGCTGGCATGCCCGCGCTCGACGCGAAGAAGCAGCTCGCCTTCGAAATCGTGCAGACTTACCACTCTTCTGCTGTCGCCCGAAAAACACTCGATGAATGGAACACCCGATTCAGCAAGCGGGATTTGGAACATGCCGATCTTCCGTCATTTTCAGTAAGCGGTCTCGAGCGACATGACTTGGTGACACTAGTCTGGAGCGCCTACCGCGAAGCGTTTGACCTCGCAAAATCGCGAAGCGAAGCGTCCCGACTAATTCAACAGGGAAGCGTCGAACTGGACGGACAAAAGATTCGCGATCCGCGGGCAGTTATCACACTCAAGTCCGGACAAGTTCTTCGTCTCGACAAGAAGCACGCGGTGCGGATTACCTAGGTGCATCTACGTACAGCAAAAGAGCCACGCAAGCCCCCCAACCTGCGTGGCTCTCGGATCTTCCTGTCTCCTCAGGCGTGGGCCGTTTGGAGCACGGGCATGACGCGCGCGTGATCCAGATAGCTGGCCGCGATCCCTTCGAAATGCGCACGGATGCTGCGCAATTCCGCAGTCAGGAAGCTGTCCACAAAATGCAAGCGCCGGTCGAGCCAGGCAAACAGCGGGTTCTTAATTTCGTAGTGAACCGCAAGCGTGACCTCCGTACAGTTTGCCCGAATCTCAGCGAAATCGACGATACCCATTAGGGCAATATTGCCGCCCACGGACTCGAACGCATACTGCTCTGGCGATTCGCTGTCGACCGATAGAAGGACGGTGTGCGCCTCGAACCCAAACGGGCCACGAAAACTGAAATCGACGGTTTTGGATGACGTCACAGTTGCACGTGTCACCATCAAAAACTGACGGCGGTATGATTGAATGCTGGCCAGGCGAGCTTTGCACTCCGGTAACGGCTGGCTCATGTGTAAGGTTTTTTGTAAGAGCATACGAATAATCTTTCCGGACATTAATTATAGCAATAGCAATGCCACTGCTTGGCCCGAAGCAAACCAGATCCGCCTTGCCCAAATTGTGTTCATTTTCGTTACAATCTTGTATCAGCTCAAGACGCAAATGCTCCCTAGTCGAATCGAGCATAAGTAGCCAGTCTAGGGCCAGTTCCGTAAGGCTTTCTCCTAGTCCGGCCAGCAATGGAAACATTGTGAATCTGCTTGAGAATATCGGCGTCCGTCCCGGTGATGAAGAGACTCACGCGACTTGTTTCGCGCGTTCGGGCAGGCTCATCGAACGAGTGGCACGGATCGTTTGAACCATCGACTGGAAAATCTTCGCGCCGTCCGCACTGCCGAGCCGCGCATCCGAGGCGCGATCAGGATGAGGCATTAAACCGAAGACGTTCCTTTCACGATTGCAAATGCCGGCGATGTTTTCGATTGAGCCATTCGGATTTGCGTCCGGGACGAGCCGGCCCCGTGCGTCCACGTAACGCAAGATCACCTGCTGATTAGCATTCAGGTCGCGCAAAGTTTGCGCGTCGGCTAAAAAACAACCTTCGCCGTGCGCCACAGGCAGCCGCAGAAGCGTTCCCTTGGGGCAGCCGTGAGTGAACGGAGAATCATCCACTTCCACGCGTGCGATAACCATGTCGCACACGAAGCGCAGCGAACGATTGCGCACCAGCGCCCCGGGCAGCAGACCGGCTTCACACAAAACCTGGAACCCGTTACATGTACCAAGTACGAGTTTGCCGGCGCGCGCATCGCTGATCACCGCTTTCATGACCGGCGAGAAACGAGCGATCGCTCCACAACGAAGATAATCGCCATAAGCAAACCCTCCCGGCAACACGATCGCGTCGAAATCGTCGAGCGACGTTTCCTTGTGCCAGACGAAATCAGCACTTAATCCATCCAGGCCGTTAATGCCAGCCACACAATCCTGATCGCAGTTTGAACCGGGAAATTGGATAACAGCGAATTTCATTTCCATCTAACGTCCGGCAGCGCGCTGCTCAGCGTGATAATCGTTTACGACCAGGCAGGCGTGAATGACTCCTGGAATCCAGCCAAGCAAAGTCAAAATGATGCTCAGGAAGAAACTGGCAATGCGACCGGTCAGAAGCACTGCAAGCGGCGGCAACACTACGCAGAAAAAATATCGCAATGCTTTCATTTGGAATGTTTTTTTTTGGATTTTCTCCCACTGTTTTTCTGGTTTCCTGATTCGGCTGTCTGCAGTGCGTAATCCTCGATCACGGGGTTCGAAAGCAGATCGTGGCAAAGACGATGCAATCGCGGTTCGAGCTCGCCGTTTTGTCCCTTAACCTCGATCTCCATATATTTGCCGATTCGGACGCTCTGCACCTCTGGCATTCCCAAGTGCCGCATCGCATCACGAACTGCGTTCCCTTGCGGATCTAGCACCGTCGCCTTTGGCATCACAATCACTTTTGCCTTCATCGTTTCACAATATTTGTCGGCCAGCACGCGGACAAGCGCAATCCCCTCAAAAACTTCTCCATCTACTTTAGAACTACGACCTGGAGCTCTCCATTTCGCCGGAGTACGTTCACTCCGACGTCGCCTTCGTCGTGCCTGGTGAGCAAGAGATCAATTCGCGCATCTCCCACTCTCAGACCGCGAATGCTTACCTTGGGAAGGAAGGCCGGCAAAATCGGCTTCGAAAATATCAGCGTTTGTTCGGGGGCCGACACGCTCAGGCCGAGACAAGCTTCGATCAAAAGGAAGATCGCCGCCGACGCCCAAGACTGCGGAGCACAGGCGACAGGATAAAGGGTCGGCGATTCACCAGGGCGTCTGGGAAAGCCGCAAAATAGCTCCGGGAGACGATGCAGATCGAAGAAAAGAGTCGCGTCGAGCAAGCCTGCGAGGACCATCGCGGCCGCCTCTTTCAACCCGTATCGGGCGAATCCTGCCGCAATCAACGCGTTATCGTGGGGCCAGACCGATCCATTGTGGTAGGACATCGGGTTGTAGCGGGCTTCGCTGCTGGCCACCGTTCGGATTCCCCATCCGGAGAACGAGGTCTCGTCTGTGAGCGCCGTCGCTGCACGTCGCGCGTGCTCCTCGGTGGCGATACCGGCGAAAAGACAGTGGCCTGCATTCGAGGTTCGCACCCGGCAAGGCTGCTTGTTCCCATCCAGCGCCAGGGCGTACGTGGAGAGATCGTCACACCAGAAGGCCTTTTCGAACCTGCGACGGAGCGCTTCTGCTTGTTTTGACAACTCTCGCGATCGTGTAGCATCACCGAGAATTTTGGCGAGCTCGCCAGCGGCGGTCTTTGCCCCATACACGTAACCCTGCACTTCACACAAGGCGATAGGTCCTTCGGCAGAAGCGCCGTCTCTGTGGAAAATCGCGTCGTGAGAATCCTTCCAGCCCTGATTAGCAAGCCCATGTTCAGACTTGCGCGAATATTCTACAAATCCATCGCAGTCCAAATCGCCGTACCGATCGATCCATTCGAGCGCGCGCTCCACGTTTGGCCAAATTGACTCCACGAACGCGTGGTCACCGGTCCGCCTGTAATATGCACCTGCCAGCATGATAAAAAGCGGCGTCGCATCGATCGTGCCGTAGTAGCGCCTGAACGGGATCTCGTCCAAGGTCGCCATTTCATCCTCGCGGAACTCGTGCAATATCTTGCCCGGCTGCGCATCTTGCTCGGGGTTATCTGTGTCGGCTTGGTTAGCTGCCAGATACCCTAGGACACCACGGGCCACCGATGGGTCGAACCACAGGCACTGCAGCGCAGTGATGATTCCATCCCGCCCGAACACCGCGCTAAACCACGGAACACCGGCATAAGGATACAGGCCATAGGGCGTTTCCGTTTGCATCATGTGGAGATCGGCCACCGAACGGTTCAGCCAATCGTTGAACTGCTCATTCCCGGTAAAAATCTGTGGCTCGCGAGCATGCACGCGTTCGAGCGCACCGGCTGCCTCCTGAATGATCTTTTCGTAGCAAGGCTTGAGCTCAACCTGCGAATCGCTATCCATTTCGCACGCAATTACCCAGCGGTAGGTCGCGTCGTGGCCGGGGTCCAAGCGAATTTGAAAGCTCGCGACAGACTCGCTCAAACGTGTCGGGGGCGGATCGAAAACAATTCGTGTCCGACGGAGCCGGTCGTCCAATCCCTCGTACGCGAGCACCAAGCCATCGAGCGAAACCTGCGTCTTCATCCGACTCCCCCGGTGTTCCCGCTTCGTTCCACGCAACTCGAAAATGTCGGCAAAATCAGCGTCCAACTCGATTGAGAAAGAAAAATCAACAGCCGCTCGTCCGTAATTTTGGATTCGCAACCGCTCGTGACACTTTCTTTCCCATAAGATCTTTGAGCGAAAGATATGGATCGTTCCTCGCTCAATTATTGTTTCGCCATTGCGACTGACATCAGGGTTAGTGGCATCCACCGCCATCACCGCGTTGTCCTCTCTCACGGTCGAACTGAGGAGCAGCGGGCGATCTTTTCCCAGCTTCAATGTCAGCCGGGACAAGAATCGGGTATCCTGGTAGTACAATCCAAGCTCACGAGACCCGAATGTTTCGATATCGCCGAATCGATCGAACACAGCAAAGGTGTATCCCTGTTTCAACACCCTGGTGCGCACATCGACGCGCGGTGACGATGAACGAATGTAAAACTCGTCCCGGATACGAATGACTTCTCTTGCCATTTTATGCGCGCGCCTCCAATGCCTTCTTTTGTCCACTAGAGGACCAATTCGCCGTGGCGAACTTGGTCTGAATTAATCGCTCGTACACGCGCACGTAGTCATGGGCCATTCGAGTTGCCGTGAAGCGCTGCTCGAAGAATTCGCGACAACGTTTCCGACTCAGCTCCGGCACGCGCCGGACCGCTTCCACTGCCTCTTCAAGATTCCTCACGATGAAACCTGTGTGGCCCTCTTCCATCACTTCGGGGACCGCTCCACGGCGGCGGGCAATCACAGGTGTGCCGCAGGCCATCGCTTCAATCATCACCAGCCCGAACGGCTCCGGCCAGTCGATTGGCAAGAGAAGAGCGTAAGCATTTCCGAGGAACTCGTCTTTCTCTTCATCGCCGATCTCACCGACGAATTCTACCAGCCGATCGCGCAGCAACGGCTTGATCACGCTTTCAAAATAGTGCTTATCCACCGGATCCACTTTGGCC
>QHRD01000046.1 GCA_003220005.1 Verrucomicrobiota bacterium | reverse complement strand
CAATTTTTTATCGGCATCGTTTGCGGCACATTTTCGCTGCAAAATTTCTCGGAGCTTTCGTATGTGGAATTGGAAACCGCTGCGATCTCGACATCCGGGTTCGCTTTCAACGCCGGCAGATGGCGAGTGCGAACAATATTGCCCGCGCCGACGATCCCGATCCGCAGTTTTTGATTGTTTTTGTGCATTGGCTTAGGTGCGATAGCAATCTTGCAGACTCGACTGGCTGTGATGCGAGCTAAATTTGACTGCCAGAAGCAATGGCGCGTTCAACCACGGCGAAAAGCTCCAACTTCCAAGCTCCGGTGAAACCTCGAAGCTTCAACCCAATCGCGCGCGGCTTTGAGATTTGGTGATTAGGATTTCTCTGGAGATTGGATGTTGCGATTTGGAGCTTCTGTCGTTGGTGACGAAGAACCGTTTGACGCGCGCACCTGCGCACGGCAGTTTAGGCCGCTTTTTCCAAAGAAATGAAGGTTTGCAACATCACAGGATCAAGAGCAGCCCGCGGCAGCGTTATTCACCGGCGTGGTCTCGCCAAGAAAAAAGGCGGCGTAGGCCGGCACATTACGAAAGTGGTGCCGCGCATCTTCGCTCCGAACTTGCGTCGCCAGCGGATTTGGGTGCCTGAGCTAAAGAAGTTTGTGCGCATCCGCGACACGGTGCTCATAAGGCGCTGAAAAAAGCCGGCGCAATCTGAAATAAAACTGGCGGGGGAACACCGCGCTACTGTTCGGGCCACGTAAGCTGTAAAGGCCAGATTATTGCAGGGGCGTTTGTGCCAACCGCCTGATCTGTCGCCGTTACGCTCGTCGGCGGCTTGGACTTCACTCTGGGCAGATCAAGCGAGCCATCGTTGAACTCGATCACGTATCCTTCGTTAATTAGCCAACGCAAGTCGGACGCGAGCGCCAGGCTGCGGGTCTCTGCATCTTCGCTCGCACTGCCGCCAATCAATTTTTCGAAAAGCTGTTTGCGACTGATTGCCGCCTTCCCTGACAACGCTTCCAGAATCGCATTCACAGACGGAGAGACACCGGCTTGTTCGTGAACGAATGCGCGTCCCCGGATTGGCGAGACAAACAACATACCGCGGCGATGGCGGAAAACGTGCAGCCCGTCTTGTCGAAATCGACTGGCCAGCTCCTGCATCATGTTCGAAGGGGAGCGAGTCTCGTGAGCCCACGCCTCTTCGATTGCGTGGTTGAGTACCCGATGCGCCAAACTCCGGCTGTGGGTCCCGCCGATGGTCACTTCCTCCACGCTATGGATCAATCCCGGCAAATAATGCGACCGAAAATGCCGCTCCGCTTCCGCCGGAGAGGAAAACGTTACAGGATTTTCTTCGCGCAGCGTTGTGTAGGTTGTGACCCTGCGCGCTTCTTCTTTCCAGCGCTCGACCAGCGCGGCATCGTTTACAATCTCGATTTGCCGCTGATAATCGGCAAAACTCATCCGGCGGCTGAAGCGTTGCTCGTAAAGGCTGCGCAGTTGCGGTTGATAACTGTGATGGTTAGTGGGCCCAAGCAGCGTCCCGCTCGATCGGCATCGCGCCACATTGGAAAAGTTCCCCTTGATAGGGTCGGTTTCGGAAACATCGATCTTGTAGAAATCGAGATGGGCGAACCGGAACGCGCTTCGCTCCAGGAATTCCCGATCCGCAGACACGACGCCGTTATCGCCAAGCTGAAAAAGCGGCGATTCCTGCTTGGCCGTGAGGCAGACCACGTACCCCACCGGTTTTTCCAGGAACAAACGCGCCAGCGAAAACAGCGAATATGCAACCGAACCGGACTTGATCTGCGCTACAACGTTCTCGAATGCGAGCGAGTATGGCAAAAAGCGGATCGTGATTTCCGGCGGCGGGGGGGGACCGGGCGCATGCCGATTTGGCGGGCGGCGATCTTTCGGCTTGTGCGAACGACGCTCGCGGCCGCGCACGTTCCTTCGCAATCCTTCGCGATGGCGCCCGTCTGCGCTGGGTGTTAGATGTTGGATGCTTGCTCGCGATTTATCGGATTTGGACGCCTGTTCGCGATTTGTCGGAGTTCGTCGTTTTGGTTTACCATGTGGCGCACCCCGCCCAGTTCTTCTCGGTCCGCTCTCTTGTTCCCCTGTGTAATGCTCATAGTTCCTCGCCTCGCCAGGTTCTTTTACCCAGGCAGGCAGCAGCTTTAGGTCGAGTAGATCGGCAAGCTCGACAGAAGAAGAGCTCATCAGTTTCATCTACTCGAACGGCAAACGGAAGCAAACGTGAATCAAGGAGCGACGGTTTGGGCAACCGTCGACATCGGACTTGACGATCGGGAAGCTGTATTTCTTTGTCGTTCAGACGCAAACCCGAAAATGATTGACAAGCCGCCCAATTCATTTACTTCCACTTCCTATGCCCGGATTGCTTTTAAAGCCTTCCGCGTAAACCAAACCGAAAAACCAAGCTATGGCCGAGGAGAAATCAGTCGAACAGAAAGTCACGGACATCATCGTCGAGCAACTTGGCGTCAACCCGGAACAGGTCACACCAAAAGCCTCATTTATTGAAGATCTAGGTGCAGATTCCCTCGATATCGTCGAACTCGTGATGGCGTTTGAAGAAGAGTTTGGAGTCGAAGTCCCGGACGAAGAGGCCGAAAAACTGCAGACAGTCCAGGATGTGATCGATTACATCAAAGATAAAGCAAAGCAGCAGGGCGGTACCAGCGGGAGCTAGCAGCGGCTCTTGCCGAGATTATTGTTGCTCGAGAAGCACGGCTCACGCCGTGTTTTTGCTTGCCGGTTGCGCAACCAAGACGCGAGGCTCAGACTACCGTTCGATGAGTTTCCCGCTGTTGGAAAAACCATTGTTCGAGGTAGGCGGACATCACGTCACGTTTTGGGGATTGATCGCGTTCGCAGGCCTGTTCGCGGCCGGCATCATCATCGCCCGGTTCCTGCAAAGCGATCTGGTCCACCGTCTTTTCAGCCGCTTCAAGCTCGACACCCCTTTCATTGCAATCGTCACAACGATCCTGAGTCTCGCGGCGCTCGTCTTTTTCACCGTGAGCGCCGTGAGCGCGGCAGGTGTGCCGCTTTATTGGAACGCGCCGTTGCCCGCGATCAAGTTGAGCCTTTTCCAAATTTTTCTGCTCATCGCGTTACTCGTCGGGGTTTTCTGGCTGTCATCCCGCACAAGGCATTTCCTGTTTAATCGGCTCCTGGCTAGAAGCGGTCTCGACCGCGCTCTGCAACATGCAATTTCCCAAATAGTCGGCTACGCGGTGCTGGTCATTGGGATCATCGTCGTTTTGGAAAATACTGGTATCCATATCGGGACCCTGACTGTATTCGCCGGCGCGGTGGGTGTGGGCGTGGGGTTTGGTTTGAAAAACGTCGCCAGCAATTTCATCAGCGGCCTGGTCATTCTGGCCGAACGCCCCATCGCGATCGGTGATCGCATCGAAGTCGCAGGCGTCACCGGTCAGGTGCGGCAAATCCGCGCTCGGAGCACCGTGATTATGACTAACGACAATATCGCCATGATCGTGCCGAATGAGAAATTCATCGATTCGCCCGTGACGAACTGGACTTACACCGATCGGCGAGTGCGTTTTCGCCTGCCGGTGGGCGTAGCGTACGGCAGCGACGTGGAGAAAGTGCGCGAAGCGCTCATCGCGGCGGCGCTCGAGCATCAAGCCACGCTAAAGGATCCGGCGCCGGATGCGTTCCTCGAGAAGTTTGGGGACAGCACCATCGACTTCCAGCTTATCGTTTGGAGTGACGAAATGAGCCGGCGCCCGAGCCGTTTCAAGAGCGACCTGAATTATTTGATCTGCAAACATCTCGGCGCGGCAGGAATCGAAATTCCCAATCCGCAGCGCGATCTTCATATCCGTAGCGGCACGCTCAAAGTGGAAAACGTAACAAAGAGCGAACCAACGTCGCGATCAGAAGTCAAACTGTAGAGCGCCCGCCGCAGCGGGCACCACGAGTTAAACCGCTGCTCTTGCCATGCCATCCAGCGATCCTGAAGACAAGTTGGACGCTGTAGTGTGCGCTGTCTCAGCGCATCGGGACAACAGCGCCGCGGCATTTCCATTGTCCGCTGAAGAGAGCCGACCCTACAGCTGTGCGATTCCGTTCCCGCAAGGCGTGGCAAAAGTCCTCACGCTGGCTGAGCTAAAGAACTGCGACGCCTGGCGACGGGCCTTCCAGAATAAATGTCAAGATCACCGCTACTACGAAATCGTTGAAGAAACGCTGCTGGAGAACGATTTCGAACATCACTACCTGAGGCTCGAGGATGATGCCGGGAACGTGCGTGCCATCCAGCCAGTGTTTTTCGTCCGGCAAAATCTTGTCGAAGGCCTCCCGAGAAAAGTTCGCTCCGCCGTCGATGGAATACGCAAAATCTTCCCGCGCTTTCTCACGATGCGCGTTTTAATGGTGGGCTGTGGAGCAGGCACAGGCGACTTGGGTGTATGTAATGAAGAGGATCACGCATGGACTGCACACGCCTTGCAGACCACCCTTCAGACTTATGCCAGGCAAAATAGAGCTTCCCTGGTCGTTCTGAAGGATTTTCCTGAAAACTATCGCTCGTCTCTGGAAACGCTTCGCTCAAATGATTATGCGCGGATTCCAAGTATGCCGATGACGCGGCTGCCGCTGAGTTACGAAAACTGGGACGAATATTTTCGCACCCTCAGCAAAGCGACCCGGAAAGATTTGCGCCGGAAATTCCGCAAAGCCGGCGGCGCGCCAAAGATTGAGATGGAGGTTGTGAGCGAAATCGCGCCCCTCATCGATGAAATCTATCCGCTGTATCTGGCCGTCCATCAGCGGTCACCAATGAAATTTGAAACCCTGACCGGGGAGTATTTCCTGGCCGTCGCGGATCGAATGCCGGAACGCGCGCGTTTCTTTATCTGGCGGCAAAGCGGCAAAATTGTCGCATTTAGCTTTTGCCTCGTCTGTGGCGACGCGATTTATGACGAATGCATCGGGCTCGATTACAGCGTCGCGCTCGACCTGCATCTGTATTTTTACACTCTGCGCGACATCATCTCATGGGCGTTGCAACAGCGATTAAAATATTACTACAGCAATCCGCTCAACTACGAGCCGAAGTTTCATCTGGATTGCGAACTGGTGCCGCTCGATCTGTACGTGCGGCACGCCAGCGCGCTGCTGAATCCAATATTTCGTCGAGTGATCAAATATCTCGGGCCGTCGCGGCACGAACCGGTCTTGAAACGATTTCCGAACGCGGACCGACTTTAACCACAATGAACACGAATGAGCACGAATTCACAAAGAACCTTGCGACGGGATGACTGCAGGCTAAAAAAGCGGATGCAAAATCGCCCCACCGGTTTTGGCAACCCGTGGCTGCAGCTCGGATTGAGCGTCGCCTGTGTCTTCGTGTCCGAGCTTCTTTTGAAGCGCGGCGCGACAGACGTGGCCGAGCCTGACAGCGCTTTTTCCTGGACTGGAATCAACGGCCTTGAATCGCCGCTGGTGTGGTGGGCCATTCTCCTCATCATCGCCAGTTTCATCAGCTGGCTTTACGTGCTTCGGTACGTCCCGCTCACCGTCGCTTATCCCCTTTCGCGAGTGGTCGATATTCTTGTTCCGCTGGGTTGTTGGATTTTTCTGGGCGAGTTGATCTCCACGACGCGCTGGTGCGGGATCGCGCTGGTCGTGATAGGTCTGGCGCTGGTTGCGAAACCAGTCGCGCAAATGGAGGAACGCTTATGAGGCTGCCATCCGCCCATTCTGCCTCTACGCGCGACCCGCTCCAGTATCTCAACAGCCTCATATGAGCGCACTGGCATTCTTCTTCATCGTGATTTCTTTGGTGAGCTTTGTGGTGGCTCAGCTCATCCTCAAGAGAGCGATGCAATTCTCAATGGCCAACGGCCTGCGCAATTCCCGTTTCGTTTCCCTCGCTACCATCGGCATCGCTCTAATGACACTCTCCTTTTTTCTGACCCTCGGCCTGCTCCAGCGCTTCGACCTGAGTTATCTATATCCCTTTCAAGGTTTGAGTGTGATTTTCATCACGCTGCTTGCGGCAGTAGCGTTAAAGGAGAACCTGAGCGCGCGGCTCACGCTCGGCACCCTCCTGATCACCGCCGGGATCGTCCTCGTCTCAATCAGTTAGCAACGCCTGATCCTGAAGAGCGGAACTCGCGATTAGCGCTGAATCGCTTAGCATCTGGTCTATAAGCTCGACGCGATGTTCTTCCCTTCTCAGTCGCTCGCTGAGTGAAAGAGTGATGCTTGATGCCGATCTAGCGGTGCTTTACGGCGTTCGTCCAAAAGCGTTGAATCAGGCTGTAAAAAGAAACACCGAGAGATTCCCCGCCGATTTTTGTTTTCAACTGGCGGCAAAGGAATGGGCGGACTTAGAGTCCCGCATTGGCGGAACACTTGCTCAAGCTGTTGGCAATAGAGCTTCAGCGCAGAACTGGTCACAATTTGTGACCAGTTCAATGCGGCATCGAGGCGCAACCTATCGCCCGTATACGTTCACCGAGCAAGGCGTTGCCATGCTATCCAGTGTGCTCTGAAGCGATCGAGCCGTTGAAGTTAACATCGCAATCATGCGGACCTTCGTCCAACTGCGCTGGCTGATGGATAGCAATCGCGATGTCGCCCGAAAAATTGATGCCCTCGAGAAGAAGTATGACGAGCAATTCGCCGAGGTGTTTGCTGCTATCAAAGAACTTGTTGCTCCGCCGACGCCGTCAAGAAAACAGATCGGCTTCCATCCATGATCGTCATCACGCTTGGCTCCACTTGTAACTGATGTCTAACCACTGATCACGCCTACTTCTTAAATTTTTACTTCTTGCTTCTAACTTCCGAGCGTTTCTTACTTCGTTCTTTTCCGCTGATCATGGTCAGCTTCCTCAATGCCTTCCTGGATCAATTTCTCCGGAATGTTGTCCTCATCTTCAGGAGCCACCGTTGGAGCTTTCTCGCCCGACGACACCAGCGGCATTCCCCATTCGCGACCGGGCTCCTTTCTCGTCGCCGGCTTCTCCGAGGTTGATGTAGCACCGATGAGGTCCTCGCGCGCACTGGCCCGGTCCAGATCATTTGGCTGCATGCGTCCGTCGCTACGCGCGATCTCGCGTGCCCGCTGCTCGATCATCTCCGGCGACACAGTGCCTATTCCTTCGGTTCCACTGAGAATTTTTCCTTCTGTTCGCTGTGCTTCATCCATAGTCCATTTCCTCCATTCGTGATCTCCTGGCTTCCCTGATTAGTTTTTCTGTCTGAAACTCGCTGCCCGTCGCTCCATTCGTGGCTTCCTGATTAGTCACGCCAAAAAAACGCTCCGCATTTCCAGCGGAGCGCTCTTTTTGTGTCAAACAGCGAATTCGCTACTCGACAGCGATAAAGTCCGGATCGCCTTGGCAGATGACGCGCTCCGTATATACAAAGCCGTCCACGTCAACCGCGACCCAGCAGCCGTCTACGAACACGAAGTACGCGTTCCCGATCAGCCGGACATGGCTCGCCCCGAATCTTTGGACGAAGAACTCCTTCGGATGCCGTCCAAGACTGAACACTTCACTGTGTTGCGACCTGAACTCTTGCTTGTTCACCGTCGTCGTCTGACTCGAGCTTCCCACATTGGTCTGGCTCGTGCCAGTGCTGGTGCCCATGCTGGAGCGCGTCCCAGTTTCAGTTTTGTTCATGTCCTGAGTGCGACCCTTAACGTTCGTCTGTCCACGCACATTTGTGCCCGTCTCAGGTTTCGCCTCTGGCTTGTTCGCCTGCTGCGCAGGATGCATTTTCTTTCCCTTCGCCGGCGCAGTAGTTTCCGTGTCTTTCGTCTGCGTCTGCGTATCGGGCTGTTGCTGGTACGTTGTCTGGCCTAACGCCATTAACGGCAACCCCAATATCACTGTCATTGTCAGGATCTTCATTCGATTCCTCCTTTCCCTTTTAAGTAATTCGTATCTCACAAAAATTTTGGCCCCTTCGATCACTCAATATCCTGCCGCGAACGCAGACCGTTTCTTGCTAAAAAAGAGCCGCATGATGGAATGCATCACGCGGCTCTCGAATAGCTTCGATCAATTACGCTATCCCTAGCGTGGCAAGTGTCGGCCGATCAATTACCGATGTAACGGACAGTCCGTTGTCGGCTTGGAAAGCTGCGATGGCTTCCCGGGTCTGCGGCCCAAGAACGCCATCGATCGGTCCATCATAATAACCGTCGCGTTGCAGCTGTTGCTGAACATCAACCGTTACCTGATCGGGTGACATTCCATTGTACCCGTAGATTGGGCCGTCATACGGATAATAGGCATCCGCGGCATAACCCCATGCCGGGAACCAGTAACCCGCATTCCAATACCACCAGCCACCGCTCACAAACACGATGCGGTTGTAATGGCTTGTCCACCAACCACGATCGTGCCATTGCCTGTGGTAATTGCGGAACGCCGCATACTGTTGACCGCGGAACGCGGCACTGTGGAAGTTGTTATTAATTCTCGCGTTACCTCCATGGTAATAGGCGACGTTGTTCCCTTGGTTCACGTTTCGGTTCCGATTGACCGCGACGTTGTTCCGTGAGTTGACCCCGACGTTTCGGTTCCGATTAACCGCTACATTGTTTCGCGCACGAACCTGTTCCGCGTTGCGATTACGATTAACCTCCGCGTTTTTCATGCGGTTCGCCGCGAGGTTTCTTTCGCGATTAACCGCAACGTTGTTACGCTCGCGACCGGCTTGATTCCTCGCGAAGTTTTGATTCTGATTCCTCGCCATGTTGCGTTCCCGAGACACGCGCATCTGGTTTTGTCTGGCCACTGCGTTTGAACTGGCACGCGGCGCGGTCATGTGCGCCGACTGCCGATACGCCGCGGTCGAGTTGTAGTTGTGCGCGCGCATCGCGCCGGTGTTCGCTGGCCTTGCCGCTCGAACATTCGCTGTTCGCTGCGGCGTCGCTCGCGCCGGCCGTTTGTTGTTATTGTTGGCCTCCTGACCCCACGCTGTGAGCGCAAGTGCAAGAGTTCCAATACACGCTGAAGATACAATTATTCTTTTCATATTTTTTCCCTTTTTTTCCATTTCAGAGAGGTTAGACAAGACTGCCCAACCAATTATTCAACACCCTTAAGTATCGGCCTTGCTAACGCGTCCGCGCGCCTTGGCGCACGGGATAATTGCACGTCTGAAGTGCGACCTCGGATATCCGACCTCTGTACAACAAGAAACAACGCCGGCGGTCCCTCACGAAGTCGTTCGGTGAATTTATCCGCCGTGGCGGGCGAAGGCTGGTCATCGGAAAAGGTTTCAGCTACTTTTTCGCAGAAGCGAGGCTATAATTTCACTGTGAGCGCGTCTGAAATCATCAAAGAACTACCGAAGCTGAGCGTCGAGCGATTCGCGAGGGTTTGCTGGAAATCGCCAATCAAGTCTCCGATGTGGCAGTATGTAACCAGCCTGCGCTCGACGGCGCCCTGATGCTTGATCGCATGGAGGACGAAGATGCGCGGCGTGCGGAACGCATTGAGAAATCGTCTTAGCATCTGATCGCTGACTTCCGTTTTCTAGTCTGCCTCGCGCCACTCACCCGTCCGCCGGGCCAGTGCGATCTGACTTCTGACATCCGACCTCGTTCTTTCGTCTTTCCCTCCCCACAAAGCCGAACACGCACATGGCCGGCGAAAAGCGAATCACCGGAGGAGGATAGATTTTATGGCTTATAACAATAGTGGTAACGGCAGCAGCGCTGCAGTGGTGGCCATACTGGTGATCTTTCTGATCATCATTGCCGCCGTGGTCTTCTTCTTCGGGGGCCAATTTGTCGGCGGCGGGGGCCAGACCAAGAAAGTCGATGTGAACGTAAAGGCGCCAGCCGTGCCGGGTAAATCCCCCTGACGAAGCAAAGCGGCGATTCTCGCCTGCACTTTTGCTGCGACTAAATTCGTATTCGAAACTTACTTCCGGCGTGCTCATCGCTACCGTCGCGACTAAATGCAAGTCCGGCTCGGACCTGTTACGTCTCCTTTTGTCGCACCAGATAAATCAAATATAAAACCACAGCGGCATTGACCAGCAGGGCGAGTAAACGGACGGCGGTAAATTCCTTGACCAGCTCGTACACCTCGAACGGCATCAACGAACTTGTCGCAACAATAGTCAGCCATTCCGCCCAGCGTTTCCGGAAGAGCAGACCGGTCCCTTCAGTGAGGAACAGCGCGGCGTAGCCCGCTCCCAACACGCTCAATTCCTTTAACTCCTTGGTGTGTACCAGCTGCAGCTTGCTCAGGAGCGCACCGATGAATTCGTTATTCGGATCAACCCGCAGCTGATCGAGCCAATGTTCCACCTCTGACGCCACATCCTTGTGAAGGAAGCTCAACGCGCCAAATGCCAGCGCTATAAGCGCCGCGCCCTTTATGAATTTGAAGAATGCGATCACGAGCAGCGCTGCGCCGCCGTGTCGGCGAGATCGTTTTTTAGCGGACACTATTCCCCTTATCGCGGCTTCACACTCAGCCGGACTGAAAACGATGTGCGTTCTCTGTGGCGAAACAGCGGAAGCAGTCTTGCGCGAATCAGCCCAATCGTGATCTACCGCTTTGGTTCACTTCCTGGTTGTCTCGGCTTCCTAATTGGTAATTTTTCCTTCTTACTTTTGCCGTTGCCCGTAAAAACAGAAAAACCGCCGAGGCATTCCTGCGCTCGGCGGCTTTTTGGTTGATAGTTTAACTTACGACAGTCCGAGCGAATCGAGCGTTGGCTCGTCGATTGCCGCCGTCGTGGTGAGTCCCTGGTCGGCCTGGTAGGCGGTGAGCGCCTCCCGAGTCAACGGTCCGAGCAATCCATCCACCTCACCCTTGTAGTAGCCCATTTGTTGTAGCTCGGCTTGCACGTCTGCGATCACGTGATCCGGCGGCTCAGCGCGGTGACCCACATAGATCGGTCCGTCGTAAGCATAATATTCGGCCGAAGGATCGTAACCCCATGCCGGGAACCAGAAGCCGTTGTTGAAGAAATAGTAACCGCCACCGATCAGCTCCACGCGGGTATAATGCGATCGATACCAGCCCTGATCGTGCCGTTCCGGATGATACGAGCGGAACACTTCGTATTGCGGACCCTGCCAGCGTTCGCTTTGCTGCGGTTTTGGCTGCGCGTGGAAGTTCGCGTGCTCCGATTTGATTTGCTGCACCTGCTGCGGCTCCGGTTTCTTCGCCCTGGCCCCCGTATTCGCCCGTGCGTTTTGCTGGCCGGCTGCGGAAACTGACGGAGCTGCACCGGCAGCCGCTGCCGCGGGACTAGCAGATGTCTTCGCCGCCGCAGCGGGCTCCTTCATCCCTTTCCCATGCTGCTCAGCGTGCTGCTTCGCACCAGGACTCTGCCCGCCGGCCGATTGACCGGAAAGATTCGTTCCCGGGGCGGTTGCCGATTCCTGGGGCGCGTGAGTTTTTGCTCTCTTTTCTGCGCCAGGCTCATTTGTGGCTCCGCGCTCATTGACCCCCCCGCGTTCCTTCATCGCTCTGGTTTGCCTCGCGGGCGGGGCCTCAGGCTTCGCCGCGTTCGGCATTTGATTTTCTTTCCCTGGTTTGCGCGCCTCAGGTTTGGCCGCGTTCGCGCCAGGTTGTGCTTGAGTCTCGCGCGTTTTTTCCGGGGCGCGCTTGCCCTTTGATGGTGACTGCTGTTCGACTGGCTGTTGCGCCAACGCGGCTCCAGCCAGCGCCAGCGAACAGCCTATTAGTAAACTAGTAAGTTTTTTCATAATGATCATGTTTAGTCGTTGGACGTTCGCGATCTATTCAGGCCCTTCCTGCAATTTTCCTCAGGCGCGAGCTCAGTTTACACGGCGTTCGATCGGTTCCTCATGATTCGCGCAATCGCCGGCATTTGGTTCCGTTGCTCGTAACAATTCGCAGCAGGGAATGCGGAGTGCGAAAATAAGCGGAGCAATCCAGGAATACCTAGATCACCCGCGTGCCTCCGAATTTGGAATAGCCACGCTCAGCGCCAATGAAACGAGGCCCAGCATGGCCGGCGGAAATCTTCGGCTTACGCCGCTTTTTTCTTGGCCACCGCTTTTTTGCTCGCGGTGACACTGGGGAACAGCACGACCCGTGGGACAGGCTCAGCGGTTCCATTCTGACCGAACGTCGATTCGAACGTCAGTTTCTTATTGGCGATCTCGCTTAACGCGATGTCCGCTGCACCGAGCCCAGGAGCATATTCCACAAGTGGTCGATGCCCAAGCGCAAGCTGTCGCACACGGCGTGAGACCATGTTCACCAGGATGTGCTGATTAGTGATTACTTCAGAGGCGGCTTTAACGAGATCGGGTTTCATAATTGATTTTGACTCCTATTCGGCACCAACGTCGCACCGGAGGCTGACTTTCCTCCTTCGTACTTTCTGGGGTCGAAGACATCCCACTATCGCCCATAAAACCAGTTCCGCAACACGACGCGGGAGGATATGAGTCAACTTGGGAAACGAACGAGAAGCCCGGCTGTCAGTCTGATGGCGCATTAGAGTCGTACACGCTTCGCATCGGGAGAATTTCTGAATAGACTTTTTCGCCAATGCCGAAGAAACCCAAATCGCCGATTCCGATCGAGCAGATCGATTCGATGATTCATACGATCCGCGGAGTGCGCGTGATGCTGGATCGTGATCTCGCCCAAATATACGGCGTCGCGACCAGAGTCTTCAATCAGGCGGTGAAGCGAAACAAGGCGCGTTTTCCGGAGGATTTCATGTTCCAGCTCACGCGCAAAGAGAATGACTCCGTGTTACGTTCAAGATCACAAAATGTGACCTTGAAGCGTGGTCAGAACATTAAGTATCTGCCCTACGCGTTCACGGAGTACGGTGCGCTGATGGCTGCGAACATCCTGAACAGTGCAAATGAGCATTTTCGTAGTGCGCGCGTTTGCAAAAATGCGCGAAGCGCTGCGCGGCACGCCTGAGCTAGCGCGGAAGCTCGCTGAACTGGAGAAAAAACTCACCGCCCGATTGGATGTGCACGAAGCAGCGATCGTGCAGGTTCTACGGGAGGTGATGCAAATTCTGAATCCGCCGCCCGAGCCAGAACCGCGACGACGAGAATCGGCGTTCACCAATCCTAAATCCCGTCGATCACCGACCTGTCCCGCCGTAGCCGCCTACTCCGCCGAAGCGGCTACGAAGGCTGGATCGGCGTAGGCCGGATCACCAATCGCCGATCACCATTCACTTCCTCCCTACGCCGCCTTCGTCTCCTCGGGACGTGGCGAAGCTTTACGTCCTCAACTCCGTAAAGGGGCGTGGCCGCGTAAAACAAATCTACGCGGCTTTACGCTCTCGTCTCGCCTCGGGACGTGGGTGAACGGAGCGGATGCGGATGCGCGACATAGAAGGTAAAGCTGCGAGGGAAGCAGCGAGCGAGAGTGGGCAACGAGCGAGTTTCAAGCTTTACGTCCTTCCTTCACCTTTATTCCCGCTTCTCATCAGAGCACGTTTTCGTTAGGTTCGCCCATCAAGATGAAGCCGCTCGATCTTGCGATTTTGCGCGAGGCTGTTAGACAAGGGCGAATTCAGTGGCGCAAACACGTTCTTCAAAAGCTGGCCGAGCGCGGGATTCAGCAACAAGCTGTTCGCGAGGTCCTGCTCAACGGCGAGCGCATTCAGGATTACACAGAAGATCGCCCCTTTCCCAGCGCGTTGTTCTTGGGTTATACTGGCGGCAAACCCCTTCACGTCGTGGCCTCGTGCGATGAAACCAACCGGCAGGCGTTTGTGATCACCGCTTACGAGCCATCGCTGGATGTTTTTGAGTCAGACTATCGAACAAGGAAAAAATCATGAGCACCACTAACCAGACCTGCCCACTCTGCGGCGGCAAAAAGACCAAAGGCAAGACCACGTTCAGCGCTGACCTCGGCAGCGGAGTCGTCGTAGTGCGAGAGGTGGAAGCGACCATTTGTTCGCAATGCGGCGAAGAATGGATCGATGACGCGACGGCGCGGCAATTGGAGGAGATCGTCAACGACGCCCGGGCCCGCCGCTTACAGGTCGAAGTAGCAGCAATGAAATGAGATTCCCCCGCAGGCGGCTGGTCTCCGATCTCCGACGCCTGGCAACTGATTACTGATCACCGATCACCGCTCTCAACTCTCAACTCTTCCCCTGTTCACCGATCACGAATCACTGATCACCGCGCGCACAGCGCGTTTCCCCTTCCATCCCTTCCTAATTCTTCCTTCATCCTTGTCTCTCCATCTGTTCACCGGTCACGAATCACTGATCACGGTTCTGGCCCCGTCTGCGTCCTTAATTCTTCCCTCATCCTTTCTTAAACCTTACTTCTTCCTTCTTAATTCTTACTTCATCCTTCACACTTTAGGCTTCACCCTTTTCCCGCTTTCTGCTATTTTCCGCGCTTCATATGGGAAAAAGTATCGCCGCCTTATTTTGCGCTACGGAGCGAGTCGCCTGGGCAACGTTTTCGTGAGGAAGTTTGACCAGGTGGTTTGTTAAGCTTGCAGCGCTTTCGCGCTTCTGAGTAGGCTGCGGCACACAAATCTCGAGCGCAATTGAACTTAGGAAAATGACTGCCCAAGCCACCCTGCCATTCCCATCCAAAGTTCCGGCCGTAATCGTTCAGCAAGGAAAGTTGCTGGATTTTATCGATGGCATCACACAACGCGACGAAACGCCGGAAGAGTATGTTCGGCAAGAAATAGCGAAATCGCTCGTCAGGGAATACGGATATGCGAAGCACGACATAGCAGTAGAATTCGCGCTTAAGATAGGCAGCAGGAAACCTCGGGCTGATCTTGTCATCTTCCCCGATGGCGTGGAACACACGCAGCAGGAGGCGTTCATCATTGTCGAGTGCAAATCTCAGAGCGTTAAGTCATCCGACCGGAAGGAAGGCGTTGGGCAATTGGAAGCTTACATGCACGTCTGCCCTAATGTCGTTTTCGGGATGTGGACGAATGGCGTCGAGCGGTTCTGTTTCCATAAAATTACCCGCGCAGGAAAAGTGATTGTCGAAGAAATTCCTGATCTCCCCAGTTTCGGACAAACGGCAGACGAAGCAGAGCGTCCTACCGTAGACGAGTTGAAACCTGCAACATCCGACGCGCTGCTGTTCGCGTTTCGCCGTTGTCACAACTATATCGCCGGGAATCAAGGATTACAGAAACCCGAAGCGTTTTGGGAACTTCTCAAATTAATCTTCTGTAAAATTCATGACGAGCGACACTCCGACGAACTGGAATTCTATGCCGCGGCAAACGAACGACACGGCGTTAATGGAACCTTGAAGGTCAAAGGTCGCATCGAGAAACTTTTCGCGGCCGTCAAAACAGATTATGGAAGCATCTTTAAAACGAATGATGTGATCGAACTCGAGCCGCGAGTACTCGCTTATCTTGTCTCACAACTCCAGATGTACTCGCTGCTTGAAAGCGATATCGATGTGAAAGGTCGCGCCTATGAAGAAATTGTCGGATCAAATCTTCGCGGCGATCGCGGCGAATTTTTCACGCCCCGAAATATCTGCAAGATGGCAGTAACGATGCTCGATCCGAGCGAGAATCAGCGAATCCTCGATCCGGCATGTGGGACCGGTGGCTTTCTCATTACCGCGATGAATCATGTCATTGGCAAAATTGCTGCAGCCGAACGTCACAGAGGCGGGACTGAGAAACGAATTGAAGATGCAACCCGCGCGCGCGTGCAAAAGTTCGCGTCAAGTTTCATCGTCGGCATCGACTTGAATCCTAACCTCGTGAAAGCGGCAAAGATGAACATGGTGATGAACAACGATGGCGCAGGTGGTCTATATCAGGGTAATTCACTTGCGAGTTCAGCCACCTGGAGCGACGAACTGCGGAGTCGAAATCTGGAAGGAAGAGTCGACCTTCTTTTCACGAATCCGCCATTCGGGTCGAAGATTCTTGTCGATGATCCAGCAATCCTTGAGAAATATGACCTTGGTCACTCTTGGACATATGATTCGAATACTGACACGTGGGAAATGACGGGAGCGCTGCAAAAATCCCAACCTCCCGAGATTCTTTTTATTGAGCGTTGCGTTCGCTTTCTTCGGCCAGGCACCGGACGAATGGCAATCGTGCTGCCGGATGGGATTCTGGGTTCGCCTGGGCTCGGCTATGTCCGCGAGTGGATTCTCCGCCACGCGCGTATTCTTGCGAGCATCGATATGCACCCGGACACGTTTCAACCTTCTGTAAGCGTGCAAACCAGTTTGCTCGTCCTCGCCCGTAAGGAGCAAGAACTTGTCGCGATGGAGGGCGCGGCGGGACAGATGAACGATTACGAAGTGTTCATGGCGCTTGCCAACCACATCGGACACGACAAACGCGGAAATCGCACATACGTCCGAGATCGGCTTGGGAATGAGATCGTCGAGGAAGTAACCGAGCAGCTCAAAGAGTATGAAGATGGTCAGCCTGTGATTCGGCATCAGCAGACCCGCAAAAAGGTGCTCGACGACAACACACAGCAGATTGCCCAAAGCTTTCGTCGATGGCTTTCCGAGCAAGATTAAGCATCCCGCCCGCGGCCCCGCGGGAGGATTGGCCGTACCATCAAGCGTCCTGGTCTTCGGTGTCGACGCTTTTTATTCGCGAAGGCGATCGCCGAATGGAAGCGGAAACATTTCTTTCACGAGGTTACGGGGTACGCATTGGCATCGCGGCGAAAGAAGGATGGGCATCGCTCTCGAGATTTGCCGATGTAACGCAGCCATCTCGGACAAAAGCCACGCTTGTCAGTCCGGAGCACGGCAAACCATTTCTTGCAGCGACACAGGTTTTCGACGTCCGCCCGATACCTCGAAAATGGCTTGCCCCTTCGAAAATAGCACATGTGCAAACACTGTTCGTAAAACATGGTGCAATTTTAGTGACGCGCTCCGGGAATGTCGGGCGCACGACACTTAGTTTCGCGCCGCACCTGAACACTCTTATTTCAGATGATCTCTTACGGATCGAAGTGCGAGACCCGCGAACGCGTGGCTGGATTTATGCATTTCTACGCGCTCCAAAAGTACGCGCGATGATGACAAGCGCTCATTACGGGCATGTTATTAAACATCTCGAAACCTCTCATCTCGGCGCGTTGCCCGTTCCTTGCGTTCGCAATCGGTGGCTCACCCACTTTGAGCAGCGCGTCAGTGAAATCCTCGACCTGCGGGATGCAGCTTACACCGCGACACTCGCCGCCGAGCAGCACTTTGCACAGCGCGTTGGCCCCATAAAAATCACAGCCCGCGGCGAAGAGGGTTTCGTTGTAAAAGTGAACGAATCGTTAGTAAAACTGCGACGCAGACTAGAGGCTTCAGCCCACAATCCCGGTGCAACCCAAATTCTGCAACATTTCGATAGAGCTCGCCTGCGTATACAACCGCTTCGGCTGGTCGCTGAACGCATCTGGTGGATGACTCGTTTTAAGCGAGTATTTGGGGAGCAAGGAGTGCGTTACCTCAGCGCCGATGAATTGTTTCAAGTTAATCCCGAAATCACGAAGCGTGTGTTAATCGAGCAGGCAAACGATGCTGACGCCTACTTCGTGAAAAGCGGGTGGCTGGTTATGGCATGCTCAGGGCAGACGTATGGCTTGCTAGGAAGTGTGCGACTTATGACCACGTATGAAGAAGATGCTTTTCTTTCTCACGATATTATCCGAATCACACCTCGTGCTGAAGGTGCCCGTTCTGGGTACATTCTTGTCGCATTAACGCACCCCGAATTTGGTCGGCCGTTAGTGCTGCGTTACGCTTATGGCACGAGTATTCCGCACCTTGATCCCGGCGACATTGCGAGTTGTCCGATTGTGCGGCTCGAGGAGCGTGACGAAAACCGCATTGCTGATTTATCTGAAAAAGCAGCTGAATTGCGATCACGCGCTGATTCTCTGGAAAATGAAATCGCATCCGAAGCCGAAGCAATTCTTGATCGCTTCATTGCTGGAGACACGTCTGACCTAAAAACTACGGTTTGAGAAGCGAATGAAAAACGTGAGGATAACTCATGCCAGCGCAGGTGGGCGCGCGCTCAACTGTCTGCAAGCCGAGACCGCCGCCGAACTCGACGCGCTTCTTCCTTCGATCCTCGACAAAGCTTTCAAAGGAGAATTATGAATGCTCAGGAATCCTTTCGCGACAAATTGAAGCTGCTGTTGGTCGACAAGGCCATTCTTGGCGCTATTGCAGGGACCATTGCCTTTGGGTTCGCGTGGTATTTGCACCGCGACCAACTACAGGTTGATTACCAGAAACAAATGTTCGAGAAGCGCGTCGAAGCATACGAAACGATCATCGCGCATGCCAAAATCCTCTCGGACGAACTTCTCGCGTTCGTTGCCTGGTCAGATAGCGATGTCGGCGTATCCGCCCATGAAATTCTATGGCGAAAGCGCTTGAGCGCACTGCGAGAATCGCTTGAACCCAGAGGCGGTGGCAGCGGTGGAGATATGGGCACCTTCCCCCCCACGTCTGGCTCCGTTCTCAAAGACTTTGAAGCACTTGAGGCGCAGCGCAACACGAACGCGCTCCGTTTTTCAAAAATGATCGACGCGGAAATCGAAGCTTTCATGAAATCGCTCTGGAAAGAGTTTACTGAGGCGCAAAAGTTCACAAGGCCGTCGGAGGACCCGGACGAACAACCCCGGCGCGCGCGGATCCGGGCTGCATATGATCGCTTGCGCGACCGAATTGACAAGAGCTTGGCCGTTGACAAAATCATACTTGGATAGGCGGCCGGATGGAGGCAAGGGGGACGCGCTGAAGCACCTGCAAGCCGGGACCGCCACCGAACTCGACGTGCTTCTCCCCTCAATCCTCGACAAAGCTTTCAAAGGCGAGCTGTCATTGAGTTCAAACTGAAGGCGATCAGAATTCGAGAGGGGTAACATCCCCGCCGCGAATTTTCGGGAGCGCCTTGAGAAAAATCTCTGCCAACATTTCTGCTCGCAGATCGCCCTGCGCTGCCAGAACGAACGCTCGCACTTCGCGCGTCGGATCGCCTGCCTCTCGGCTAGACGATATTGAATGCGCTCGTCTCTGGTTATGACAATCCAGTTCTTTTTGCCGCACGCCGTCAGCCATTCGGGGTCCTCAGCGTCTTGCGCAAAGTGATCGTCGTGGATCTCGATGTTCAATCCAGCTTTGCGCAGCGCGCCTGCCATCTTGTAACGACCAAGTTGGCGATGGTCTCAAATTTGTAGTCGACGAGAGGATGTGGCGAACCAAATTCCTTTTTCAAATACTCGATTGCTCGCCGAACCGCAGGCATATCAACGCGATGCTTTCGCCGGATTGCCGCAAGGACATGGGCTTCAATCAAGTTGACAAACGAAAGCGCAACTGGGGATTTCGCCGCCGGTTGGATCACCGGTTTGAAAAACCTTCTGTCGGAGTCTGTGCCGTAAGACATGCCGGCAGCCCACGCTCGCAAAGTGGCACCGGGTACCAGAAGATAATGCGCAGCCTCGGCAATTCCGTACGCCGGCAATTCTCTAACATCTTGCTCGTCCGTGGCCGTCATCGTTTTCAGACTCTGTTCGAATGTGCCTCAAAGAACAAGTTTCATCCCGCTGTGCGATTGTCGATCTACTGCTACGGCGCGCGACAAATGGGGTCGCGTCGAAACTGCGAAAGTTTTGACTCATGCGCTTCCGCCCAATTCGCCGAAATAGCGAATGATTTGGAACTCTAATTCGAATCTCGATCTTGCGATTTCACGAAAAGCAGGCTTCAAGCGCTATGTCCTTTGGGGTTGGCGTTGAAATTCTTCACAAACTTCTTTATCAGCGGGCCGTAAATTCGTTTAATAGTCGGAAATGTCCCCGGACAGACACTCTGGTTTCAGAGGTTCCCTCGATGGCAATACAGCCTTGCCCCAAGGATCTCGCAAGGATCTTCTGACCTTCGCCCGGGCCCAGACATTCCAAGATCAACGCCTATGAAGAAAAAAATATATCCTCAACTATTTCGTTTGCTCAGCATTGCAGGCATTGCTTTTATTTGCTTCCTGCCAGGTTGTCAGCCAACGCAGGAGTGCGGCACCTGGACTTTTACTGGCACCCCCGGAGATCACTCGTTTAGCGTAAGCTCAGCCTTCGACTTTACGCCGGCGACTTGTGGAAAAGAGTGCAATTGCACGACCGACTGCATCATTCAAATGGTGTGGGTCTACAATGAAGAGGATGGCACTAATGTATATGCAAGTGATCAGTCGGGAGCGAGTGCAAGAGCTACATCAAATGGATGGACCATCGATCAACTAGATGGCTGGGCGTATGCCTATTATGGACTGAACAATGACGGGACATTTGACACTGGTTATAACCCGCCCGGAAGCAATAATAACGCAACCACTCTATTCGATACCCCGGGTGGGTGGCCAAATAATACTCTCTTTTACGCCCTGGATGTGACGGTTTGCTACAAGTCGAATACGTGTGAAAATCGCATTCTCGGTTATTATTTTTGGAGTTGGTCCATAGATAACAACGGCAATTCCACTCAATTCATCGCGGCCCCGGCCTGGAAAGATCTGGATAAACAATTTCAAGACGCCGTTACTGGATGGAATAATTGGGCACCTACATCGAGCTCACAAGATGAAGGGGGTGGTCAACCAGTGCTTCCTCACGCAGTCACACTCCCAACCTTGACCGATTTATAACTAAATAGGGAGCAAAAAATACTGTGAATACTCTAAAAAGATTTGGACCCATTTTGATGTTAGGATGCATTTGTATCGCGGGCTGCGATATCAAAAGCAAAAACGCGGCAACGCGGCAATCACAAGAAAAGGCAAGGCTTCGACTGGAGGACATGCAAAGGATTGCCGCGCAAACGGCACAAACTTATAAGGCCATGGATAACGCTACGCTGGTGAAAAAACTGGCCGAGCAAAGCGTGCTTAAGCGAGAACCGTTTAATTCGTTGGCCTATCGGGAATTGAAAGGCCGGAAAGATGTTAACAGCGACTCCCTGGTGGCTCTCATCCGCGAACGGAAAAATAGCGATGCGTTGTTGCCGCTCTTGCTGCTGAGACGATTAGATGAGCGAACCTATGCGCAGCTGCCGGCCGATTTAAGAGCCAGCGTGCTGACGGATGCTTTGCAGCAATCAAAAAACTTCAACACCTGGGGATTACCGCACCTTTATCTGGAGGAGGCATCAAAAGCGATGTTGGAATGTGATGGGAGCGCCGTTCCGGCTCTTAAGCGAATGCTTTCGGAAACACGCCCGGCGCCGGTTTTCGGGAGTAAGGAAAGAATGGAATATCTCCGTTATAAATACCGGTTGTGTGACTATGCTTTATTTTTCCTTAAGAGATTGCAGGGTGATACAAGTTTTGTGATGCCGCTTTCCGTCGAAGCGAGGGACTCTTTGATTAGGGACATTTTGAAATAATTTTTAGCGGTGATGCCAGGCTGCCGTGCCGTGAGCGATCCGGGAGTGAGAATGGTGAGAACGGGATGTGGTCTTCACATTTTTACATCCGGGATTGGGGAATTCGGGTCGCGCCTAAACATTTAACATATCGCTTCGCGGACGTTGAAGGATCGAATCGTTAAAGCATTACATCGGCGAAGAATTTTCCTTTCCCGAAAAGGAATGCGCCCAGCCCGTTTACGAGTAGATTGTCGCGATGCCGACTTACATTTACGAAACCACCGATCCCGCCAAACCGATCCGTACCTTCGAGGTTAAGCAAAGCGTCCACGACGAGCCGCTTCGCAGCGACCCGGAAACTGGCGAAGGAGCGCGGCGTGTGATCTCGACTGGTTATAACCTTATTATTCGCGGAAAATCTGTTGGTCCTTCGGTCGGCTCGGTCGGTTCACACTGAGCCTTGATCTCGGCAGGGTTGCCGGACATTTTCCGGCAGTCAAAATATTCGGCCTCTGGAATCATTTCGCGATCTGGTAAAGTCGCCGCCTTCCCCTTCCACCGGGCCGTTCCTCCACGTCCACAAGCTTCCCGGCGATGTCGTTCGCTCCCGCGACCTCTGTTGTCGAAGCCCTGCAAGTCGCCCTCGCCCCAGCTGAGCCGGGCGGAATCTCCTAACGAACCAAGGTTGCTGCTTGGCAGCGTCCCCCTACTTCTTTCTCGGGGCCGCCTTGGCGGCTGAGGCCTGTTGCTCTTTCTTCTGAGCCGCGCTGTTGGCTTTCGCCTTTTGCTGTGCCTTGTGCTTCTGATTCGCTTTCGGAGATTTATCGCCCATGATGAGAAAGGCTCGTCTTGCAGTCCGCAAAGTCAACGCGGAGTTGGACAGCACAGGCTATTACTTGGGTACCGGTCGCAGCCTGATTCCTTCTTCGCACCTTTTCGTTAGCGAAAGAAGATCAAGTAAACGAGAACGCTTAACACCACCACGGCCGTAATCATTTGCTGTAGGTGTTTCGCATCAAAGGGCCGCGACAGAATTGCCCGCGATGCGGTAGCAC
>QHRD01000197.1 GCA_003220005.1 Verrucomicrobiota bacterium | reverse complement strand
ATCATCGGCACTGAAGTCGGCGCACAAGCCATTCAGTATCTAAAACAGCTGAAGATAGTGAACGTGGTTGTCGGCATCACTTTTATCGTAGTGCTGATATTCATTTCTGCTTTTATGGCCTGGGAGAGTTTGGTGACGCTAAGGGGCGACCGCCCCAAGAGACGTAAAGGTAAAGAGGACGAGTCAGCCGTGGGCGGTTTCTCGGACAAAGTTCAGCGAGTCAGGCTGTGGCCCATGATGAAACTCGCCGAGTCGGAGATAAAAAGCATTTCGCTGTGGACGATCGTGATAGTTGCTCTAATAGGTGGCCTGTTCGCCGGATTTCTCGGCGGCGGCGCCGGCTACATCCGGATGCCGTTGCTCGTGTACGTGCTGGGCGTGCCGACAAAAGTTGCTGTGGGCACCGATCTTTTTGAAGTCGTCATTTCAGCCAGTTACGGGACCATCTCACACGCGATCAAGGGAAACGTAGACATCATGATCGCGTTGGTCATGCATACCGGCGCTGCCGTTGGGGCGCAGATTGGCGTTGTGCTAACGCAATTCTTTCGCGGCCCGCGGATCCGCCTAGCGTTCTCGCCCCTGCCCCTCGTCGGAGCAGCGCTGGTTGTTTACGGATTGCTTACCGGACATCAAGTGAAATGATCGGATCTACCTGAGGCTAGCAGACCCGTGTAAACCGAAAACAGCTGCCTAGGTTTACGGAATTTTTCCTTCTGCGGCCATGCCCAGGATAAAAAGAATCCCACACATCACCGAGGACAGAAAGACAAATAACTTGGCAATTGCAGCCGCTCCACCAGCGATGTCAATGTTTCCAAATACCGCCGCTGCCAAAGCGACCACTAGAAAGATGCAAGCCCATCGTAGCATCGATTTTCACCTCCCAAGAGATGGATTCGAAACAGCTGTTCGTACTGCGCGCCTGTCATTGCCAATCAAGGCAAGAATGGTGGTCGGAATCCTGGCTGTGCAAAGGCGCACGGCAAATTTCACCCCGAAATACGATTCATTTTTATGAAGAAATATATCTGCATAGTCGCGAGCCTGGCACTACTGGCGGCTTGTGAGCAAAAGGAAACAACGGTCACAAATCCGCCTGCGGAGAAGAAAGAAAGTAATACCACCGTGGTAAACCCACCTGAACAGAAAAAAGAGACTACCGTGGTAAATCCACCCACGGAGACTAAGAAGGAGAAAACTGACATCAACATCAATACTTCGCCTGCTCCGTAGTCACTTTTTTGGTCGGCAGGCGGACCTTTGGGCTAATAAGTTTTCTTCGACACGCAAATTTGCGCGCAGGGCGTGCTTCAAATGCGATTTAACGAGAAAAAGAATAACCTATGCGTTTCATCCTGCTTTTGATCCTAATTCTTCTGCTAATCGCCGCGTTGCCTACGTGGCCGTACAGCACAGGCTGGGGCTATTATCCTAGCAGCGGCCTTGGTCTCATTTTCTTGGTCGTGTTGCTAGTCGTTTTGCTGCGCTAGACAGGTGAATCGGCTTCTCTCCTGGAGCGTCCGTAGCCGTTGCCGAAGGCGGCGAAGATGATCCCTGATTCGCCGAAGGCGCAGTTAATAACACCCCGCTTCAGCAAGATATGTGTGTTTAGCGCCAATGGCGCTCTGCTCAGGTTAGCCTGCGGCAACGCCCCAAGCTTAAGAATCAAGAAAACATCAGCGCTGAAAGCGCGTGTCACGAACATCAAGATTCACGCTTTTAGCGCTCAGCATAATTTCAATTCAGTTTCCTGGGCGATGCCCCAGGCTGAGACTGAGCCAGTATTACACTTTGTGCCGCAGCGGTTTTAACGCGTGAGTCAATTTTTGCAAGCCCAGTTCCAGTCGCGTTTTGACTGTCCCAAGCGGTGCATGCGTGGCGTTAGCAATTTCCCTGTGGCTCAGTCCCTTGAAGAACGCCAGCTCCACCGCTTCGCGTTGAAACTGAGGCAATGCTCGAATATTTTTCTTCAGGAAATGGCGCAGATCATTCAAAACAAGTGTTCGAGCGGCGTCGCGCCGTGGCGTTTGCGAGTCTTGCATGACTCGCTGCTCGTAGCGCTCTCGCGCGCGAGAGTAGGCCTGGCGGCGGCGCAACCGGTCGATCGCGCGTCGGCGGGCAATAGTAACCATCCATCCCAGCGGCTTGCCTGCTTTGGATGAATAACGACCTGCTTCTTCCCAAACCTGGAGAAAAATTTCCTGCAAAACATCATCAGCTTCAGACTCTTCATGAACAACGCCATCAATCGTCGCTCGCAGCCTCTTGCTGTGCCGTCCATACAACTCGTTAAGTGCTTCGTGACGCCGAAGCGAAATATCTTTCATCAGCGCCTCGTCCGGCACTGATCCTGTTCCCGGCTGGTCAAGGGTAGAATCAATCATATGCTGTGAGCTTGTGGCGTTAAGGCAAGCGCGCGGCGCTCCTGCTTTTTACCGACTAAATGCCAGCAGTTGGACTTGGCTACGTGAGAAACCAGCGGCGTTGTCGGATAGATCCACAAATGCGGCCTTGAATTGCAGCCGTCGGTTGGACAATGCAATTCATGTTTGTGATTCCTCAGCCGGCGAATTTCCACCTGGCGGCCGTTAAATTTTCTTTTGCAGATAATGCAAAGGCGCTCGTCATCGAGCGATCTCCAAGTTCTAAATCGATCTTCGGCACGCAGGATCGACAGGCGGTCATCGAGTTTGAGATGCATGATCATAATGCAAAAGCAATCTGCTCATTGCATCGAAAGCACAATCGGGGCGGTGGATGATTCGCTGGATGATTGGATGATGAGGGAAAACCCTACAAGATCACATCTGCCAATCAGGAAACCTTGCTGTGGCTTAGAACAAAGACTGCGGGCGGCCCAAGGCTACGGCCCGCAGTAAGTGAAGGGGAGAGCTTTAAGAATGTCGCTT
>QHRD01000037.1 GCA_003220005.1 Verrucomicrobiota bacterium | reverse complement strand
ATTATTAGCAACAGCAGCGCGACCAGACTAACGATCGTGAACACGCGCGCGGCGCCGCGTTTGATCCACCGAGCTTGTCCGAGAGAAACCGCAAACGCAGCTGCCGCAATGTAAGTCAGCGCGCCGGCCACAAACAGAATCATATTAATCACTTCATTCAGGTCGTGGAATGCCGCAGGTATGTCGCCACCGTGTAATTTGGCGGTCGCTGCTCCGAATCCAAACGCGTCGAAGATCAGGTAGAGCGGACCCGCGAGCAGGATTGTTGCGAAGCCAACGTTCGAACGAAACTTTTTATCCGCGTCGCCGAGCGCTTCCCTGAGGACCGCGAATCCAACGACGATCGAGATAGTCGTGCCGGCGAGAACGAGATATCGCATCTGGTTCTCGGCCGGAGTTGCCTGCCACGGTGGACCAAGGCCGACCCAAAGAAGAGCCAGCAGCGCAAACGGCGTGATAAGAAAAATTCCGGCCAGCGCAAGCAATCGCGGTTCGTGCGCACTGGTCGTAATCTCGCGCGCGCCAAGGGTCCATGCACCCCAACCCATCGCAGCGAACTGGATTACCCCGATCACCTGATAAAGCGGCGACACACGCAATGGCCGGATGGCACCGATGACGATTGCCACAATGAAAATGGCAAAGAGGAACCAGTAACAGAAACGGCGGGTGTTCACGCAGTAAGTAAGAAGGAAGAATTAGGAATTAGGAAGCTGAAATGCTGAACAAGAAGTGACGAGTGACCGCGTAAAACTGCCTCAGACGCATGTGCTCTCTACCGCGGGCGCGACGCAGGGGCGCAAGGAAACCAGGGAAAGGGAGAAGGAAAAATCAAGAACTAAGGCGGCTGCGCAGGAGGTTCGGCAAGGCTTCGGTGAATCGCACCAATTAGTTCGCCACTTGTTCAACGCGTTCGATAATTTTTTTGTTGAAGAACAGAAGACAGAGGTCAGAGAAATGCGCTCGGCTCGAGAACTGTCGTGCGCCATAGGGAGGCGGCCTCTCTCTGCTCGCGGAAGTCACTTTCAATGGGAGCGCCTTCTTTCGAAAAGAGAATCGAATAGACCTGCAGAGTGCGCGCTCGAAATGCGCCCGCGCAACTGAGCAGGTAAAATCGCCACATTCGCCGGAAACGTTCGCCGTACCGATCTGCAAAGCGAGGCCAGGCCCGGCGGAAGTTTTCCTCCCAGGCGAGGAGTGTCGGATCGTAATTCGGGCCGATGTTCTTGACGTCTTCGACAATGAAAACGCTTTCCGCAGCGCGCGTCAGTTGGGCGAGGGAAGGAAGCATGGAATTTGGGAAAATGTAGCGCTCGATCCAGGGATCGGTGTGGACGCGCGAAACGTTTCCGCAGATTCCCTGGCAAAGAAACAATCCATCCTCGCCTAACGAACGAGCGGCTGCTTGCATGTAGGCACGATAATTTTTGTAACCGACATGCTCGACCATGCCCACGCTCACCGCCCGATCAAATTGCTCGTCGATTTCGCGGTAGTCGCGCAGCTGGATTTCCACGTCCAACCCGCGACACCAACGTTGGGCGTAATCGAATTGCTCCTGTGAGATTGTGATTCCGACTACCTGGCAACCGTATTGTTGGGCGGCGTAACGGGCCAATCCGCCCCAGCCGCAGCCGATGTCCAGCAGACGGAGACCAGGTCGCAGACGCAGCCTCTCGCAAATCCAATCCAGCTTCCGCAGTTGCGCCGCGGCGAGATCGTCGCCTTCGGCGAACAGCGCACAGGAATATTGCATATTCGGATCGAGCATTGCTTCGAAAAAATCGTTGCTCAGATCGTAATGCACCCGGCCGACTTTTCGGGCACGCCGGGAAGTTTGCTGGTTGACGAGAACCGCAGTGAGAAACGCCCAAACATTGGGAAGTCGAAATTCGAAGCGCTTTTCGAGCCCGGCGCGAATCGCGCGGCAACACATCTCATCCAGTGCATCGCAGTCCCACCAGCCCTCCATGTAGGACTCACCGAAACCGAGCGTCCCGGAAGCAAGGACTCGGCTAAAGAAGCGCTGGTCGTGCACCTGTATGTCCCAGGGGCGATCGCCGTCGATACGAACATCCGCGAACGCGAGCAGATTGGTCACCGCATCTTGGGCTCTGGACATATCATTTAAACCGACGCTGGGAGCGCCTCGTCCCAGCCTAAAGAATCGCGCGTGCTGCGGCGATTAGTTTGATCGAGAGAAAAGAAGAATCATGATGAGCGTGAGCGTCGCGCTTAAACATTTTCACGTTTCAGCGAGCAGTCTCATCCGTAAAGTGATCGGTAACAAAGGACCGCTCACTGCCGAGCGATCGCAGGGCCTTGCGCTCTCAAGATAAAATTAAGAACTCAGTCAGAATCCACAATTAAGAGTTTCGATTTTTCTCGATTTAGATTGCTAGTTTAGCGGGCGATCTAAAAGATTCGGTTCATGAAAGAATTTGAGGGAAAGGTCGCGTTAGTAACCGGAGGAGGTTCAGGAATCGGTCGCGCGACCGCGCTCGCGTTTGCTCGGGAAGGCGCGAAGGTGGTGATCGGTAATCGAAACGTTGAGCGTGGCGAGGAAACAGTTTCGATGATCCGTAAGGCGAGTGGAACGGCCAGCTTCAAGCGGACGGATGTTATGGTCGCGGCCGAGGTCGAGGCTTTGGTCGAGCATGCTGTTAAGACGTGCGGCCGTCTCGATGTCGCCTTCAATAACGCCGGCATCGAAGGTGACGTGAAGCCCACACTTATCGATCACACTGAATCCAACTTCGACGCCGTGATGGACATTAATGTCAAAGGCGTCTGGCTTTCCATGAAGTACGAGATCCCCCAGATGCTGAAGACAGGCGGCGGCGCCATCGTAAACTGTTCGTCGGTCGCGGGGGTAATCGGATTCCCGGGAATTGGGATTTACAGTGCGTCAAAACACGCGGTCATCGGCCTGACGAAAGCCGCTGCGCTGGAATTTTCTGCGCAAGGGGTTCGCGTCAACGCAGTCAATCCGGCGGTGATCGATACAGAGATGGTCGACCGGATCGCTGATGGCATGAATCTGAAAAAGGATGATCTCACCACTTTTCATCCCATCGGACGCCTCGGCCGGGTCGAGGAAGTTGCGGAAGCTGTTTTGTGGCTGTGCTCAGACAAGGCGTCGTTTGTGACCGGGCACAGTATGATGATCGACGGTGGA
>QHRD01000196.1 GCA_003220005.1 Verrucomicrobiota bacterium | reverse complement strand
TGCTCGATGCCAACGTTAAAGCAAGAGACGCTAATATTCTCGTTCGCTACAAATTGGAAAATGGCGTACTGAGGGACACTATTACCGTCCAACGGGAGCAGGTTCGCTAGAAGACGAAGAAAAGGAGACGAAGAAAAGGGGTCAAATCTAAATATTTGACATTTGCTGAGTCGTTTGCCATGTGGGGCGCATGCCTCGGCCGTTGCGCATAGAATTTGAAGGCGCGATCTATCACTTGTGCGCGCGGGGCAATGCGCGTCAGCTGATACGTCACGATGAGCGGGATCGCGCTCGCTTTGTGGAAATGCTTGACCAATCGGCGCAACGTTTTGATGCGGCGGTTCTGTGCCTTGTTTTGATGGGCAACCATTTTCACCTGGTGGCGAAAACGCGTCGGCCCAATCTGCGGAAGTGGATGCATTGGCTGTTGGTTTCCTACACGGTTTATTTTAATCGGCGGCATCGCTCGAGTGGCCATCTGTTTCAGGGGCGCTACAAGAGCTTTCTGGTGCAAGAGGGCGATTATCTGCTGGGGCTGAGCCGTTATGTGCATCCGGCAGCAAGTCGCTGCGCAGGCTGATCAGCGAAATGTTAAATGTTTAGATTTGAAAAACTCCGCAGTATTTTCTTGCCTATCGTCCGCGCTTTGCCGTAGCCGTTAGGTGTCGTGCTCCGAGTGGTTGTCATTGGGATTGTCACATTCACGACGCTGCCTGCGGTCGTGGCGTCTTCTGAGGTTTGGCTTTGGCGAAGAGTATGCGTGGTCTGCGCTGGCATAAATTCGAGCGCGATTCAGGTGCTAACTCACCGCATCAATTAGGAGTCAAAATATGAGAAGAAACAGTGCGAGCGCTTTCTCAGCGCTGATCGTGCCCATCCTTTACTGCCACACCGCATTGGCGAAGGACGGCAGCTGTGTACCTACCGAACCTACCACTTCCTACGAACACCATATTTTCGCCGTGGACGAAGACGGCAATGCTCTGCGGCCCAAAGTCAAAAAATGCGGAACTGGTTACGATGCCCGCTACTCCGCCACCCATGTAATCCTTGAGGATGAAGATGTTCGCCGCGCGAAGGTGCAGCACCACGGACCAACACAGTCGCCTTGCGATACGTTAAATGATCAGATGCAGGTCGCTCTGCGCGGCAGAAAACCTCTTTATGATTATTTGGAGGCTATGTTCGCCGACATTCGAAAGAGCAAACCCAAGGAGATAATCATCTACATTCATGGTGGTTTAAACAATATAGACAGTGCAATCGCGAAGTCGGCACTACTCGCCGACAGGGTCGGTCCGGACGTCTACTTTATCGGGATCTGCTGGAACTCGAATCTAATGCCTACTTACGATCAACATCTGTTAGGAATTCGAGAAGGCCTTCACGAACCCACCAGAGCGATTTTGACTGTACCGGCGATGCTGCTGGCCGATATTGGGGGTGCGGCAGCACGCTTGCCCCTTAACGCCACCAGTTTTATCGAGCAGGATCTATATACGGCGTACCCGAGGCTATTTGGTCGACGGAGACTGGCGGAAAGGCGCTACGATCAAATCAAAAATGCAGCAAAAAACTCAAAGCTTCAAGGGCTCACGGTGATGGATGCGAAGGACCAGCGGCCTGAAGTAGACCGGGTAGCCTTAGATTTTGGACGCTGGCTGGTGACATATCCCATCAAGCTTCCATCAACGCTGTTGTTGGATATTTTTGGAGTTCAGCCGTGGAAGAACATGCTCAGGCGAACGCGAACCATGTTCGAACGCGAATCGGAATTCATTCCGCACCTTACTTATCGCGACGCGCTTGCCCTGGCTAAGTGTCCGCTTGTAACACACGAGCAGGTCAATGCGACACAATTACTCGATCAGCTAAACTATACAGGACGCAAGGGCGCGATGTGGCATTTCTGCAGGTATTTGGCCACGGGTTTGTGGCCCCGATCTGAGTCGAAATGCCCGAAAGTGACCTTAATAGGTCATTCGATGGGAGCCATCGTGAGCTGTGAAATGTTACAGCGTTTTCATGCCATGCCGCTCGATAATGTCGTTTTTGAAGCGGCCGCGTGCTCTATAGCAGACTTTAAGACAAAGGTGGTTCCGTTCCTACAAGAGCAGAATTTACGAGCGCAAATAGCCGAGATGCGGCCGCCCAATACCTCTCATGTAGTCAAGACGCATTTCTACAACCTCTGCCTGCACGACGATGCGGAAAATTCAGAGAAGAACCCCGGCGAGTTCGATCTCAGTCAGAGAGGCAGCCTCCTAACATGGATCGACACGCTATACCAGTCGCCGGAAAGCGAGAACGATCGAACGTTCGGCAGGTGGGTAAACGCGATACTAGCTACGGATGATTTTCCCAGCGACATCTTGGATCGAATCACTATCAAAGAGTTTGGACGCGATCGACCGCGAAAAGAACACGAGAAAGGACCAGTCTATACGGAAGACCGCCGAGACACGCGAAACGTTGTTACGGAGCCCATTAAACACGGGCAGATGACGCGGTTTGAGCAAACGAGCCAAAAACGGCGTACGAATTTCAAGTTTTGGTCGAAGGAATATTGGAAGCGCGAACCCCCATCGACAACGCCGTCGCCATCGCCTCATTAGGTCCCATTGCTGCGCGGAGGCTGATCAACCAAGTATTAAATGTTTAGATTTGACCCCTATCCCCCCGCGTCCTACCCCCGGCGTCCTTGGAAGCTCGACCAATCTCCGGAAGACATTCTCGCAAAGATCAAATAGCTTTTTGGCTCCGGCGGGAACTGCATGTGAACTGCATGTATTTTCTAATATGAAAATCGCTGCCCGATGTTTAATTGCCGTGGTGATGCTGGCTGCCGCGAGTTTTGCATTTGCCCATCCGTTCAAGAGCAAGATTATCACGACTGCGCCTCTGATGATCACAGTCGGTGACGATCAGTTTCTTAACATCAAAAATTTCACCCAGCAAGGGGGAACCGATCGCGGGGTCGTTTCGGTGACTTTCAACGGAGAAAATGGTGGCACAGCCAATGTTCTCGTCGCGACACGGACCGACTTAAGCACCGGAGCGAACTCGCAGAATTTTCCGGAAATTGGTAACCAGGTGATAATCGCGGGCCCAGCCCAAGTGACCGTCGCGCCGGTACTCGGTGCAACGCTCTCCATCACCTACAGAAAAGAGTCCAATGGCGGCAGTGGCGGTGGGGGAACGTTTGGCGCCACTCCTACAGCTTCTCCCATTATCACATTTACACCGACTCCTACGGCTTCTCCCATTATCATATTTACACCGGCTCCTACGCCAACAGCTATAGCAACCGCAACCGCAACAGCAACCGCGACTCCCGCGCCTCCGACGGCAACGCCAACGGGTACCGTGAGAGCGACACCAGCACCGACCGCAACATCCACGCCGGCGGCAACGCTAACGGCTACCGTGACAGCAACACCAACAACACGAAAGCAGTAGTAGATCGTGGCTACCTATTGGAAGGCTAAAGGGGCGTCGAAGCTTACTATTGACACTCCTGTAGATTTAGTGGCCCTCTGGTTTTATGCCGCGACCACTGCGAATCCAGTATGCGGGGGGCGCTGTCGAAGAACCCGGCGATGTGGATGATTGGGGAGACCGGCAGCAAGTCGCTGCGCGAGATCGGAGAGCTTTTCGGTGGAATAGGCTATGCTGCGGCAGCGCAGCGGATTCGCCGAGCTCGGTTGGGTCACGGTCCGATTGCCGCGCGCAAGCTGATCAGCCAAATGTTAAATGTTTAGATGTGATCCCTATTCCCCTTCCAGAAGCGTTTCGTTGTGCGTGCGGATGGAAAATTAAGAGCTCACCATGGTTCGGAAGAGATAAAGCCAGACATGGATTTTTCGGAGAAATTTCCAACGGCCAACCCTTTTGTTCTGTCCAACCCATGAAGTTAAGGCTTGGGAACCATGCTCTCGAAATCACTCATTCTTAGCTTAGTCGGCGTAATCCTTGTGACGTTCAGCGTGTTTGCCGGCACGTCGGTTCTTGAAGGCTTTGTTAGAGACGCCACCGGCCGGCCAATTACAGGTGCCAACGTTCGCATCGAGGCGAAAAATTTTTCAAAAATTTTTAAAACTGATGCCAATGGCCATTACGTTACCGGGGGCCTGGCAGCTGGTACCTATAAAGTCATGCTCGTTATCAATGGGCAAGTCAAAGCATTGATCCTCGACGCCAAGACACAGTTAGATAAACCCACACAGCTCAACTTCGATCTAAGCAGAAAGACGGTGTCGGCTAAAAAACACACGCACATGGTTTGGATTCCTTCCGACATAAATACGCGTATCGGCGGTGGCCGCTGGGTTGAGGTCGATGACAACGGCATTATCGTCGATAACATTGGGGTTAATAGTGTCGAGAAAGTCTCCAGATCTTCCGTGTACGGCAAGGACATCATGGACATCAGAGTGAGTCCCCCTCACTGACCAACGGAAACAGTGCGAGACTGATTTAGGCGGCAACGCCAGTTCCGTTCAGTTGCGTCCGGACGGCAATGAAAGCTTCGTTGTCCCCTTCAGTGCAGATCGCAGCGACGTCTGCAACGTATATTTGGACCTACCATTCTTTGAAATAGCTCTTGTGCTCGTGCGTCTCGATCACGTTGCGTGTCGCATCATAAAGGCGGATCACGGTGCTGTCGATGATTCCGTTGGCGACGTAGGCACTTGGGTTTCGAGAGCAATGTAGGCCGCGTTTACCCACCCAGTCTGTCCATGAACAGTTATCTCCTGCCACGTTGTCGCGCCGTTCGTGACGCGCTTGGTGCCTAGCAGTATACCGCCCGTGCCGGGTTCAAGCCTCGTAATCACTTCATAATCCGACCCGGCTCCCTCGCGAACATTGAGATAATCGTCTTGGGGGATGCCGATGACTTGGTACGTGGCCCCGGGCGACGTTGCAGTCGCCACAGATGCATCGGAAGTGTTCGGAATCTCCGCTTCGGCAGGACTTGGTGAACTTGCCGCAGCCGCTTCGACAGTCGGCGAACTCGTCGTGGCGGATTCAGCAGTCGGAGTCTGCGCGGCGATAGGAGTTCCTGAACGTTCTAAGGCCATCTCGATGGGCGGCGAGCCCCTGGTAGCCGGTTCTGTAGTCGCGGGCGTTGGCGATGCCGCTGCTGACGGAGTGTGCGGCTGATATGTCAGGCCCCGAATTAAGAAGACAAACAGTAGGCCAGTTAATACCGCGAGGATTCCCAAGAAGAGTTGCTTTGCCCGCGAGACTGGGCGAGCTCGCGTCGGTAGCGACGGCGGAACTATGTTAGATAGTGTTGGAGCGCCGCACGAAGGACAAGCCGTTGCTAACGAGCTAATTTCTTTGCCGCACTCGTAGCACCGAATTAGAGCCATCTTTGCAAATATAGGTCCGCGGGCCGTGCTGCCGTCTCAAATCTGTTGTGGGCCATTTACCAACCAGGCCGAGAACTTCTCATCTCCTTGCACTTCCTAAATCGGCCAGCGAGTTGGCTCTGGATGCGCTTAACTGTTCTCGCTTTTACGGCCCGATCCGTGTTACCAAAGCCTATGGCTCTTTAAACTCGCCCTTGTGCTCGTGCGTTTCAATCACGTTGCCGGCCGTAATGTAAACGCGGATCACAGCATCCTGTGAACGGCTGGAGAACCGCCTCTTTGAAAACCCAGCGCGCCGTGCTCTGGAAGATATAGCGTTCCGACGAGGTGAGCGTCTCCGTTGGTAAACTGGATTTAATTTCAAGGGAGCACGATTCAATTCGTTTTTTGTAAGTACTATGTCTGGTTGGAAGGACGCGGGCAATCGAGGAAAATCTAAATGAGGAAATGCAATCGTCGCCTGCGCCCGCGTGCTGGTACGTCTCAATCACATTGCTACATCATAAACGCGGATTACGGCATGATGTGAACAGCTGCGGTGTTTTCCAAAGAGCCAGTTATCAATTGGCGCAATTTCCCAGGCAGGTGTGATATACGTCGTTGCATATTTTTAGGCTGCGGACTGGATTGGTAGACTTGTCAGCTAAGTCACGACATCGGACATATTCTGTTCGACATCGGCTTTTGCAGTCCAGGCCTTCTGCTGGTTGGTATTGGCCGAGTGCCTGCCAAAAAAGACTCAAACCCAGGGAAATTAAAATTGCGCCTGTTATTTTTCTCTTCATTGATTTCACCTCCTTCGGAAGCCCCCTTGAATCAGAGAACTCGCCCTTGTGCTCGTGTGTTTCGATCACATTGCCAACCGGCGAGGCGGATCACGTCAACCGTCGTTTCGAATACAGGCTCGAAGTTGGTCGTATAGCAGCGGCAAACTGACACGCATTAAGGATTAAATGCGGCTGTGCGCTTTTTTCTCTCGACAGTAAACGGCCCGTGAGCGGAAAGCTCTTGTTCAGCTCATCGTCAGGCGTTTGAGGCGCCAACTCGGTCTTAATCAAAACGGCGAGTTAATGCGAGAAAAAAACGTTGCCCGGTGGAGAGCAAAAGAGGCAGAATCCGCCGCGTGAATTACTGGAAGGCCACACTGGGTATTTTGGCTTTGTTGTCAGCGTCACTCGTGCTGGCTGAGGACTTCAAAACTGTCAGCGGGAAGATATACAAAGACGCCACGGTCAGCCGTGTAGAAGCAGACGGGATCGTGCTTAGAACTAAAACCGGAATTTCAAAGGTCTACTTCGTTGAACTTCCTAAAGACGTTCAGGAACGGTTTCGTTACGGTTCTGCCATGCCAACTGTGCCACCTGGAAAGGCAGTAACGCGACGCATCGATGCGGCCGAGAGCGCCAGGCCCGCCGCCACCCAGTTCGTCGATGCCGCCGACAGGTTTGCGCAACGAGTCGAAAAAACGCTCGGCGAGCGAGAATCGATATTACAGGGGAAACATACACCTAGCCCGGCAGAGACGATGATCTTACGTGAGTTTGCTTTCCATAAAGCGTTCTTGGCTGGGATTGCTATCGTTGCCATCGTGCTGTTCGCTGTCGTTTGGGCTCGTGTTAAATAACAAGCAATGACACAAACAAAGTTCTAAATGAAGGACTGGGAAGTAGTCGCCGACAATCTCAGCAAAGCCAGATGGAGTGGGCTGCGTGACGCAGCGGCGAATCGTAAAGGTCGAACTCTCAGTTACTGCTGGCGTTAGGTGCTGCTAATTTCTTCCGCCGTAATTGCCGCGTCCGTAAAGGGGCTGACTATACCAATCGTACATGTACGGGTAATACCCAGAACCGTATCCGTAAGCGGGACCAGCCTTGTAATCATATCGCTGACCATACGGAGAGTAAGACCCATACCGGTAATCGTACGGATAGTACCCCTCGCATGCGGTTAGCGTCACCGCGAGCACGCCCGTCATTGCAAGAATTGCCAGTTTGTCTTTCATAATTTTGGCTTTCATGATTTTTTTCTCATGGACGCCAAAAAATAGCAACTGTAAAACGTACACGAGGGTAGGTACCAAAACTCTCTAGGCTGGCCGGGCGATGGAAAGGCGACGTCGATGGAGAGAATGGGGTCGGGCCTTAACTATGTGACATTTGGCTGACACGCCAGCGACGTGAAGACCAGAAGAAAAGAAAACGGGGGGAATCTGCCTCGTTAGGCCGGCAGCACGCGGCCGGCTCGCTCATCGTGGCAGCACGACCAGTTTTTCGCGTGGGATCTTGTCATAAGTGGCCTTGTCGATGTTGAGGTGGGCCATTACCAACTCTGGCGGCGTGTGGGTCAGCCACTCTGAGAACGAGAGGTCTTCGAACCGGCTTGATCGGAACAGTTCGAGAAAACGCAGGTCTTCATCACCGATGTTCTGGATGTAGTGCGGCAGCGTTTTTTCGATGTAGCCGACGTCGCCCGCTTCGAAGTCCATCGTGCGCGCGCGCTCGCCTGTGCCGACGACGGTCATTCGTGCCTTGCCGCTTATGTAATATTGCCATTCATCTCGGCTTTCATTCCCATCGCGTCGAGGAGCTGCCCGGTTGTCAATCACGACGCCAATAGGCGGCTGCCGGTAAATGGAGAGGTCCGTTGCGTAAAGCGCGCGCGATCCTGCATCAAAGCGGACTTCGCCTCGCACGCGCTTGCGCAAAGCCGCTACTAGATCAGCCGCTAAGGCATTTGAGACTACGGCAGGCGCGGATCGCCTTGCTGATTCTTTGACTGGTAATACCTCGATCCCCATTGCGCGGAATCTCTTCAGCCACAGCCCAACACAAAGCTCACCCCTTGGCGAAAGCGAATCCCATAAAGTTTTCGCGCCTGGAAGCTGCATCGGATTCATTCACCTTTCGACTTTGCTCGAGCAGCCGGTGTTTGCGCCGAATTTTCAGGCAGAGTTGGAGTGAAGAAAAAACCGCTCACTAGTTGGCAAACGATAAGAGTCAGGTGATTACAAACGCCGCCTTATGAAATCGAAATTGCTGCATGCTGAAAACGGCCTGAAGACCTTCGCGCTCGTATTCGATAAGGATGACGAAGTAAAAGAATCGCTGTTACGATTTGCCACTGAAAATGGGCTGCGAGGAGCGCACATCACTGCCATCGGAGCCTTCAGTGAAGCGACGCTTGGCTTTTTTGACCGAAAAAAGAAGAGCTATCAGGAAATTCCCGTAAAGGAACAAGTGGAGGTCCTTTCCTTTGACGGGAACATTGTAGAAAAGGACAGCAATCCAATGCTCCATGCCCATGTGGTGGTTGGAACACGCGACGGCACGGCGCGCGGCGGTCATTTTCTGAACGGTCGAGTCTGGCCGACGTTGGAAATGATCGTTACTGAGACGCCTGTTCATTTGCGCCGGCTAAAGGACGAAGAAACCGGTTTGCCCTTGATAAATTTGTCATCCTGATGGGCACCGCGGCGAAATCGATTCGCCGACGCGTCTGATGCGCATAGGTCTGGCGACTGATTGTTGTGTCAGGCGTAGCCCTACACTCGTTAGGCGCGTCCCCCTTATCCTGCTTTCTGAGAGCGGGTTAAAACACACACACATATACACACAGAGAGAGCCTCCTTCAGATCACAACAGCCAGTTTCTTAATACTGGGCGATTGTCGTTTCGATGAAAACTACGGGGCCACAAGAAATACAGGCCGCGATTGAGAAAATAGAATTATATTTTGCGGCGCACCCGGGAAGCCCCTCAGCAGTGCGGCAGCCGCTGTTGTCCGTACGCGGCAAAGTATGGGTAGCCCTTCTGGGTCCAAACCTCAGGGAAGGGATAGCGGGCTTTGGGCCGACAGTCGAAGCCGCTTTAAGCGACTTCGACGCTCAATACTTGGGCGCGCTGCGGCCGCCGAACGATGTGGAGACTACATCCAGAATCCGACAGACTGCGTAGTCACAACTATGGAGAGGCTCGCACGCCATATCAGAAGCCAACTGCAACTTAGCGAATGGATGCACTGCGCTGTTTACGAACATGAATTGCAACGACTGTGGCCGTTAGGCGAAAGAGATCGAGAAGCGAAAATGGCGCAGTTCGCGAAGGAATACGGATTTCGTCTGAGATACTACAGCAAAGGAATATGTGCCATTTTTGACGAATGGCCGGGAGGACTCCGAATCTAAAAATGAAAAGAAGAGACCGCCCTAAAAGCCACTGGGCCCAAAGCTCAGGCGAATCTCTTCCGCCGTCAAAGTAGGACACTACCGACGTCAGATTAGGACGCTACCGAAACGTCGAGCCGACTGCATGCTCGAGTTCCGATTATCTTTCGTTGCGGAAAAGTCCTGTCATGAAACGCGTCGGCATCCTGTTGCTCCAGTTGCTCGTGACGGCAGCCGGTCTGTGGTACGTCTTTCACGATCCGCAAAAGCGAGCGCAGATCGCAGTGGCTTTAAAGCAGGCCGACCGCAACTGGCTGATACTCGGCTGGCTTTGCTACAGCGTGGTCGAAATCCTGGCCACAGTGCGTTGGCAGATTCTGTTGCGTATCCAGGGAATACGGCTGACCTGGCTGAAGGCTGGTGCGATTGTGATGATTGGTCTTTTTTTCAATCAATTTCTCCCGGGAGGCGTCGGAGGCGATGCCATGAGGCTTTACTTCGTATTCAAGCTGGCGCCCGGAAGAAAGGTCGGCGCGACGCTTTCCGTCGCCATGGATCGTCTGCTCGGACTTTTGACGTTATTGTTTCTCGCCGGGATGAGTCTCTCCCTGCGTTTTAACGCTCTGACTCACTCAAGTCCGTCTCTACATATCGTCTATCTCGTACTTGCTCTACTGGGCGCCAGTTTTCTGTTCGTTGTCCTTGTTTTCTGGCTTGCGGGGGCCGGCCTTTTGCCCGAACTGCCGAAAGCAACGCCGTTTCGGAAAGTAATCATCGAATCTGGCGAAGCGCTGCTGCGTTATCGCACGCATCTTCTGACAATGGCATTCGCTTTCCTCATCACAATAGCCGCGCATCTCGCGTATTACACAAGCTATTATTGCGCAGGCGAATCACTGCACGCCTCTGCGGGTCATGCCGCCAGCCTCGCGGACATTTTGTCGATCATGCCGCTGGTGGATACCATCGTCTCGGTGCCTATTTCGCTCGGAGGAATCGGCGTGCGCGAAACCCTTTTTCAAGAGTTGCTGGGCAATCTCTCGCATGTCCCACCGGCGCTGGCCGCGTTCACGGGGTCGCTAGGCTTTATGAACCAGGCTGCCTGGGGACTAATCGGGGCTGCCATATTCCTTGCATCGCAAAAAATAATTAGCCGCTAGATCTTCGTCCTCCTTCTCGTCATCGTCCTCGGAAGGAAGCTCAACCTCACGTAAAAAGATCGAGAACGACGACGAGAACGAGAACGAAGCCGTAATAGCCCACAAAGGCCGGGTAAAGACCAAGTCATGCAATCCAGTTCCATATCGCAGATCGATTTTTTTATGACCGCTGGGCTTTATGGAAACAATCGGGCGAACAACGTGGGCAATCCCCGAGGGATATATCCCTGGAAAAAGCCATGGCGCTGCCCCACAGATGACCAGCCACGAGGCCTGTTGCATCCTCAATTCCTCAGAGAAGGACGCGCACGTCGCGATCACAATCTTTTTTGAAGACCGCGATCCAGTCGGTCCCTACAAATTTACGGTCCCCGCCCGGCGCACGAAGCATCTGCGCTTTAACAATTTTAGAGACCCGGAAAAAATTCCTCCCGATACGCCGTATTCGAGCTTGATCGAATCGGATGTGCCCATCGTCGTGCAGCATACCCGGCTCGATTCGCGCCAAGCCGAGAACGCGTTGCTCACGACGATAGCTTTCCCATGCGATTAAGCTTCGACATTCGAATCAATTAATAGAGTTCATTCAACGCACTTTAAGATCATGACTGAAACTGCCAGCGATTTTCTGATCAAACGAATTAACGAGTGGGGATTAAAGCGCATTTACGGCTATCCCGGCGACGGCATTAACGGAATCATGGGCGCGCTCGATCGGGCGAACGGCGCCGTCAAGTATGTCCAGGTGCGCCATGAAGAGATGGCTGCGTTCATGGCGTGCGCGCATGCCAAGTTCACTGGAGAAGTGGGGATTTGTCTGGCTACGTCTGGACCCGGCGCGATCCATCTGCTCAATGGACTTTACGACGCGAAGATGGATCACGCGTCAGTGGTAGCGATTGTGGGGCAACAGGCGCGCGCGGCAATTGGCGGCGATTATCAGCAGGAAGTCGATCTCGTGACGCTGTTCAAAGACGTTGCGCACGAGTACGTGCACATGGCGTCCACGCCCGCGGCGATCCGGCACCTCATTGATCGGGCGATTCGAATTGCGAGAGCAGAACGCACCGTCACGTGCATCATTATTCCGAACGACGTCCAGGAAATGAGTGCGGTCGAAACGCCGCCGCGCAAACACGGAACGATTCATTCGGGCGTTGGCTATGCTCCGCCGCGCGTTATTCCAAAGAACGTCGATCTTCGTCGCGCGGCTGATGTCCTGAATGCTGGGCAGAAAGTCGCGATGCTCGTAGGCGCAGGCGCTCTCCAGGCAACCGATGAAGTGATTGAAGTCGCAGACATCCTGGGCGCCGGCGTTGCCAAGGCATTGCTCGGCAAAGCCGTTATCCCTGATGATCTGCCGTTTTGCACAGGGCCAATTGGGCTTCTGGGTTCCAAGCCGAGCTGGGACATGATGGAAGAATGCGACACGCTGCTCGTCGTTGGCTCCAGTTTTCCGTACTCGGAATTTTTGCCGGAGGAAGGACAGGCGCGCGGCGTGCAGATCGATATCGACGCGAAGTTGGTGAGCGTGCGTTATCCCATGGAGGTCAACCTCGTCGGCGACAGCGCGGAAACGTTGCGCGCACTAATGCCGCTGCTGAAGCGCAAGGACGATCGGCAATGGCGGAAGAAGATCGAGGACGGCATTGGCGAGTGGTGGAAAGTTTTGGAGGCGCGCGCGATGAATGAGGCGAAGCCGATTAATCCGCAGCGCGTGTTTTGGGAATTGTCGCCGCGGCTGCCGGACAATTGCATCATCGTGGCTGACTCAGGCTCGGCTGCGAACTGGTTTGCGCGCGACCTGAAAGTGCGCCGGGGCATGATGGCGTCACTCTCGGGAAATCTGGCTACGATGGGACCGGGCGTGCCTTACGCTATCGCTGCGAAGTTTGCATTCCCGGATCGAGTGGTGATCGCGACAGTCGGTGACGGCGCGATGTTGATGAATGGAATCAACGAAGTCGTCACCATTGCCAATTATTGGAAGGAATGGAGCGACCCGCGTCTGATTATTTTGGTTTTGGCCAATCGCGATCTGAATCAGGTGACTTGGGAACAACGCGTGATGGCCGGGGATCCAAAGTACGAGTGCTCACAAAACGTGCCGCCATTTGAGTTCGCGCGCTATGCGGAAATGCTTGGGCTTACTGGCATTCGCATCGATAAACCGGAACAGATCGGGCCTGCGTGGGAACAGGCGTTAAGCGCGACGCGTCCCGTTATCCTTGAAGCGATTACTGATCCTGAAGTTCCGACGTTGCCTCCGCACATCACATTTCAGCAAGCCAAAAAGTTCATTGAATCAATGATCGAAGGCGAGCCACGCCTCGGCCACATGATCAAACAAACTTTCAAGGAAGCGGTTCAAGGCGTTCTGCCGCACAAAAAATGATCGCGCGTCCCGCGCTTCTGGGGAGCGCACGCGTCCCGCGTGTTGGCGAGCGCGTCCTCGCGATCGCGGACTTCTCCTGAAATCTCTCAATGTTCAGTGCGGAAGGAATTGAAAAGAAAGTTGGTTTCGGCGCGGCGCCGAAACCAGCGCGCGACGCGTGCGCTTCTTAGAAAATGACTTCGCGTCACGATAAAATTCCCATCGAGAGCCTGCGCGTTTCCGCGTACACGATTCCCACCGAAACCCCGGAAGCGGATGGCACGTATGAGTGGGACAGTACTACTATCGTCCTTGTAGAGATGACGGCTGGTGGCAAGGAGGGCCTCGGTTACACGTATGCGGACTCAGCGACGGCGAAATTGATCGACGACAAATTAAAAGAAGTCGTCGTCGGCAGCGATGCGATGTCGGTGCAGGCCGCGTGGTCGCTGATGCTGCATTCGATCCGCAATCTCGGCCGTCCCGGGATTTGTGCGATGGCAATTTCCGCGGTGGACACTGCGCTGTGGGATTTGAAAGCGCGCTTACTCGATCTGCCGCTGGTGAGGCTGCTTGGCCAGGTGCGTGACGCATTGCCGATTTACGGAAGTGGCGGGTTCACGAATTACTCAAACGAAGAATTACAGAACCAGCTTCGAGGCTGGGTGGAGCAGGGGATTCCACGAGTGAAAATGAAGATCGGCCGCGACGGTAACGCCGACAGCAAACGAGTCGCGGTTGCTCGTAGGGCAATTGGTGACGACGCCGATCTTTTCGTAGATGCGAACGGCGCATACTCACGCAAACAAGCGCTCGCGCGGACGCGCGCCTTCCAAGAGTTCAATGTTAGTTGGTTCGAAGAACCGGTTTCGTCGGATGACCTCGAAGGACTGCGGTTTATCCGCGACCGCGCACGCGCCGGAATGGATATCGCAGCTGGCGAATACGGTTACGACATCGATTATTTCCGGCGGATGCTCGATGCTGGCGCGGTCGATGTCCTACAGGCCGACGCTACTCGCTGCTGTGGGTTCACGGGATTTCTTCAAGCCGCAACGCTCTGTGACGCGCAGCACATCCCTCTTTCGTCCCACTGCGCGCCGGCGCTGCACGTTCACATCGGCTGCGCTGCCTCCGCAGTGCGCCACGCCGAATATTTCCACGATCACGTCCGCATCGAGCGAATGCTTTTTGACGGCGTTGCAGAGCCTGTCTCAGGAACATTGCGCCCGGCTCTCGATCGGCCTGGTCTCGGCCTCACTCTGAAACGCGCAAATGCACAGAAGCTTGCGATCTAATTGTGTGAGCCGATCGCGATCTCAGCAGCGCCAGCACGATGGCGATTTTTCTATCGAGAAGTACGGCGCCAAAACCAGAGAAAAGAAGGAATGCGACGAACAATTGCTCGCGGAGTACGCGACGATGCTCGGGTTTTACATGGCCAGCGTGGCGGTGCTGACCGGCATGGCAACGGAGCAGGGCCGTTT
>QHRD01000001.1 GCA_003220005.1 Verrucomicrobiota bacterium | reverse complement strand
CGGAATTTGTATCGCCTCGACGCTTTTGTTTGCGCTCATGCCGGCGATTCATGCGAGCCACGTCGATCTTTCCAGCGCTCTGAAAACCGAAGCGGGCGGTGTCCTTAGCGGAAGTAGTCGCTCACGATTGCGCTCCGCGCTGGTTCTTGTGCAGGTGTCGCTCAGCTTTCTCTTGCTCGCCGGCACCGGGTTACTCCTGCAAAGCCTGAACAAAATTCGAAATGCCAGTCCTGGTTTCTCAACGGATGTCGTCGTGTCTGGCGTCGATTTGTTTTCTGCGGGCTACAATCTCGAGCGCGCCAGGATTTTTTACAGGCAGCTATTAGATCGCGTTCGGACACTGCCCGGCGTTGAATCGGCCGCGCTTACTCGTGTCTACCCGTTTAGTTATACCGACTTTTCTTCGGCGCCAATCGAGGTCGATGGGTACCAGACGCCGCCTAACGAACGAGCAACTGTGGAGTACTACGAGGTCACGGAGGCTTACTTCGCAACGCTTGGAATCCCCATCGTGTCCGGTCGCGGATTTGTTCGCACTGATGATGAGAACGCACCGCCAGTAGCGATTATCAACGAAACTATGGCCGCGAAATATTGGCCAGGTAAGCATCCGATCGGCGAACGACTCAAAGTGAAAGATCGTTGGCTTGAGATAATTGGAATTGCGAAAAATGCCAATTACCACACGAAAACTGAGACGCCGACGCCGTTCTTTTACGTGCCACTGCGGCAGAATTTTGTTGGCGTACGAAACAGTTTCCTAATCCGTACGCGAGAGACGCCCGGTGCGATCATGGATACGCTTGCACGCGAGGTTCACGCGCTCGATCCGACGCTCGCGCCGGGGGTGGCCTATCGATTGCAGGAGCAGGTTGACCGAATGAGTTATGGCCAGCGGCTAGCGGTTACGCTCGTCGCACTTTTTGGGGGCATGGCGCTGTTCCTTGCTGCCATCGGGCTTTACGCAGTGATGTCGTACACCGTGTCCCAAGGAACGCGCGAGCTCGGCTTACGAATGGCACTCGGTGCCGGCACGGGTGATCTGATGCGACTGGTTGCTTCGCGCGGTCTGCGGCTAACCGCGCTCGGAATCGTCATCGGCGTAATCGCAGCGTTCGTGCTCACACGCTTGATGGGCGACCTGCTCTATAAAGTAAATCCGCGCGACCCCGTAGCATTCGGATTGGCGGTCGTAGTGATCATCTTTGTGTCTTTAGCCGCGTGCTTTTTGCCCGCCTGGCGCGCGACCCGCGTCGATCCCGTTCAAGCCTTGCGTGACCAGTGATGAATACGCTTAACGATTCGCCAGAGTCCACATCGCGCGTCACACAGTCATTTAGTAATCGTTTCCCCGGGATCGACTGGGCACTGATCAGCCTTCGTCCAGTCGAAGCACTTCCTTACGAATGACCAATATGTTTAACGAAATCAGAGTTGCGCTCCGAGCGCTCCTAAAAACTCCCGGCTTCACCGCGATTGCGATTGCGACCCTGGCTCTCGCGATTGGGGCGAACAGTGCGGTAGTCAGTTTGGTCAATGCTCTGGTTGTTAGGCCACTGCCTTACCACGAGCCGTCCAATCTCGTCTTGCTCTGGGACCAGTTTAAAGGACTGGGGTTGGAACGGATTCCGCTCTCGACGCCTGAGTATGTCGATCTGGAAAAGTATTTTCACAGTTGCACGCAAATAGCGGCATTCGATTACCGAAGTTTCAATCTCGGCGGCGGCGATACGCCGGAGCGGATCTCGGGAGCGGTCGTATCCCCGGCGCTGTTTCCCATGTTGGACATCAATCCGATCGTTGGACGCGCGTTCGCGCAGGAGGAGCAGGGTGAGGGCCATGACGACGTTGTTGTCATCAGCGAACGGCTCTGGAAGCGCCGGTTTAACTCGGATCCCTATCTAATCGGCAAATCGCTCCTCCTTAACGGGCGCAATTACACCGTGATTGGGGTAATGCCGGCCAGCTTCGAATTTCCGATCCCGCTTTTTGGTATTCAAGGCAATCAATTCGGTACACGGGTAGACCTTTGGACGCCAATCGCGTTTACTAAAAATGAATTAAAGGATCGCGGGGATCGAAATTACAGCGTTATAGCACGTTTGCCCGGCCGGGTAAGTCTGCAGCAGGCGCAAGTCGAACTCGATAGCTTGATTGCCAACTGGTACCGCCAGTATCCCGACAATTACAAACCCGAAACAGGTTTCCGCACTAGGATTTATCCCTTTCAGGAACAAGTGATCGGCACAATGCGGACGGGACTTGGCATTTTGCTGGGCGCCGTTGCGTTTGTCTTGCTGATCGCCTGCGCAAATCTCGCTACCATGCTCCTCGCCCAGGCGAGCGCGCGAGAACGTGAGCTTGCGATTCGTGTTGCTCTTGGTGCAGGTCAGTGGCGCTTGCTCCGGCAAATGTTTACCGAAAGTGTTTTGCTCGCACTCGGCGGCGGAATCGTTGGCGTAATACTGTCTGTTTGGGTAATTGAATTCTTCAAACGCGCCGGAGCACGCACTATCCCGCGTCTCGCTGAAGTAAACATCGATCTGACGGTGCTGATCGTGATGGCGATTGTCGCCGTTGGAACCGGGATTTTGTTCGGACTGCTTCCGGGATTGGCCAGTGCAAAACCAAAATTAACCGAAGCGTTGAAGGAAGACGGCCGCGGCACGACTTCAGGTCGACGTCACAATCGGATTCGGAACGTCCTGGTCGTAGGCGAAATCGCGCTCGCTCTTGTCCTGCTCGTCGGCGCTGGACTCTTAATAAAGAGCTACGCACGGTTACAGAACGTCAGTCCCGGGCTCAATCCGCACAACGTCCTGACCATGGAGATTTCGTTGCCGGCGCTAAAGTATCCGGCCCCAGACACGTTCTTTTATCTCGGAACAGAGAACACGATTCGTTTTTTTGCGGAAGCAAACAGGCGAGTCGTGAAATTGCCGGGGGTCGAGGCCAGCGCCGCGACCAGCCTCCTTCCGCTAAGCGGGAGTAACAATGATTCCTCATTTGCCATTGAAGGTCGCCAGGCCGTCGCCGGCAATCCAACTCCCGACGAGGAGATTCGAACAATTACACCTGATTATTTTCGCGTCCTCCAAATGCCGCTTTTACAGGGACGCTTTTTCACTGATGCAGATGCGGCCATGTCACCCCTGGTCGTAATCGTTAATCAGGCTCTCGCTCGCAAGTACTTTCCCAATGGAGACGCTCTTGGGAAACGAATCACGCTGGAGGATCCGCGGCGCAATCCGAAATGGGCCACGATTGTAGGGATCGTTGGCGACATCAGGCATCGCGGTCTCGATGTTGATCCAGAGCCAGAGTATTACGTCCCGCACACGCAGTTGCCCTTGCGCAGCATGGTTCTGGCTGTGCGCAGTGCTCAGGATCCGGAGTCGCTCACGTCGGCAATTCGTCGTGAAATTCGCTCGATCGACCCCGATGAGCCCCTTGCTAATGTTCGCACGTTAGATGCAGTTGTTTCCGACGCCATTGCTCCGCGCCGGTTTGCCGTGGTCCTCTTCGGTATCTTCGCCGTAGTCGCCCTCTTGCTTGCTGCGATAGGCGTTTACGGTGTGATGTCGTATCTCGTGATCCAGCGAACCCACGAGATTGGTGTGCGCATGGCGCTTGGGGCGCAGCGCAGCGACGTCCTGAGACTAATCCTCGGCCGATCGCTGAAGCTTGTTTGTGCCGGAGCAGCTATCGGACTGATCGTCGCGCTAATGAGCACCTACACGTTGCGAGCGTTGCTCTATAGTGTGAGCGCATTCGACCCGGCAATTTTCGTGCTGGTCACGATGTTTCTTGCTGCTGTCGCATTGGCGGCAAGTTATCTGCCGGCAATGCGCGCGACCAAAACAGACCCGATGATCACGCTTGGTCACAGTGCCTGACGATCAATGATCAAACTCAAGAATCTGGAACGCAGTTACCCTCTCGGGAAGGAGAAGTTTTTTTATGTCTTGCGCGACATTAATCTGGACGTCGAGGATGGCGACTTCGTCTCGATCATGGGTCCCTCGGGCGCAGGGAAATCCACGCTATTGCACATTCTTGGAATGCATGACCATGGCTGGCGCGGCGAGTACTTATTGGGCGAAGCCGCAGTGCATCATCTGAAACCGAAGGAACGCGCCACACTGCGCAACGAGCAGATCGGCTTCGTGTTTCAACAGTATCATTTGCTGGACGACCTGACCGTTTACGAGAATCTCGACATCCCGCTGTCGTATCGCCGCTACAGTAAAAGCGAGCGTGCCGCGCTGGTGGCCGACATGCTCGATCGTTTTCAGATTGTCGGCAAAAAAGATTTATTCCCGCGTCAGCTTTCCGGCGGCCAGCAGCAACTGGTTGGCGTTGCGCGAGCTATCATCGCCGAACCGAAGCTTCTGCTCGCCGACGAGCCCACGGGAAATCTGCACTCTAGCCAGGGTGAAGAGATCATGCAGCTGTTTTGCAAACTCAATGACGAAGGCGTGACCATCGTGCAGGTCACGCACTCCGAGAAAAATGCCTCCTATGGCAAACGTGTCGTTCAACTGCGCGACGGCTGGATCGTGAATGGAGAGCAACGATGATGGACGATCTCAAATTTGCCGAGCAGAGAACAGGAGAGATCGGAGTCCGCAGGGCCCTGAGCGCTCAAACCGCGGATGTGTTGCGCCTCATCGTCAATCACAATCTCCTTTTGTTCGCGGCGACGATGGCGACCCTCGAACTTGCAAACGCTGTGGCGTGTTTGGTACCAGCCCGCCGCTCACTGTGGTTAAGCCCATTCAAGCACTAAAAACGGAGTAATTCATATGATCTACGATCTTCGCTTTGCTGTTCGGATGCTTATAAAGTATCCTGCTTTCTCAATCGTCGCATTCCTGGCGCTTGTCCTTGGAATCGGCGCGAACACGACCGTTTTCGGCATCATCAACGCATTGGTGCTGCGACCGTTGCCGGTCGGCCACTCAGAAGGAGTGGTGAAAGTTTTTACGACCGACAACCACATTCCAGGAAATCAATCCACGTCGTATCCAAACTTCCAAGATTACGCCAAACAGAACACGGCGTTCAGTTCCATGGCGGCATACACCTTTACGGGAATGGGTATGACTCGTGGGAGCGATACGTTGAACATCGGCGCCTTGCTCGTCAGCGGAAATTATTTCGATCTGCTTCAGGTCAAACCCCGCCTTGGTCGCACATTTTTGCCCGAAGAAGATGCTACACCTAACGGCCACCCCGTCGTCGTTCTCGGCTACAAGTTCTGGAAAAAACTTGGGGCCGATGCGGCTATTGTCGGCAGTCCAATTACATTAAACGGACATTCCTTCACCGTTATCGGAGTGGCGCCGGCGGCTTTTACCGGGGTGGACGTCGGCTTTTCTCCGGATCTTTGGGTGCCGATGTCAATGCACCAATGGGTTCGGCCGGGCGCTGACTTTTGGTTCGAATCGCGTCGCGCGCTGTTGCTGAGCATTATTGCGCGGCTCAAGCCCGGGGTGCCAATGTCCGAAGCTCAAGCGCAAATGCGCACGATCGCGAAACAGCTTGAACAGGCTTATCCCGACGTAAACAAAGAGCGCTCGATTGCGCTGATGTCACTCGAGGCAGCCAAGTCGCAGGGACTCGGCGGCCCGAATAATGAAAATCTCGCTCGCAACGTCTCGCTTCTGTTGCTCGTCGCGTCAGCGAGCATTCTTCTGATCGCTTGCGCGAATGTCGCCAACTTGTTGCTCGCGCGGTCTGCTGCGCGCCAACGCGAAATGGCAGTTCGTCTGGCGCTGGGCGCGGGGCGCGGACGAATCGTGCGACAATTGTTGACCGAAAGTGTTTTACTTGGTTTTCTCGGCGGCGTCGGTGGAGTGATTCTTGCCTATGGTCTCGGTGATATCCTGGTCGCTCTGCTTCCGCCGCTTCCATTTCCGATTGACTTGAATCCGCAGCCAGATTGGCGAGTCCTCATTTTTTCGTTTGTTGTCGCCGTTTTGAGCGGCGCCATATTTGGACTGGCGCCAGCACTGCAGACCGCGCGGTGGAATCTCACTGAGGGATTGCGCGAGCGTGCATCCACAGGAGGCGGCGCAGTCACACGCGTCAATCTGCGCAGTTTGCTCGTGGTTGCGCAGATCGCCGTCTCGCTTCTTCTTCTGATCGGCTCCGGCTTGTTTTTGAAGTCGTTTTACAAAGCCCAAGCGATCGATCCCGGATTTCGCACTGACAATCTGGATATCGTGACGATCAATCCCGTGCTCGCGGGCTACGATAGCGACCGGGCTCGTCAAGTCGTGCGCGCGATCCTCGATCAAATCAGACAGGATTCACGTGTTGCCGGCGCGGATTTGAACAATTGGGTCCCGCTAGGCGGCGGCGAAGGCCGCACCATCGTTATCGACGGCCGCGATCCAAACGATGAACACAATCGCCGCTTCGCAAATTACAGCCCGATCACTCCTGGTTATTTCCAAACCATGGGCATCCAGCTTCTGCGCGGTCGTAACTTTACGGAGCAGGACGCGGAGAAGAACGCTGCTCCGGTTGCCATCATTGATGAGACGATGGCCAAGCAGTTTTGGCCTAACGAAGACGCTTTGGGGCGTCGATTCAGGTTCATGATCAACAAAGACCCGATTGAAGTAATTGGAATCGCGCGCAACTCCAATGCGGTCACGCTGGGAGAAACCCCGACTCCGATGGTGTACTGGCCGTTAAAGGAGATCAATGATCAGGGAATTACACTCTTTGTTCATACGACTGGGGCGCCGGGCGTGATGCTTAGTCAGATCCGGGGGATTGTTCGTGACGTGGATGTTCATATTCCGATCACGTACGAAAAAACAATTCGCGACCACATGTCGATTGCACTCTGGCCGTCGTGGATGGGCGCGATGCTGCTCGGTAGTCTGGGACTGCTCGCCCTTGTTCTCGCCTCGATGGGTGTGTATGGCGTGATGGCTTATTCCGTTAGTCAACGGACGCGCGAGCTCGGCATCCGGATTGCGCTCGGTGCCCAGTCTAATCAGATTCTTCGACTTGTCTTGCGCCAAGGAATGCTACTGGCTGCAATTGGGCTCGGCCTCGGTTTATTTGCGGCGTTCGGATCGACACGCCTTGCTGCTACTCTTCTGTATGGAGTCAATCCAAGCGATCGTTTGATTTTCCTGGCGGTCACATCGCTCCTCGCATTTACGGCCTTTGCCGCTTGCTATGTCCCCGCTCGCCGTGCACTCAAAGTAAATCCCGTAACTGCACTGCGCTTCGATTAAAGGGCAGCCTCACGATTCGGAGCTGAAGTCTTTACATATCGGCCAAAATGTTACAAGCTGAGTAAGACCCCCTGCAGGGCAGCCGTTGTCGCGTGGCTCTTGATGTCGCCGCCCGAGCTAATGCAGGCTTGATTTCGATGTGACCTTTTTGATAGATCGCACCTGAAACCAAGAGCCATTCGCAACATGACAGTGGACACCACAATCATGGGCGGCACCGTGGTGTAACGGCGCGTGAGAATTTATGGATGAAACGTCGCACGATTAAGCGGCTGGTCATCGCGTTTTTGTTTATCGCAACTTGCGTCGTGTTTGCGGAGCGCGTGAGTCGTCCACCCGCCGGTCTCCCAGTGAGCGTTCCACGGAGTGCGTTCTCGGCAGCGCGAGCAATGAAGCACGTACTTGCCATTGCTAAGCGGCCGCATCCGGTTGGGAGCGCAGAGCATGATCAGATGCGCGACTACCTCATCGCGCAGCTCCGCAACCTGGGGCTCGACCCGCAAATCCAGAACGCCACTGGCGTTTGCACACGCTCTGCCGATGCGGGAAGGGTGCAGAACATTCTCGCCCGAATGCCCGGCAGGCAGAGTGGCGGACCAGCAGTCCTTCTTGTGGCTCATTACGACAGCGTCGAAGCCGCACCAGGCGCCGCTGATGACGGTGCCGGCATCGCCGCCATTCTCGAAACCGTTCGCGCGCTTCGTGCCGGAGCTCCTCTTTTGCACGACATAATCGTGTTGTTCACCGACGGTGAAGAACCGGGGCTGCTCGGCGCGGCGGCTTTTGTGCGCGAACATCCATGGGCGAAAGACGTGGCTATGGCACTCAACTTTGAGGCGCGAGGAACGACTGGTCGTTCCTTGATGTTTGAGACCGGGCCGGGAAACCTCGACGCCGTACGTGTACTGCGCACTGTCCCCGGCGTTACCGCGGGTTCCGTGTTCACCACGATCTACCGCACGATGCCGAACGACACCGACTTGTCGGAGCTAGCGCTCCTTGGCATGCCTGCTTTAAACTTTGCTTTCGGCGATGGTGCCGACCGTTATCACACGTCGCGTGATGACATAGCTCATCTCAACACTGGAAGCTTGCAGCATCACGGCCAACAAGCGCTAGCCTTGGCGCGTGCCTTCGCTAACGGGCCGCTGCCCCGCCAGCGCACTGGCGACGCAGTCTTCTTCGACTTACCCTTGATTGGGTTCGTCGTTTACTCGGAAAAATGGGCGATGCTGTTGGCTTTAGTCGCCGCGGCGCTCGCAGTGGTTGTAATCATCCGCTCTCGCCGTGAAAGCACACGATTTGGCCGTGACGTCGTATTGGCTGCCGCAGCTACGATTGGAGCAGTCGTTTTATCCGGTGCGGCCGCATATCTCGCAGGGCTAGTTATTGCACTTCTACACACCATTGTTCCCTGGGGCGGCGCTCCGGCGTGGAGTCCGGTGTACTGGGCTGCTGTCGCCATATTGTCGCTGGCGATTTCAACAGCTTTTTACGTGGCCGTCCGCCGCGGAAGCAGCGTGGCTGGCCTTCATGTTGGAGCCTTGTTAATTTGGACGTTACTCTCGTTAGCCGCTGCGGTGATTGCACCAGGTTCGAGCTATCTCTTTACTTGGCCTCTGCTGGTCGTGGCGCTTGCAGCACTATTCCCAGACGGCCGCGGTCTGCTGACGATGAAAGGCATAGCCATGGGCATCGGGGCGCTCGTGACGGTCGCGCTACTTATTCCAATTGCATATCTGATCGGTGCTGTTTTCCTCGGAGTCACTGCGGCAGGCGGAATCGTAACAGCTGCGATCATCGCACTAATCGCGTGGCTACTTGTGCCTTTACTCGAGGCACTATGCGACGGCGCGCGCTGGTCCACGCCGTTCATTTGCGCTGCGGCTGCGATCACCCTCGTTGGGATAGGTGTGTTAACTGTGCGCACAAGTGATGTGCACCCGGTTCCCTCCAGACTCATATATGCCATTGATGCAGACAGCTCGGATGCCTGGCTGGCAGCTAGAGCATCCGCAGTCCGCACTAACGCGTGGACTCGGACCGCTTTAGCTCCGTTTTCGCAGGGACCAGAGTGGATTGCACATTTTTTTGAACAGCCAAGCGCACTTGTCGCCAAGCGCGTGCCGTGTCTTTCGCTGTC
>QHRD01000047.1 GCA_003220005.1 Verrucomicrobiota bacterium | reverse complement strand
GTTGCGCTGCGATGCACAGATCGACCGTAATCAAGTGCGCTATTTTTGGATAACCCCCGATGGTTTGGCAATCTCCCAAAAGTAAAATCGGTTTTCCGCTTGGCGGAACCTGGATCGTACCCGGAGCAACCGCTTCCGAAATAAGATCGCCTTCGTCTGTTCGCTTCAGTTCTGCGTCTTCGAAGCGTGCACCCATGCGATCGGAATCGGACGAGACGGTGAAGGCTTCGTTCGTTAGGTGTTGAAGCGTTGAAGCGTTAAAGCGATTCCAATCACAGCCAGGAACAAAGCGCAAAATCGGATCGCGTTTCGCTGGACTTACCCAGTCGTGCGGCGCAGTCCACGACGAAATACCTGTAGCCGGGGTCGCTGACCCCGGTCGCGGACGCAGCGGGAGTACATCTCCATCGCGCAAAGCACGTCCCTCGAATCCTCCAAACTGCGCCCGCAGGTCCGTGGAGCGACTGCCAAGCACGATTGGAACGTCGATTCCGCCCGAAATTGCAAGCCACCCGCGGCATCCAACTTGAGGCCGGCCGAATTTCAATTCTTCACCGGCGGGCATGAAAGCCACGTGACCCGCCAGCAACGCCATCGATCCAACTTGCACGTCGAATTCGCCGCCACACCAGGCTACCGTTCGCTCGTCATCGAAGCGCAATTGCAAACCGCCGAGAGTAATTTCGAGTCCCGCTGCGTTTTCATCGTTCCCTACGAGCAGATTGGCCACGCCCAACGCAAAGGGGTCGAGCGCGCCACTTGTCGAAACACCAAACTTGCGCAAACCGGCGCGGCCAAGATCCTGCACACTCGTAAGAAATCCCGCGCGCGTAACGTAAAGGTTCATTGTCATTTCTGATCCCGCAGCCGCGGGAGAAGAATCTCGAATTCCTTCTTCTGGTACCGCCAAATCACACTCAAAGATGTTTCGCTACGCTCAACATGACAGGTAGTGCTTCAACGTTTTAGCGCTTCAACGCTTCAAGGCTTCAACGCGTTAGACGACTCAAATTCTTCCCGCGTGATTGCGCGAAAACGCACGCGATCCCCCGCGCGCAAAAACGAAGGCGGATTTTTTGTCGGATCAAAAAGTTTCAACGGCGTTCGGCCAATCAGGTTCCAGCCACCGGGCGAACGCAAAGGATAAATCCCCGTTTGCGCGCCGCCGATCCCGACTGAGCCGGGAGAAATTTCCTTTCGCGGGGTGGCCCGTCGGGGTGTTGCCAATTTCTTCGCAAGGCCTGTCAGGAACGGAAAACCGGGGACGAACCCGATACAGGCCACTCTGTATTCGGCTGTGCTGTGGAGCTCGACCACTTCCTTTGTCGAGAGCTCTGCACCGCGCGCAACATCATCGAGATCGGGAGCGAACTCGGGAGCGTAACAAACTGGAATCTCAACCAGGCGCATATCGCTTTTTGCGGCTCTGACGCGCCTGCGACGCCCCGCGCCACTTACAACTCCGCGAATTTGCATCGTCAGCCAATCAAACGTCTCATCCGGTCTTCCGCTCGCTTCAGCGACAACGATCGGGTCGAAGAAAACTGCGACACTGGTGTAAGCAGGCGCGAGTTCAATGACGCCAGGGATCGCAGCTTCACGGAGCTGGTAAAGGGTGTGAAGAACCTGGTCCAAGATTTCCTCAGGCGCGTCCTCAAATCGCTCGTGCACGCGCACGATGAGCGCAGAATCTCCGAGCGGAATAACTTCCATCTGCTTATTCTGTCATGTTGAGCGAAGCGAAACATCCAGCTACTTCAACTGAACAAGTTACCTTCGCTGGCGAAAAGAATCGACGATTTTCGCGATATGTTGAGTACAAAGTTGCTAGAAGTAGCTGGATTCTTCGCTTCGCTCAGAATGACAATGTAAAAGGCGCCTGCGATGATCCCTTACTCAGCGCGCCTGGCCTCGATTTCGATCTCGATCGAAACTGTCTGGCTGATGCCGGAAACTGACTCGGCCGCTGGAGCAAACATCAAATTGAAGTCGCGGCGCATGATTGGGTCGGTGGTCACGGACCAGCGCGTCCGACTCGTGTCGCCGATCGGCGTCAGCAGCTTTACGTGCAGCGTGATGGGCCTGGTCGCGCCGTGCATCGTGAGATCGCCACCAATGTCGCCGCTTTGCGGACCGGTGCGTTTCACGCTGCGACTCTTGAATACGATCTGGGGAAATCGTTCCACGTTAAAAAATTCCGCGCTGCGCAAATGATCGTCCCGCTTTTTGATGCGCGTGTCGATACTGCGCACATCGATCTGTGCCGTGACCGAGGAATTCTCGGGATGCTCGCGGTCGATCTCGATCTTGCCGCTGAACTTCGTGAATTTCCCATGGGTGGTACCTAGAAATTGATGCACACTAAATCCAATGGTTGAACCGGACGCATCGAACTTGTAGGTCTCGGTTGCCGATGCGACAGGACTCAACGCAGCGATTGCGAACGTAGCGACCAAATTTCTTAGAACTGTTCTCATAAATAGCGCTGTCATGTTGAGCGAAGCGAAACATCTCTGTCTATTCTCGCGGGCGATCTCTTCAGAAACGATCAGAGATTCTTCTCCCGCGCCTGCGGGATCAGAATGACATTTATGAGACCACTGGCATTTCATTTCGAATTGTTTTTCGCCCCTGCCGCGAGCATTTTCAAGAGCGGTGTGCGAGCTAGCGGCAAACGGCCAAACAAATTTCCCAGCGCAAACGCCGAACTGTAGGGGAAGCTGCCAGCTTCCCGTGGGACGCTAACAGCGTCCCCTACAGATTTCGCATCGTGCACGCCAGCGATGCGCGCCAGCTCGGTTTCGAAATGCCCGACCGCGCGCGACGTCGGATCGTTCACATCGAGATAACCAAACGCCCGGCGTAACAGCCCGAACAATTCCGGCTCACGGTGATCTCGCTCGGTGCAGATCTCAATGAGCTCAATAAAATAGGCCGCGGTCTGTGTCCGGAGATAATCGCTGCGAATGCCGGCAAACGGATTTTTCAGCTCCACTTCGGTGAGCGTGTGCAAATCCGATTTGCGGCTGCGCACGATGGAAATTTCAGCTTCAAAAAATAAATCCAGCTTGCCCGCAAAAGGGTTCCTGGGACGACGCGCGCCCTTGGCAACAGTTTGAACGCAGCCAAATGATTCCGTGCACCAGGAAACGATCAGGCTGGTATCGCTGAATTTGCGTTTGCGAAGTAGGATCGCCGCTGTGCTTTCCATTCACCCAAACGTAGCACACGAATACGCTCGATTTTTGCAATTGTCGGTCTGCCACGCATGATGAGTGATGCCGACGAGGAGCAGCGAAACCGCGCGCGTGCCGGAGGACATCAGCGGACGGCAGCGCCGTATTCCGGTCGGCGGCATAACGTGGCGGCACACGTTTCGTGCGTTGCGCCACCGCAATTATCGGCTGTTCTTCTGGGGCCAACTCGTTTCGCTCATCGGCACGTGGATGCAGCAGACTGCGATGAGCTGGTTCGTTTACGAAATTACAAATTCGAAATTCTTGCTTGGTGTCGTCTCTGCCGTCGGATCCGCGCCGATGATGCTTTCGTCAGTCTGGGGTGGGACGCTCGCTGATTTGTATCCCAAACGCTCCATTCTGATCGCGACGCAATCTGCACAGATGGTCTGTGCGTTTTTACTCGCGACCGGCGCGTGGCTTGGTTTTGCCACGCCTTCGTTCATCATCATCGTTGCTGCGCTCAACGGAATCGCGATGGGCTTCGACATGCCTGCCCGCCAGGCGTTTACGGTCGAAATGACCAATCGCGAAGATTTGTTAAACGCGATCTCGCTCAACAGCTCGATCGTAAACGGTGCGCGCGTGGTTGGCCCTTCCGTCGCCGGGCTGATGATCGGCGCGGTCGGTGTGGCGATGTGCTTTTTCTTGAACGGTCTGAGTTTTATCGCGGTGATCGCGGGATTACTGATGATGCGATTGCCACCGTTCGAACCGAAGGTTCATGTCGCCTCTGCAGGCGAGCACGCGTGGAACGGGATTATGTATTCGATGAAACACCCACGTGTCCGCATGATCCTTGTTCTATTTCTCGCAGTCGGCGTGTTTGGCTGGTCGTACGCTGTGCTGATGCCGGCGTTTGCGCGCGACGTGCTTGGCCGCGGCGCAAATGGTTATGGGATCCTCATGTCGGCAAGCGGACTGGGCGCGTTGGTTGGCGCGCTGATAGTCGCGACTTATGGCCATCTTTTCACGCCGCGCAGACTCGCGCTCGGCGGGGTGTGGTTGTTCTCGGTAGCGCTG
>QHRD01000043.1 GCA_003220005.1 Verrucomicrobiota bacterium | reverse complement strand
GTTGTCGGCCTCGAGGGATACGGCCTCGAAATGATCGAACAAGTACCGATCAGGACTGAGGCCAATCCGCATAATGCCAAATATCTCGAGACGAAAAAGACGAAGCTGGGACACTTGCTGTAGGGTTTTGCCAATGACGAATGACAAATGCCCAATGAGAAGGAATGACAAATGACGAATTCCAAAGAACATGCGACGCATCATTCGTCATTCGAGCTTCGTCATTAGTTCGTCATTCGTCATTTCTAGATGTCCAAGCCCGCACCGTCCCGGCCGAGAATCGCCAAAGCCAAGCGCACGTTCTGTATCGTCGCGAGCCGGTTTAATGCTCAATACGTACAGGGACTCGTCGATCACGCTACGGAAGAACTGCGAGCTCTCGCACCGGAGGCGGCTATTTCGCTGCACCGCGTGCCGGGAGCGTTCGAAATTCCCGTGGTTACGCGCGAGTTGGCGTCACGGAAAAGTACTAATGCGGTCATTGCGTGCGGCGTAATTTTGCAGGGCGAAACCAATCACGCACAAAATCTGAGTCGCTCTGTCACCGATGCGCTTCAACGAATTGCGGTCGAACATGGCGTGCCGGTGATCAACGTCGTGCTCAGTTTCGATAACGAAGCGCAAGCCCGTGCGCGCTGTCTTGCAAACAAAATTAATCGCGGCACCGAAGCTGCGCGAGCTGCGGTCGAAATTGCGAATGTGTTGGCGAATCTTCGCAACAAACAAGAAGCGGCGGTTTCTAAACCGCCGAGGGACCATGGGTAAACGTCGACGCGCCCGCGAGGCGGCAATCCAATATCATTTCTGGCGCGATCTCCAGCGTGGCGAAGGCCCGGAGAAGATTGACGATTTCTGGGAATTTTGCCCGGCCAAGCCGCGCGTGCGCGAGTTTGCGCAGCCGCTCATCGAAGGAATGGTGGCGCACCTTCCGGAGATCGACGAACGCATCCGGCGCTACTGTGAGAATTACGAATTCCGGCGCATCTCCGCGGTGGATCGCAATGTCCTCCGGCTCGCGATTTACGAGATGCTTTATCGCGACGATATCCCGCCAGTTGTCTCGATTAACGAAGCGATCGAGCTGGCAAAAACTTTTGGCGGCACGGAATCGGGCCGTTTCGTGAACGGGATTCTCGACCGTGTGCGAAAAGATTTGAACCGGCCAGCGCGAGAAGCGGTGAAAAAGGAATTGTAGGGCAATCCCGAAAGCTTTCGGGATTGCCGAGGCTGGCAGGCGATGCGCCTACCCTACAATAAAAGATCGACATGAACTTCCTCCAATCGCTCGCAAAACAATTCAGCGGTAAGCCGATCGATTGGGAGGAGCTGGAAGAAGCGTTAATCCGGGCCGATCTCGGTGTCTCCATGACAATGCGAATCATCAGGACGCTGCAGGAACGTGAGGCCTGGGCTTTGCTCAGAATTGGCGACGTGATCAAAGCGGTGCGCGCGGAGATCGCGCGCAGTCTGCCATCTCGCCCGACGCCAATCCATCGAGCGAAGGGCAAGCCAACCGTGATCTTGATCGCCGGCGTGAACGGAACCGGCAAAACAACATCGACAGCGAAACTTGCGCATTATTTGAAGCGAGATCGACACAGCGTGCTGCTCGCGGCAGCCGACACCTTTCGCGCTGCTGCAATCGAGCAGCTTGATATTTGGGCAAAGAGACTCGGCGTTGAGATCATCCGAGGTCAATACGGCGCCGATCCGGCAGCGCTTTGTTACGACGCCTACCAATCTGCTTCGAAGAACAAAATCGATTTTTTGATTTGCGACACGGCTGGCCGTCAACACACCAAAACCAATCTCATGGCTGAGCTGCAAAAAGTGAAACGCGCTCTCGGCAAACTCGAACCGGATGCGCCGCATGAGACGTTGCTCGTAGTGGATGCAACGACTGGTGGCAACGCGCTCAGCCAGACGCGCGAATTCAACGGCGCACTAACCTTAACCGGCTTGATTGTCACGAAGCTCGACGGGAGCGGCAAAGGCGGGATCGTCGTTGCGATTCAGGACGAATTTGGAATTCCAACACGCTTTGTTGGCACCGGCGAGCAACTTGACGATTTCGCGCCGTTCGATCGCGACATGTACATCGCCAATCTTGTGTAGCTGCCTCTACTTGTCACGCTGTAGCCTTTGGCGAAAGTGGATGGCCACCGATAAGTTTCCATTGATATGAAAGACGACAAAGCCGAGATCGATATTAGTGTAGTTGAAGATCACGACGGGATATTGACCATTCGCGGCGGCGGCGGGCGACGGGATTGGAACGGCATTCATTACAAGCAAGGGACTATCGGCGAATATTGCCACGATTCCGCCTGGGGGCGTTGCCTATGCGCATATTCATGTCGGCTTCGAGGTGATCCTTTACATCATTGAAGGCAAAGTGCGCCACGAATTCGGACCTGGGCTAAAGCAAGCGATCGAAAACGAAGCAGGCGATTTCATCTACATCAAGCCCGGCGTGCCGCATGAAGTCTTCAACATGAGCGACATTGAACCGGTCGTCGCCTTTGTCGCGCGCTCTTCTGCCGACGAATGGGACAACATCATTCCTTACGATCGCAATCAGCCGAAATGACCGTCGCCCTAAAAGAGACTGCAGGGTTGCAACATCCAGCGATCATGTCGATCGAGGAGATACGCCGCTGCTTTCCCGCGCTTGCGCGCACGCACAACGGCTATCGCGTCGCCTATTTCGACGGGCCCGGCGGCACTCAGGTGCCACGCGCCGTGGTGGAGGCAATGAACGATTATCTGTATCACCACAACGCCAATACGCACTGGGCTTATCCGACCAGCGAGGAGACCGACGCAATTATCGATTCTGCCCGAAGCGTGCTGGCTGATTTTCTAAACGCAGGTCCGACCGAAATCGTGTTTGGCGCGAACATGACGACGTTAACCTTTCACCTCGCACGGGCGCTTGGCTGCGGCTACGACCACAATGACGAGATCCTGGTCACGGAGCTCGATCACCACGCCAATGTCGCGCCCTGGCACGCACTGGAAAAAGAACGCGGCGTGAAGGTGCGCATGGTGAAAATGATCCCTGAAACTGGCGAGCTGGATTGGGAGGATTTCTCGCGGCAATTGAGCGGACGCACAAAGCTGGTAGCGATGGGCGCGGCATCGAACGCCCTTGGCACGATCAACGACGTGCGGCGTGCCGCGAAAATGGCCCACTCGTTAGGCTCGCAAATTTTCGTCGATGCGGTCCATTACGCTCCGCACGGGTTGATCGATGTGCGCGATTGGGACTGTGATTTCCTCGCCTGCTCGGCTTACAAGTTTTATGGACCGCATATCGGAATTCTTTATGGCCGACATGAGTTACTCGGCTCACTTGATTTTCCGAAACTGATCCCAGCACCTGATTCTGCTCCGGAACGAGCCGAGACCGGCACACAGAATCATGAAGGAATCGCAGGCGCAGCGGCTGCTGTGGATTTTCTCGCTTCGGTTGCTCCGGGCGCGACGCGACGTGAATGCCTTCGCGCTGCTTTCCAGCAATTGCACGAGCGCGGCGACGCATTAGTAACGCAGCTTTGGAACGGGTTGGCCGAAATAGAACGCGTCCGCCTTTACGGTCCACCGCCCGGCCCACCGCGCACACCGACGGTGGCCTTCACCGTGAACGGCATGCCTTCCATTGAAGTGGCGAAGAAATTGGCGGAGCGCGGACTCTTCCTCTCGCACGGCGATTTCTATGCGATGACAGTAGTCGAGCGGTTGGGCCAAGCGCCGCACGGATTAGTCCGGGCCGGTTGTGCGTGCTACACCATGTCGCAAGAAGTGGATCGTCTTCTAGCCGGCGTGCGAGCATTGTAGTTGTTTCCGTCCTCGAACCTTTGTCAGAATCACAACATGAAGCATGTTGTCTTGATCTGTCTTTTCCCCATGGCATTAACAGCTCAGACCGTGCAGCAGTTGACTGAACAGTTAGGCAAAACTGTTCTTTACGGCGACATTGCGCTTTCTTCTGATGGCGCCCATGTCGCATGGGTGCAGTCGACCGCCGCATCAACATCAAAGCAGGCCTACGTCCGCGGAACATCAGGAAACACAGCAGCGACGGTCGTTAAAATTCCGATCACAGGCGATAGGACAGACTTCGATCCCGCGTGGTCACCCGATTCCAAAACGCTCGCGTTTTTCTCGAGTGCCGGACAGAAAGAGCAGCGGCAGCTCTGGACGGTGAAGGCGGATGGTTCCGATCCGAAGAAAATCACAGATATAAAAGGGTACGCGGCGCGACCGCGATGGTCGCACGACGGGAAGCAGATTGCGTTTCTCTACATTGAAGGCGCGGGTGGCGGCGGTCCGTTAATGGCTGCAGCCGCAACGACTGGAGTTGTGGATACCGCGATCCATAATCAGCGGATTGCAGTTCTCGATACTGCCAGCGGCGAGCTACGACAGGTTTCGCCAGAGAATCTCCACATCTACGATTACGATTGGTCGCCCAATGACAGGATGTTTGTCGCAACCGCGGCGCCGGGGCCCGGCGACAACAATTGGTGGATCGCGCAGATTTACACGATCGACGTTGCAAACGGCAACGCCACATCGATCTACAAACCGTCTCTTCAAGTCGCGCTCCCGCGATGGTCGCCGGATGGGAATTCAATTGCCTTCATCGAAGGTCTGATGAGCGACGAAGGATTTCATGGCGGCGACTTGTTCAC
>QHRD01000195.1 GCA_003220005.1 Verrucomicrobiota bacterium | reverse complement strand
ACCAATGCGGTCTAAAGCCGGGCACAGACACGGTTGTCTATTGCCGGATTGGCGAGCGATCCAGTCATACCTGGTTTGTCCTGACGTACTTGTTAGGCCTGCATAACGTCCGCAATTACGACGGTTCATGGACCGAGTGGGGCAACAAAGTCGGCGCGCCGATCGAAAAGAGCGCGTGACGCGTAATTAGAGGCGCCCTGTCTTTTGCAGCAGGTCGCGAATTAGCTGCATTCGTTTTCGCTCTTTGCGGCTGGAACGGAGCTGCGCAATCGAGCGCTGCATTCGCCGTGTCCAATTCAAACTGGCCTTTGTCCCGGGGATGTTGAAGCGATAGGTGCGTGCCAACAGGTCGGTGATCATGACCATGGCGATCCATGAGTCGCACCTCAAAAGCGCATCCATAATTGCCGGATAAAAATCTTTTTCGAAATCGAGCTGGTCGATACTTGGATTCAGCCCGGAAAAGAGAGCGATCTTTTCCAGCGTGGCTCGCGCTTGTGTCCCAGTATCCGACAGTGGATGCTCGAAAGCCTCATTCCATAAAGCGCGAATCGGTTCGTGATCGTGCGTTGCGTACGTCGCCACGGAGAGCCGTTCATACCGATCGCCGGGAACGATCATCCCATCACGAGCTTCCCATTGTGGAATTTTGAATCCTGCAATGCCAAGCGATCGTAAATTCGGCCGCACGTACTCGGGCACAACGCCAAGGTCTTCGCCGATCACACGTGCGGCGCCAGCTTCTTCCAAGACGACGCGCAGGTATTCTTCGCCCTCGCGTTTATTTAATTCGCGGTTCTCGGCCGTGTTGTCATCACGGGGAACAAAATGCGGCCCGCGGCCGCCGGTTCGTTGAAGCATTTGGTCCCAATCAAGGGCGAGAAACTCCCTGTTCTTCCGCGGCCGCCACGGAAACGCATATATGCGATAAAATCCCTGGACATGATCGATCCGGAAGAGATGAAAGATGCGCCGGACAGCGCGCACACGTTCGCGCCACCATTGACAATTGTTCGCGCGCATGCTGCTCCAGCGATAGAGCGGAATGCCCCAGTTCTGTCCCCATTTCTGAGTGAACGCGTCGGTCTTAAAGGTCGGCTCGGGCGGCGCGCCGCCGGACCAATCGAGCGCGAATTCATCCGGGCGCGCGAAAACGTCGGCGCTGTAATAGCTGACGCCGAACGGAATGTCGCCCATTAACGCCACGCCACGTTCTTCCGAGTACGACTTGATGGCACGCCATTGCTGGCGCGCGATCCATTGGACGTAAGAAAAAAATTCCTCGCGTCGCGTCAGGCCTGACTGTCGATCAGGAGGCACTTCGTGCCGCCAACCGCGCGCTCTCTCTATGGTTTGATGCTGTACCGGCCATCGATCCCATGCGGCGCTGCCATCGCTTTCCTCCACCAGAACCCGAAAAAATGCGTAATCGCGCAGCCAGGCGCATTCTTCTTCACAAAAAGTTTGAAATGCTGATTGCCGTTCTTCACTGGCGCATTCGGAGAAACTCGCGAATGCCTTTTCCAACAGGCGCCACTTTAGTTTTTTCACGTGGCGGTAATTCACCGGGCCGTGCCGAAGACTGGGTAGATCGATATCAGCGATTGATCTTTCGAAATCTTCACGCGTTAAATCCTCCGAAGAATTCGGTGCGAGGTGCAGCGTCGTTGGCTCGATGGCCATGGCGCTGATCGCGTTGTATGGACTGTTGTCGGAGCCGATCTCGTTGATGGGCAAAAGCTGGACAAGTTTGAATCCGATTTCTGCTGCCCAATCGATGAACTCTCGCAAGGCCCCGGTATCGCCGATTCCCAAATCGCTCTCACCGCGCAATGCAAACAGCGGCGCTAGGATTCCAGCGATTTTTTTCTCCGGCGACAAATTCATTTTTCAGCCACGGATGAACACGGATGAAACGCGGATTCAGAAGACCAAGCGTTTGTATTCGAGTTTGCGCGCCCGAAGTTTAAAAGCATTCCAACCTTCAGGCCGGTAGCCTTCAACTCGTTTAATAATTGTGCTTCGTCGCGTCTGTCGTATTGCGGCGCAACTTTGATTTCTACGATGACGCAGCCGTCTACAAGGACGTCGGCATCATAATCACCCACGACGGCTCCTTTGTAATGAACCTGAATTCGCTTTTCAATCTCTGCGGTTGCACTGCGCCGGAGTAATTCGACCTGCAATGCACGCTGATAAACCCGCTCAAGAAATCCGTACCCAAGCTCGCGGTGCACTTCGAACGCAGCTCCAATGATCGCCTCGGTCGTTGCTCGATGCAGCAACTTGTCAGGATGCTCTCCTTCGATTTCTAACATCGCCTCATCCGTGTTCGATCCACGTTAGTCCGTGGCCAGAGAATCAGCTTCTTCTCACTTGCCAATCTTCGAGCAGCGAACTTGGAATTTCCTGCAGAAAACGCGAGGGTCGCTGGAAGATGTCACCGTAGCCGCCAGCCAAGCGCATGTGCGGATACGTAAGATAAAGCTCGTCGCGCGCACGTGTGATGGCCACATAAAACAAACGCCGTTCTTCTTCCAGCGCATCGCGCGTATTGAGGGACCGGCTGCTCGGGAACATCCCGTCAGTCAGCCAGATCACGAACACCGTATGAAACTCGAGGCCCTTCGCCTGGTGCACCGAGGACAGATTGACCGCTTCTTTGTCTGCGCCTTGAACTGGCGTCGCTTCTGCATCGACATTGCTGATCAGCGCCAGTTGCGAGAGAAACTCCTGAACGTCCTTGAATTGACGGGCGAACACTGCGAGCTGATCCAGGTCTTCGCGACGCAACTCGTAGTTGGTGAAATTAACTTTGGCATAATCATCGTAAATCGCTTCCACGACCGATGTGATCATTTCCGAAGGCGGATTAGGTTGGCCGCCGGGTGCGATCTCATCTAACGTATGCGCCAACTGCGTCCATATCTTCTTTGATTTTGTGGGGACGTTCATAGCTTGGAGACGCTGCCCAAAGTTATCGATGGAATCCGTGATCCCGGCCGCCCACGCTTGCCAAAGATTTTCCGCGGTACGATTGCCAATGCCCGGAAGCAATTTCACCATCCGATTAAACGCGACTTCATCCCGGGGATTGGCAACGAAACGGATGAATGAAGTCACGTCTTTGATGTGCGCCTGCTCGAAGAACCGGATGCCGCTGGTGATTTGATAAGGGATACCGCGGCGGGAGAGCTCCAACTGCAACTCGACCGCGTGATAATGCGCGCGGTAAAGCACGGCGACATCGTTGAGATCGACATTTTCATCGCGCAACTCGAGAATCCGTTGCGCGACAAACTGCGCCTGCTCCGCGCCGTCGTTCAGTGCCACAAGAGCCGGCTTCACCGCTTTTGATTCCCGCGTCGGGCTTAAATGCTTGCGGAATTGCTGAACGTTCGCGGCAATCGCTGCGTTCGCCACATCGAGAATTTCCGGCACGCTGCGGTAATTCATCTCGATCTTGAACACCTGCGCGTCCGGGTAGCGCTTGGGAAATTCGAGAATGTTTTGGAAATTCGCGCCGCGCCACGAGTAGATCGACTGCGCGTCATCGCCTACCACCATCACGTTGCGATGATCGCGGGCGAGCAAGTCAACGAGGTCAGCCTGAATTTTGTTCGTGTCCTGGTATTCATCCACGAGAATGAACTGAAACTGCCGTCGGTAAACTTCCGCAATTCGCTCGTGCTGCTGAAACATCGACAACGTCTTTTCCAGCAGGTCGTCGAAATCCACCGAATTCGTTGCCTTCTTCTTTTTTTCGTATCGGTTCCGAACGTCTTGGATTTTGTCGAGCAACGGCAGGAAATAAGGAAACTTTTCCGCGAGCAATTCCTCCAGCGGCATCTCCGTGTTCACGACGAAGCTGAAGATTTCCGCGAGGACATCACCTTTTGGAAACCGGATTTCCTTTG
>QHRD01000194.1 GCA_003220005.1 Verrucomicrobiota bacterium | reverse complement strand
ATTCGAAGCGCCGGTGAATCTGGCGTACTCGGCGCGCAATCGTTCAGCGGCGGTTCGTATCCCCACCTATTCCGCCAGTCCCAAGGCGAAGCGGCTAGAATTCCGCACGCCTGACGCTTCAGCGAATCCCTACATCGCATTTTCAGCAATGCTGCTCGCCGGCCTCGACGGAGTCCAAAACCGCATCGACCCCGGCGATCCGCTCGACAAAAATCTTTACGAGCTGCCGCCGGAAGAACTCGCGCAGGTCGCTAGCGTCCCGGATTCGCTTCGCGGCGCAATCGAAGCGCTTCAAGCCGATCATGCCTTCCTGTTGCGGGGCGACGTCTTCAACGAAGACTTCATCGCCAACTGGGTCGACATGAAACAAAAAGATTACGACGCGCTTCGCTTAAGACCACATCCTTACGAATTTGCGATGTACTATGACGTTTGATGGTAGGGCGTGACCGCCGGGCACGCCGTGCCTTTCTACGACGCAGAGTCACGTCGCCCTGCGTTAATTCCAGTAGACCTTTCAGGCACTCTTTTGCCACGCATTTATTGGAAAACCGGCAGGACATCCGTACAGTCCAAGAGTTGCTCGGGCACAAGGACGTTTCGACCGCGATGATTTTCACTCATGTTCTAAACAAACTGGGCCTCGCCGTTCGCAGCCCGTTGAACTATGGAGTGCCGACACGGAGGCGCTGCCCCACCCCGGGTTAGATGGAAAATTTTCCTCCTAATTCTCGTGAAACGACAGCGACATGATTACGTCGATTCACACGTTGATCTACTCCGACGATGCGAACGCCACACGGGCATTTCTGCGCGACGTGCTCGGCTGGAAGTATGTGGCCGAAGATTGGGATAACGACTGGCTGATCTTCAATTCGGGGCCGAGCGAAATGGGTGTGCACTCGACGCACAGCGTCTGGGAAGGCAAGACCTATGATCACCCACGGCAGCACTCGATCGCGATCATGTGCGATGACATCGAGGCGACGGTGCAGGAGTTGCGGGCGAAAGGCGCGCAGTTCCGAGAGGAAATCGAGGAACGCGAGTACGGCCGCGTGATCATGATGATCGTGCCAGGCGCGGATGACATCCAACTTTACCAGCCGACGCACAAGCTGGCGTACAACCTTGAGAACACAGACAATCGCGTCATCGACTGATCGGTTTCATGCGAAATGGGTCTTCATTCGCGGCAGCGATAACTTCGGCCAGTCGTTTCCTGTTTATCTGCTTGCAGTCACCGCAATTTCCGTAGCGATGGCGTGGCTCTACTGGCGAACTAACGGCAGTCTATTGCTAGTTATGCTGATGCATGCCGCCATGGACAACACCGCCGCACTCGTGACTTCACCTACTTCGGTTACGGTAGCCAACCCATTCGCGCTACCTCAGTTCCTCCTACCGTGGTTTACCACGATTCTTCTCTGGGCCTGCGCCGCATACTTTCTCCTGCAAATGAAGAAAGGAAAATTGTGATGTTAAAACTGCGGAGTCCCAATAGAAGGAGGAAAACAAAAGCCGACGCTGCCCGAGGGTGAACTTTCGAATTGAACAATCAATCCAGACGCTGCTAAATCGCTGCATGAAGAAGTCGCATATAGGTGGTTTCTTTATCGTAATCAGTTTACTTGGTGGGAATCATCTTGCCCGGGGAGCTGATCCCGCGTCTATCGATCGGCCGATCGTTCCTCCTGCGGAGGCGCTGTCGAGATTGAAGGAGGGCAACGGCCGTTTCACTGCAGGCAATCCGCAGCACCCGCATGAGTCGGCCGATGAGAGGTCGTACATGGCGAAAAATAGTTATGAAAATGCCGGCACGATTTCCCTGGGTATGACTGCCGAGCAGGCCACCAAGCGGCGCGCAGAACTGACGAAGAGTCAGCACCCGTATGCGATCATCCTCAGTTGTTCGGATTCGCGTGTTCCACCCGAAATTGTCTTTGATGAAGGCCTGGGAGATCTGTTCATTGTTCGAGTAGCGGGCAACGTGCTTAACGATGAAGGCCTGGGAAGCATCGAGTACGGAGTCGAAATCTTAGGCGCCCGTCTGATTGTTGTTCTCGGCCATCAGAGTTGCGGAGCCGTGGGCGCCGCGATGAAGACCGTCGCTGCCAAAGGCAAAGCGCCAGGCCATATTCAGTCACTGGTCACCGCCATCAAGCCCGTAATAAATTCGACGCCCAAAGCTGATCTGGAAACGATGACCAAGGCGAATGCGAAACACGTTGTAGACGCTCTGCGCTCATCGGCGCCAATTCTAAAAGCTAGAGTTGATTCCGGTGAGGTACAGGTAATCGGCGGCTATTACAGCCTCGATACGGGCGCTGTCACTTTTCTCGACCAGAAGTAAAGTTTGGACAAACGGAGGGGATCATGGCCGAACCTGAAAAAACAGAGCCAAGCACGAATCTCAGCCCTGCGCAGGAAACTCTCCGCAAACTGTGGGAAGAGCATGTGCAGTATGAATTCTCTACGCGCAATACGGACGACACACTGGCCACGATGGTGGAAGACGCTTACGTAAATCACATTCCAGTGCTCACGGGAGGCGTGGGCAAGGATCAATTGCGCGAGTTCTATTCAAAACGGTTTATTCCTCAGATGCCGCCCGACACGGAGATGACGCCGATTTCGCAGACGATAGGCGAAGATCAGTTGGTGGACGAAATGGTGTTCAAGTTCACGCACACGATTGCGATTGATTGGATGTTGCCCGGCATTCCTCCCACTGGAAAACGCGTCGAGGTTCCGCTGGTGGCGATCGTTCGATTCCGGGACGGCAAACTGGCGCACGAACACATTTATTGGGATCAAGCATCGGTACTCGTTCAGATCGGGTTGCTCGATCCGTCCAAGCTGCCGGTAGCAGGAATTGAAAGCGCAACCAAAGTTCTCGATCCCAGTTTGCCGGCAAACAAACTGATGAAGCGCGCTGGTCTAACCAAGTAGCCATTGAGTCCGGTAATAAATCCCGAATGCATTTCAGAAACGTTGTAGCCGCCTCGCTGTGTCGAGGCGCTCTGGCTTGTAGCCACGGCGCTGTACGCCGTCCGGGTGTGAGGGCCCGAGCGAGCAAAACCCCCCACAGGGGCGTGGCTGCAACGCTGCGTGTTTATCAGAAAGGTTCAGTTACATGAGTATCATCGGAAAAGTGGATAGCCTTTGGCGTTATCCGATCAAAAGCATGCGGGGCGAAGAGGTGGATGAAGCTTTTGCAGGGTTCTCCGGAATCTACGGCGATCGACTCTTTGCCTTTAGAAGTTCGGCGAGTCCAAAGGGATTCCCCTATTTCACAGCGCGCGAACAGCGAAAACTTTTACAATATCGTCCACGCTTCCGTTATCCCGACAAAGCGGCGCGGCCCGTCAACCTAAGTGAAGCCGAGAGCATGGGCGCGAACCCCGTCTCTGCCGATCCTTCGGAATTAATGATCGATGTTAAAACTCCGGACGGACGAACACTCGGTATTGATGATCCCGCTCTGATGGCGATGGTGCGAGCCGACATCGATGAAAAGCATCAGCTCACGTTGATGCGGTCCGAGCGCGCCATGACTGATTGTCGTCCCTTTTCGATGTTTAGTTTGCAATCGGCGAAACAATTGGCTGAAGAGACGGGCACTCCGATGGATAAGCGGCGTTTCCGAGCAAACGTGTATGTGGACCTCACATCCGCTCAAGGCTTCGCCGAGAACGATTTTGTAGGCCGATCGCTGCGGGTTGGCCCCAAAGTAGTCGTAACGATTCTGGAACGCGATCCGCGCTGCATGATGATCACGCTCGATCCCGATACCGGAGAGAAAACGCCGGCGATACTCAAAAAAGTTGCGCAAGCGCATGAAGGCATGGCCGGAATTTACGGTGCAGTTATTGTGGAAGGCATGCTGCACAAAGGCGATTCCGTGGAGCTCCTAGACTAGCGCGCGATAGTCGAGTGGCTTGGCAAAGATAGGCGCCGACCCTCACCTCAATCCTCTCCCTGCCAGGGAGAGGCGGACGCGTCAGCGCCAGGTGAGGGTTCGCCATCGCACAAGATGGTCGATCATATAGAACCAGCATGTGTAATTGATGCGGCGGCGCGAACGGAGTGACGCGCCCTACCGGCCAAGGCAAACACACGCGCCAAGGTAAGGTCGGGCAGTCCTGTGCACTGGTCGATTTACGCAGGCTGCCTCTAAACAGATCGCATCTTTGCATCGCGCGTTTTTCTGCGCGAAAACACTCCTACAGTGACAAACGGCAAAATCATTGAGTCATACGTACCGGCGCGGCTGGATCGAATGCCGTGGAGCTCTTGGCACTGGCTGATCGTAGTCTCGCTCGGCGCGACATGGATTCTCGACGGTCTCGAAGTTACACTGGCCGGGGCGCTGGGCGGAATTTTAACCCGGCCCGAAACGCTCGGATTAACGCCTGCTCGGGTGGGCGCGACTGCCACGTGCTACCTCGCAGGCGCAGTGCTCGGCGCGCTGCTTTTCGGCTATGGGACCGATCGGTTTGGTCGCAAGAAATTCTTCTTCATTACGGTTGCGGTCTATCTCATTGGAACCGCGCTGTCCGCCTTTTCCTGGAACTTCTGGAGCTACGCATTTTTTCGCGCTCTGACCGGCGCCGGCATCGGCGGCGAATACGCCGCGATCAATTCCGCCATTGACGAACTGATTCCGGCGCGTGTGCGCGGCCGAGTTGATTTAATTATCAACGGCTCATATTGGATCGGCGCAGCCGTGGGTGCAGCCGCCACGCTGGTGCTGCTCGATCCGCGCCATGTGCCGATTTGGCTGGGATGGCGATGCGCGTTTGGAATCGGCGCGACGCTCGGGCTCATCGTCATTTTCTTTCGGCGCTGGATTCCGGAAAGCCCGCGCTGGCTGATGATCCATGGGCGGAATGATGAAGCGGAAGAAATCGTGGACGAGGTTGAAGGAAAGATTCTCGGAGCAAAGGCGGCCGCAATCATCGATCCCGGCTACAGCGAAGCGCCCACGCGTATTCGAACGCGCACGCATACGCCGTGGCAGGAAATTTGGGACGCGATCGTACACGAACACCGCAAGCGCTCATTTCTCGGTTTCGTGCTCATGTCCACACAGGCCTTTTTTTACAACGCCATCTTTTTCACTTACGCGCTGGTCCTGATGCGATTCTACGGTGTGCCCGAGCAAAGTGTGGGTGGTTATCTCCTGCCGTTCGCATTGGGAAATGTGCTTGGGCCATTACTTCTCGGACATCTCTTCGACACGGTTGGTCGCAAACAAATGATCACCCTCACCTATGGGCTCGCAGGAATCTTACTCGCGCTAACCGGATGGCTTTTTCACGTCGGCCTGCTCACAGCGCAAACGCAGACTCTCGCGTGGACGATTATTTTTTTCATCGCATCCGCGGCGGCCAGCTCGGCGTACCTGACTGTGAGCGAAATTTTTCCGCTGGAAATCCGCGCCATGGCGATCGCAATTTTCTATGCAATTGGAACGCTCGCCGGTGGCGTCGGCGCACCACTGCTGTTCGGATGGATCATTGGTACCGGATCGATTACAGCATTATTCACGGGCTATTTGGTAGCGGCAGTGTTTATGATTTTCGGTGCGGCGACTGAAGCATGGATCGGCGTGCCAGCAGAGCGGCGGTCGCTTGAGCACGTGGCGCCGCCGCTCTCCAGCAAGGGACTGTAGCCGCGTCTCTATGAGACCCGCTTCCCGCCTTGCGCAAACAATACCAGGGTGACGCTTCGCACAGCGAAGCGGCTACAACTGCATTATTCGCGACAATGGACGCTCGACTCGCGCGTGTGAATCGGCCCGGCGGGAGTCAATTCGCTGGAATAGAGATGAAATGCGTCGACGCGAATCATTCCTGCATCAAGAGCCTCATTGGCTTTCAAAAATTTTCGCAGCGATTGCGGCGCAACATCACGGCAGCGCGCAATCGTGACGTGCGGATGCCAGGGACGAAGCTCCGGTTCCAATCCGGCGGCGAGCGCGGCTTCATGGACGCGCTTGTGGATTTGAAACAGATGTGGATGCGCCTTGCCAACGCCGATCCAGATAATTTTCGGAGCGCCTTTAGCGGAGAACGCTCCGACGCCAGTAATGGGTAGAAAAAACGCGCCGAACTCGATTGCGTTGAGTTTCTCGCGCAGCGCCGAATCGATGATTTCTGCAACATCTCCGAAGAAAGCGAGCGTCAGGTGCATTTGAGCCGCGTCAATCCACCGGACGCCGCGAATGTGCGGATCAATGTTTGCGAGAAGTTGGCGCGTGGACTCCGGTATGTCGATCGCAACGAAGAGGCGCTTAGGCATCACAAACAAACGTCCAACGCTGAGCCTCCAACGTCCAACGCTTAACTACATTCGCTGCGATTGAGCGATCGTGACGACTATTTGGTTTTTGTCTGGTTATTGCGCGTGGTCGCTTTGTCAGCTGCTCGCATTAGCCAATCGGGAATCAAATGGCGCACTTCGTAACCGGAGCGCGACGGATTTCCTTCAACACCCGACGACTCCGGCAAGAACCGGTTCGCCAGTTGCATGGCGTAACCAGTGAGATTCGGAAACAAAGCGTTGGCGACGACTTGAAGCCGCGCAGCAAATGTAAGGGTGAGCGACGGCTGACCCCGACGGCAGGCAGCGAGAATTTTTCTCGCGGCGCGATTGGCGTTCATGGAGAGAAGCGGCGCGCCGGCGGAAGCAGCGAACCAGGCAAACTCGCTGTCGTGCTTGCCCTTGAAC
>QHRD01000042.1 GCA_003220005.1 Verrucomicrobiota bacterium | reverse complement strand
TACAGCAAATGGCTGGCAACAAAGGTCCTCGTGTTGAATGAGGAGCGCGCTACGCCGGCAATCTTGCAAAATGACAATAAGGATTATGTGCCGACTAATCGATGGATGGTTTTCGGACACCACTTTGCGGCGATTGCCGGACCGGGCCCTCTGGTTGGCCCCGTGCTGGCTTCGCAATTCGGGTTTCTGCCGGGCACGCTCTGGATTCTGATCGGCGCGACTCTCGGCGGAGGCGTGCACGACATGATTGTCCTCTTCGCTTCGATCCGGCGTGGCGGAAAAACGCTCGGTCAAATGGTGAAGGAAGAAATCGGGTACGGCGTTGGCCTGCTCGCTCTTGTCAGTGTGTTGGCGATCATGATTATCTTGCTGGCGGTTTTGGCGCTGGTCGTGGTTCAAGCGCTTGCGGAAAGCCCGTGGGGCGTTTTTACCATCGCCACGACCATTCCTCTGGCGGTCATCATGGGCATTGCACTGCGCACGGGAAAGGTGAGCGTCATTGCCGTTACAGTTTTTGGATTGCTCGGTATGGCGTTTGCCGTGTGGGGCGGACAATTTCTCGCACAGTTTCCTGCGATTGACGCCTGGTTCCGCCACGACCAGAAATGGCTGGCATGGGCAATCATGATTTACGGACTTGCGGCGTCAGTCCTGCCGGTGTGGATGTTGCTCACGCCACGTGATTATCTGAGCACATTTTTAAAACTCGGCACCGTAGCGATGCTGGCGGCTGCGGTGCTCGTAATTAATCCCACGCTGCAAATGCCGGCGATCACCAAGTTCATCGACGGCAGCGGGCTTGTCTTTGCAGGACCAGTCTTTCCATTTGTCTGCATCACAATCGCCTGCGGTGCAGTCTCCGGATTTCATTCGCTAATTGCGTCCGGCACGACGCCGAAAATGATAAGACGCGAGTCGCGAATCCGCCCGATTGGAAGCGTGCTGCAACCGGGAGAATATTTCGCGATTAATACCAAGGGTTCGCCTACAGAAGTTGTCGCCAAAGTTTCTGCCGCCGGCTTTCCCGTGACTGAGCCGCAAATGCAGAAGCTCGCCAGCGATCTGGGCGAATCTACAATGTTTAACCGTGCTGGGGGCGCGCCGACATTCGCAGTCGGCATGGCACACATGTTCGCCCGGGTCTCCGCCAAGCCGACTGCGCTGGCGTTGTGGTACCACTTCGCCATTATGTTCGAGGCTCTGTTCATCCTGACAACGATTGACGCAGGAACGCGCGTGGGCCGCTTTTTGCTTCAGGATGTTTTAGGACATGTATGGCGCCCGCTTGGCAACACGCGTTCGTGGAGCGCGAATTTTCTTTCCAGTGTGCTACTTGTGGCCGCGTGGGGCTGGTTTCTGTATGAAGGCGTGATTGATCCTCTTGGCGGGATCAACTCGCTTTGGCCATTATTCGGACTAGCGAATCAATTGCTTTCAGTGGTGGCGCTTTGCCTCGGCACAACGCTCCTGATTAAGATGCACAAAAGCAAATATCTGTTTGTGACGCTTCTGCCGCTTTGTTTCATGTGCGTTGTCACTTTCTCCGCCGGTTATCTCAAAGTGTTTTCGTCCGATCCGAGACTTGGTTTTCTAAGCGGCGCGCGATCGCTTTTGCAGCAGGCATCGGGAATGGCCGATTCCGCCAAGGCTGCTGAGTTGGTCCGTCAGGCAGGCGTCTGGCGATTCGATGCGCTCGTTGCTGCCTTATTTCTAATGCTCGTCTTCGCGATCGTACTGAGCTCCGCACGACAATGGTGGCAGCTCATTCGTGGGACGAGACGCGTCGTTTTGCACGAAAGCAAATTCGTGCCCATTAGCCCCGCGCAGCTCGCGCAGTTTTAGATCACCATCTTATCCGTACAAATCCCTTCGGCGATGAGCGAAGGATTTGACCCGGTTCCGGACTGAGCGGACAAGGTCTTCGGACAAGTCGGCCTCAATAAGTTCCTCGCGGTCAGCCGATGCGGCAGCGATCACGACTCCGCGGGGATCGATGATCGCGGAGCTGCCGCAAAACCACAGGTCGCCGTCTTTACCGACGCGATTCGATGCAATCACGTAGCTCTGGTTTTCGATCGCGCGCGCTATGGCAAGCACTCGAAAATGTTCGTCGCGCGGGAAAGGCCATGCAGACGAAATAACAAAAGCGCCGACCTTCTGCTCGCCGGCGAGTTTTCGGTACATCTCGGGAAACCGAAGGTCGTAGCAAATGCTGAAGCCAAAACGCAGATCGCCAAGCGCAAAGCTAGCGAACGCATCGCCCGGGGCAAAGCACGTTTGTTCCTCGACAGGCGCCACTGCATACAGGTGAGTCTTGCGATATTTCGCTGCGATCTTGCCCTGTGAATCGACAAACACCTGGGAATTGTAGATCGACGAGCCATTGCGCTCCGAGACGCCGCTAACGATCGCGATCGAAATTCTCTTCGCGATTTCCTGGACGCCGGGAACAAATCCATTTGTCCAATCGCTCGCATGTTCTCGGATCACGGGCATCGCGTAACCAGTGTCAGTCATCTCCGGAAAGACGACCTCCTCCGCGCCCGCCTCCTCTTTAGCGCGACGCGAAAAGTCGCGGACCTTAATCAGGTTCGCTTCCGGATCACCGAGCGAACACGAAATCTGTGCGACAGCGATTTTCATTTAATACATGGCATTGTCATGTCGAGCGGAGTCGAGACATCTCTGGAATTCTCTTGCTGGCTTCAAATCAGAGATTCCTCGACTTTGCTCGGAATGACATGGGTGGGAGCGCCTATGCCGCGATTGGTCTACGGTAGCCGAAAAATTCGCGTTTCTTAATCATGTGCACGACCTCAGGCGGGACCATTCGCTCCCAGCTGCTATTTCCAGATTGTAATTTAGCCAACACGTCTGGCGGATGAATTCGCAAATATTCCGAATGATAATCGGTGATTTCCTGGACGTATTGATTGTCGATCAAATATCGAAACAGCGAGCGAAGATTTCGTGCGACTTGGATTTGTGTTCCGGTGACGACCTTTCCGCTCGTTTCATCAATCATCGGATAAACATAAAGCTTCAATCCTCCCTTAAACATCCTGCCCAGCGCCTCCAAGATTCCGCCTTCCAGATTCGCGTAATATTTTTCGTTCAAGATCTCGATCAAACTTGGCACGCCCATGACAAGACCGATTGCCCTGTTCGTGTAACGAAAGAGATACGCCGCGAGCCGATAATATTCGCCAAACTTCGAGATCAGAACGGTTCGCCCTAGTGCACCGAGGATGTCCACGCGAGCGAGAAAATCGGCGTGATCGACCTGACCGTCGGCGAGCAAGTTTTCCAGCGTCATCTCCATGAGCACGACAACCTCGTTTTCGGAGCAATCACAGTGCTTCAAAAACACGCGCCGCGCGCCATCCAGCATGTCGTTGGTGGCGTACGTGACAGGCCGGAAACTTCCGCGCTCAACCAGGATCGCTTTCTTGTAAAAAATTTCAGCAGGCTGCGCCGTCTCGCCATCCGCCTTGAACATTACCGCATTCGTTAGGCCCTGGCTGACAAGCTGCAAACTCATCAATCGGTTATCGACGTTCTGAAAGACAGGCCCTGAAAATTTGATCATGTCCACTTCGATTCGTCCCGATGGGAGATTTTCGTGAAGCGACGAAATCAATTTCTCCGGCTGGCGTTGGTAAAACGCGCCATAAAGGAGATTCACTCCGATCACTCCGAGAGCTTCCTGTTGTTCGACGTTGGTTGGGTCGAGTAGCCGCACGTGGATGATAATCTGGCTCGGTTGCGCGCGTGGCTCGGACTGAAAGCGCATCCCGAGCCAGCCGTGCGATTCGCTGCGCTGTTTAAAACTGCGCGCTGCAACGGTGTCTGCAAAGACGAAGAAGGTCTTCTCCGCCCCGAATTTTGCGTCGAGCCGCTCGATCAGAAGACTGTATTCGTGGTCGAGCATTGTCTGGAGCCGAACCCTACTGACGTAGCGATCCGCAGGTCCGTAGATTGCGTCGCTAAATGTCATATCGTACGCCGACATGGTCTTCGCGACAGTGCCAGCGGCGCCGCCGATACGGAAAAACCGGCGAGCCACTTCCTGGCCCGCCCCAATCTCTGCAAACGTCCCGTACTTCGCCGGGTCCAGATTGATTTGCAGCGCCTTTCTATCGGTGGCGATTTCCATCTCTGGAGTCATACAATTTCTCTACGGCGATTTTCGATCGCCGCAAACAACCCCGGACGCGGAACTGTAGGGCGTCTTTGTCAGACGCCATTGCACTAATTACAGTCGCACTTGCTCGGCGTGCTTCGCTGGAATCCAACCGCGTAGATTATTCGGGAGGGCTGCGTAGATCCAATCCCCGCGAGTACTCAGGACCTTGATTTCGCTGCCGGGAGGCAACGCCAAAACGGCATTTGCTGTGTCCGCGGTCGCCAGACGTGCCTGGACATTTTTACCTGTCACGATAGCTAGTGCGTCGCCCTTGCTTCCGCGCTCGAGTTGCCAGGTTGCAAAGATCGACCCAGCAAGAACCAGAAGCATCACAATAAACAAGCTGAACATGGCAGTTGATCGGCGACGCGTGAGAACCAATGCTGCCAGACAAAACGCCGCGACCCAGAAAGCGACAGCTGCCGCGATACTGTACTGACTTACGCTCGCAATCTGCAGATAACGTTCCGGCCAGCTTGGCCGGAGCTCCAACGCACCCGCCTCGTCGCGAGCGATCTGCAAATTCGCCGTTGCCTCCGGATGATGCCGCTCCAAGGCGAGCGCGCGCTCGTAATTCAATATGGCGCGTCCAAAATCACGAGCGCGAAAATAAGCGTTGCCGAGGTCGTAGAATACGTTTGCGCTCCATTGCCCGTTGCGAATGAGTGTTTCGTAATCCGAGATCGCCTCTTTGAAATGGCGCTGGGCAAATTCCTGGTTCGCCTTGGCAAAGTCGGCATCTTCTTGCGCGAAGGCAGGCGCAGCTAGAAAAACGACGATCGCAGTCGCGAGAAAAGCCGCAATGGTGCATCGCGACCTCCGGGCGCGATGACAGAAGGTTAGCGGCTGCGCCGCTCGATTATTGGCATCGAGCTCAGAGATCTCGATCCACGTTGTGCTTGGTTTCATTTTAGATTCTCAATCAACTCCAGCACTTCCCGGCGGTTCTCCTGGGAAATTCTTCCCGGGCCGTTATGCGCTCCGCTATATTGCCACTCATCGCTTTGTTCGAATAAACGTCGCAGCCGGTCGCGCTCGTCGCTGTTTAGATGGAAAGTGTGCGCAGCGGTTTCCGCGTCGACGATGTTTGGGTCGATCCCGCTGCTCGCTGAGGCGAGCGCAGTTTTCACTCGGATGATCCTCGATGCTTCGGCATAATATTCTCGCGGGGATGCATCTTTACGACGCAGGTTGTGCATCAGCTCGGCCGCTTCGTGGTGCAGCGCAGCTATTCGTTGTGCCTGGCGATTGTTAATCCCCGCTTTTCGAATTCTCCAGACTGCAAATCCAACCAGGGCAAGCAACGGAATTCCCTGCGCGCCCCAGAAAACGCGATGCGTGTAAATTGGCGCAAACGATTCCGCCGTGCGCGGTCGTTCCGTGAGTTGATAAAGAATATCCTGCGCCTTGGCTGTACTCTGCGCCGCTGACGCCGGTCGCGTGCCTATAGCCGGAGTCGGTGACCCCGGCTGGGTCGTCGCGATGTTCTGCGTAGCAGCCGTCCCGCCCTGCACGGTGATCGGGATCGTTTCACTGTGCAGTGTCACATATTGTTCCTTCACCGGATCGAAATAGGAAAATGCAAGCAACGGCAGGCTCTGTTTCTTTTCATTAGGCGAAAGGACCGTCTCGAAGGTTTTTGTGCCGCTGATGCCGACTTCGTCGTCCTGCTTGAACTTGGAAGACGGCGGATATTTGTGCCAGCCCCTCTCATCTTCGACTACTGGCGCATTGACACGGTCGAAATTGCCGCGCCCCGAGATTGCAGTTGTAACGGTGATCGGATCCCCCACTTGCACGCTGTTGGGCTTGGCGTCGGTTGTCATTGTCAAATTCCCAATCGCGCCCGAAAAACTCGGCGGCGCGTTTGGCGGCAACGGTTTGACTTCCAGCGCCACGGGTTCGCTTTTGATCTCTACGTCGCGACGCTCACCCATTTGAGCAAACGGGTTGCTAAAGAATGGATCAGAGAATGGATCATTCAGATCGAACAGATCGAACGGCGAACGCGAGCGAGGTCGCGGCGCACTTCGTGCACGCGGGACCAGTAATTGTGCCCTGGCTTTCACCGGCCCGACCTCGAATTTTCCAGCACGCGCCGCAGCGATCGCAGTCTTATATGTGACTACGTCGTAAGGTCTGCCATTGATGGTTTCTGAATTTTGGCCGCCTTCCTGTAGTTTCTGCGCAGTGAATCCTTGCCCGGTGATTTCAGGTGGTTCGATCAGTCTTGGCCGCACGCGTGGGTCAAATCCCATCCGGATCTGAACGGGAACGATCTCGCCGACGAAGGCAGTTTTCTTTGGCACAACCAATTCGGCAAAAACCAGATCGCTTGCGCGGACTGACTGGCTCTGGGTGCCACGACTCGGCCTCGCCCCGGACGAACGACCTGGCGCGTCCGCGACATTTAATGTCAGCTCCGGCGTAGGGAGCGAATTGTTGCCAACCCGAATTGTTTGAGGGGGAATCGTAAATCTCCCAGCACTCTTCGGCAACACGGTGTAGGTATAAGTAACGCTCCTTGTAACTTGCATACCTCCTGCGCCGAATTTGATCTCAGAACTAGCATCCTCGCCTGTGCGGTAAATTTCCAAGCCTTCCGCTGGAATTTGTTCCGGTGCCTGGGGATCCCCGGGGCCGGTTACCTTGATTTGTAGCTCAACCGTCTCGCCAACAGCGGTCTCCGAGTTGCTCAGCACCGCCGTGACGCTCGGCGAATCGGCAAATGCGAAACCAGCCGCGAAAATTCCGGCCGCAATTCCAATCAAGAATGCGCGTCCCATTTTCAATCAAGCATCAACCATCGAATCCCAAACTTCAGCTACCAGTCCTTATAGACATGGCGCTTTACTCTGCGTTCATCAAGTCGAACTCGCGCCTCTTCGTCTTTCATCGATTCAAGGAGCGCGAGGGCCTGGCGCTCACTCATCTGGCCCTCTTTTTCCAACTCGGCCTCGGCAATCTGTTCACTCTTGTCGGGCGGCTTCTGCGATTTGTTTTCCCCCGCGCCTTTCACTTCACCGGCAAATTTCTTTTGCGGCGATTCCGCTGGCGTGGCTGATGGTTCTTCTCCCTCGCCTTCACCTTCTCCCGGCGAGGGCGATGGCATTTCATTTTCACCTTCGCCTGGGCTCGGTGATTCTTCTGCTTGCCGTTCTCCGGGGGACGGTGAGGGCTGATTGGGCTGCTGGTTTTCCGCGCCTGGCGAGGGAGAAGGACTCTCGCCCGGTTGCTGTTGTTTCTTTTGCGGCTCGTTCTTCGCCTGAGCTTGCTCGTTTTGCTTTTGGTCTTTGTTGTTAGCCGATTCGTTTTGCGGTTGCTGATCCTGTGATTTTTGCTGCTGCTGTTGTTGGTTCTGCTGGTTTTGCTGCTGGTTTTGTTGTTGTTGCTGCTGCTGGTCTTTCTGTTGCTGTTGATTCTGCTGCGACTGTTTTTGCTGCTGCTGGTCCTGATTTTGCTGTTGCTGCTGATCTTGCTTGTTCTGTTGTTGGTTCTGTTTGTCCTTTTGCTGCGGAGAAGGGGAAGGGGACGGTTGTTGTTGCGATTTCTTGTTCTTTAACTCCTCGATCTTCTTTCTGACATACTCGTAGTTATCCCTGGCATCCTTATCCTGTGGATCGAGCTTCAGCGTCTGTTGATAATGGTCGAGCGCGTTTGTCCAATCGCTCAGCTTTTTGTCGTCACTTTTCTCGGCTTCGCCGCGTTGATAAAGCGTATTGCCCAGATTGTAATGACCTTTGCTCTGCAAACCGTTATCTTGCGTAAGCAAAGCCTGACTAAACGATTCCAGTGCTCGCGTGTAATCCTTCAATTTGTAAGCCGCTGCGCCTGAATCGAACTGGAGCTTGTCCTCGGCACGCGATTGCGGATGCGACTTCAGTGTCTGCTGAAACTGACCATAGGCGTCTTCGAATTTTCCGTCCTGATAAGCATCAATTCCCGGAGCCGCGCCGAGCGCAAATGAAGAGAGCAACATCAAAAGGGCGGCAGTCGCGCCCGCAGTTCTGACAGTCGCCGGCACGTGGCTTCTTTCGCGCATGCGTCGTCGCTCAGGAACGAGGATCGACAACGCGAGCGCAATCAACGCCGCTCCCAGCGGCCATTCGTACCGCTCAATTGGTCGGCGCGACAAACGCACATCCATTTCAGCAGCCTGCATCTTTGCCAATCCTTCAGTTTGAACTTGCTGCATCGTGCGGGGCCCACTTTCCAAATGAATATAAAACCCACCCGTGGTCTGTGCGATTTCGCGTAAACGTTTGTCGTCCAGCTTCGATTTCACGACCTGCCCGGCTGAGTCCTTTACAAAAGCTGTTTGGCCATCGTCGCCGGTGATGGGAACCAGTGAGCCCTGCGGTGTGCCGACGCCCACGGTGAAAATTCGCACACCTGCGTCAGCCGCTTCTTTTGCCATCTTTACAGCATCTCCGCTCAATTCTTCGCCATCGGTAAAGATGATGAGCGCTCGATTCCCGGTAGCGCTTTTGCCGAAGCTCTGCATGGCCAGAGCAATGGCGCTGGAGATATTGGTTCCTCCTTCGGGAATCGTCTTTGTGTCCAGATCATTGATGGCCTCGATGACCGCATCGTAATCAATCGTAAGCGGTGCTTGCAGAAAAGCGCGGCCGGCAAAAGCAATCAGGCCAACACGGTCGCCCTGTAGCTCATTGATCAAATCCTGGACGGCGAGCTTGACGCGTTCGAGGCGGTTTGGTTCGACGTCGTTGGAAAGCATGCTGCGCGATGTATCCACGGCGATCAGCAAATCGAGCCCCTTCCGCTTTACGTCCTCAAACGTGTAACCCCAGCGCGGTTGCGCGAGACTGACGAGGGCCAGAGAAAGTCCCAACAACTGTAGGGCAAACTTTAGGATGCGCCGCGGCCGATTCACAGTTCCCGCAAGCTGTGGCAGCAAACGCGCTGAAACGAACTCTTGCAAGCGCCGATACCCTCGGCGCTCCGCGCGCATAAACAGAGCAATCAGAAGTGGAATTAGCCACAAGCCCCAAAGCCATTCTGGCGCGCCGAAGGTCATGACATTGCTAATTGCGTAGCGCGTCGACAGTTGGACACTGAGCGTTGTACGCCTGCTCGCGATTTATCGGAGCTGGGCGTTGGACGTTTGTTTGTCATGGCAATTTCTTCCAGATCGTTTGCGACAACAAAATCTGTGCGACCAGCAGCCCGCATCCGCCCATCAGGCACAGTGGAAACAGATCCCGGTATTGCTGATATTTCTTTACGCTCACCGTAGATTTTTCCAGCTTGTCTATGTCGTTGTAAATTTGCTCGAGTGATTTCGTGTCAGTCGCTCGGAAAAATTTTCCCTCTGCAATTTTCGCAACCTCCCTCAGACCGGTCTCGTTAAATTCCACGGGCTGGTTTTCGTAAATAATATTGCCCAGCGCGTCTGTTAAGGGGCCTCGGTTAGTGAAGATCGGCGCTGGCGCAATTCCATTAATGCCGGCGCCAATGGCGTAGAAGTGAATCTTTAACGCTTTCACTGCTTCAGCAGCGGTGTTTGGCGGAATTTTGCCAGCATTGTTTTCTCCGTCGGTCAAGAGGACCAGTACGCGACTTTTTGAACGTTTATCATTCAACCGGTTCGCTGCTGCTGCCATGGCCGATCCAATCGCAGTGCCGTCTTCGACTAACCCTATCCGCACGCGATCCAAATTTTGCACAAGCCAGTCATGATCCAGCGTCATCGGGCTGACGACATACGGACGACCGGCGAACGCAATGATGCCGATCCGATCGTTCGGCCGTTCTTCGATAAATTTGCGTGTGACTTCGCGGATGGCATCGACGCGCGTCGCTTCTTGACCGCCAATCGTGAAATCCTTCGTCAGCATCGAGCCGGAAACATCCAGGACCAGCATGATGTCGATTCCGCTTGCCTCAATCTGGGTAAGGCTCTTGCCAAGCTGCGGACGCGCAAGCGCAACGCAAAAGATCGCCAGCGATAGTAACAGCAGCGTTCTCAGAATTTTCCCCGCGCGTGCAGCGCTTTGTTTTCCGATTGCCCGAAGCGTCGCTGTGGACGAATAAGTCAGCGCCGCAGCTGGCCCGCGTTTTCCACGCAAATACGCCAGCAACGGAATTGCCAGCAGCAACAGGAGCAGCCACGGACGCGCGAATGTCAAAGCGCTGTTTGTCGGCCACCAATCGAGGAGCTTTGTCATGTCGAGCGAAGTTGAGACATCTCTGGCTCAGGCGTCGCTAGCTCGCCTCCCTTCACGAAACGGATCGCTTCTCCCAGCAGCAATTCGCTGTCTGACGTTGTCGCTTCATACCGCGCGAACTTAATCAGATCGCACCGGTTCAAAAAATCCTCCAGCAACAATTTCTCCTCGCCGGAGAACGGCGAGGCCTTTGCCAGTGCGCTCAGAAATTCGATGGAAGTTTGTCGCGTCGCGGGCAGCCCGTATTGCTGCGTCACGTATTTTCGCAAAATATCGGACACACGAATGCTAAACTGATACGGACTCATCTTTTCAATTTCGCGGCCAATTCGTTCGAGTTCTTCGAGCGCGATCTCGCGCGGCAACTTTGGAGGCAAGGGCGGTTTGCGGCGCTTTGCAAACAACCATACCACGAGGCCGAGAAGCGAAAGCGCCACGAATACGATCACAAACACCAGCCAGGGTGGAATCAGTGAATAATCCACCGGCGGGGCGATGTCGTGGAATTCTTCAGCGATAAAAATCGGCATACTCATTCTTCGCTCCGCTTCAACGCTCTCAGTTCATCGAACACCAAGCCGGCGTCCGCGTTGTTTAAAAAACGAGCGCAACGCCGGCAAATAATCCTCTCCAGTCTGCAGCGTGATCGCATCGATGTTGTTCCTCCGCAGCGTGCGAGAAAGTTCTGTGTCGATGCCACGGGCAAGATCCATAAAGAGACCACGCGTTTTGCGATCGGCTGTGTTAATCGCGATCTGTTCGCCCGTCTCGGCGTCCTCCAGTGTAATCATGCCGATGTTCGGTAGTGTCCTTTCTCGTTCGTCGCGAATGTGGACGGCGATGAAATCATGTCGCTGCCCGCTTACCCCTAACGCTCGCGAGAAATCAGGCGCCTGAAAATCCGAGATGAAAAAAACGACTGCGCGTCGCGTTACGATCTTATTCAGGTAATCGAGTGCCAGCGCCGGCTCTGTTCCACGTCCCTGCGGCTGGAAAAAGAGAATCTCGCGGATCAGCCGCAGCGTGTGAGACCGGCCTTTCTTTGGTGGAATAAAAAGCTCGACGCGATCCGTGAAAAGAATCAGGCCGACCTTGTCATTGTTCCGGATCGCACTGAATGCGAGCAAACAAGCCACCTCCGCCGCGAGTTCGCGTTTGGATTGTGTTGTGCTTCCAAAATTTCCGGAGGCGCTGACATCCACAACCAGCATCACAGTTAGTTCGCGTTCCTCGGTAAACTTTTTTACGAACGCGTTTCCCATGCGGGCTGTGACGTTCCAATCGATGGAGCGAATTTCATCGCCCGGCTGATATTCGCGCACGTCTTCAAAGTTCATTCCGCGCCCTTTGAAAACGCTGTGATAATCGCCCGCAAACGCGGTCTCGACCAGGCCGCGGGTCTTGATCGGAGCGATAATCGGTGCTCGGCGCGTATTTACAGAAATCATCCGCCCGATCGATCATCCGCGAGAGCATCCCGCCAATCATGTCGTAGCGGTTGTCGAGATCGTCGAAGTTCTCTTTCGAAAGATAGCCAGCGTCCAACGCATCATCTAACCACGATTGCGTTTCGTACGTTTCTCCAAGGGCTTCATCAATTTTGTTAACGAAAGCAGCCTTGTATCTTCGACGTGCCCATGCTTCGGCGATCATTGCTTTGACGGCACGAGAGCTTCTCCGAATCTGATCGGTTAGAGAATATTGCTCCGCGCGGGGGAAGCTCTTCGAAATCTCGAAAATCACTCGCGCTGCTTCGCGCGTGGCCTGATAGACTTTCAAATCCCGAAACGATTTTGCCGGTTCCATACTGATCGCTGTTCACCGATCACTGATCACAATTGGCTCAGAGGTCACGGCACTGGCAGGCCGGCAAAAATCCGCTCGATGATGGTCTCGCTGGTGACTGCTTCCGCTTCGGCTTCGTAGCTGACGATGATCCGATGCCGTAACACATCGGGGCCGATACTTTTTACGTCCTGCGGGGTGACATACCCGCGTCCGTTCAGAAACGCGTGGGCCCGCGCACCGAGTGCCAGATAAATGGTTGCGCGCGGCGAAGCACCGTAACGAATCAGTCCTTCAAGTCGCAAATTGTACGTGCCCGGCTCGCGCGTCGCCCAGACTACATCGACAATGTAATCTTTTACTCGATCATCGATGTAGATTTCGTTTACCACATTGCGTGCCGCAATGATCTGCTTCGGTTCGATCACCGAATCGACTCGCAAATCGGGGGCCGACGTCGCCATCAAATCGAGAATGGTTCGTTCCTCTCTCTTGTGCGGATAGCCGACGTTCAATTTGAACATGAAACGGTCGAGTTGCGCCTCGGGCAGTTGGTAAGTGCCCTCCTGCTCAATCGGGTTTTGGGTTGCCAGCACAAGGAACGGATCGGAGAGGGGATAGGTCGTTTCTCCGATCGTGACCTGCCGTTCTTGCATCGCTTCCAACAATGCGCTCTGAACTTTTGCCGGCGCGCGATTGATTTCATCAGCCAAAATCAGATTCGAAAAAATTGGACCGAGTTTGGTTGTAAACTCGCCCGTGCGCGGATTGTAGATGAGTGTGCCGATCAAATCCGCCGGCAAGAGATCGGGCGTGAATTGCAATCTTTGAAAACCGGTCTGAATGCAAGCGGCCATTGTTTTCACCGTGAGCGTTTTTGCCAGCCCGGGAACGCCTTCCAGTAAGATATGACCATTGGCGAGAAGTCCGAGCAGGAGACGGTCCACCAAATATTTCTGGCCCACTACAACGTGGGCGACTTGCTGGCGAAGCGACGGAATCCATTGCCCCAGTTCCCGCACTTCCTGCGTAATTTCCTGCGTCGATTTCATACGGTCTGATGAGACACGTACGGCGGGGCGAGCGTTCGATCAAACTGCCGCGCAGATTTGCCGCTAGGTTGCTCGGAGGATGGAGCGGAGCCGCGTTCGACCCTGCGTGTGAACGGACTCGTCGAGCTTGGTTTCTTGCAGCAAGGCTCGCGCGGTTGCCAAGGATCTTCCATCAGAACCTACGATGAGCTTGAAATGAATAACCCGGCGTTTAGAAATGGAACCATCGACGGATGTTTCCAATTTTCTCCGCCGGTAAAGTCATTTGCCCTGTGTCAAAAGTGAGGACTGACCCCAGTTTCCCATTTGTGCGAACCGCTGCTCTTATGGTCTTATTTTGCGCTTTCATTGGAGATTTGTCTGCGGCAGACAAAATCAAGATTAACGTTCGACAGTCGAACGCTGCGATCAGGCGCGAATTGCTGCAACTCACCCCGCCAGGTACCTCCATAGAGGAGGTGCATAGCTTTTTGGAAAATCGATTGTACCGAGACAAGGAGTACAGCCGAATCGCCGGCTGGCCCGTCCGGGTATCTGGAGCCTCCATGATTGTCGCGCTAGGTCGTTATTATGAAGCACGAACTCTTCGGGAAGCTTTTTTTCCTTTTCCGACTGTCGTTGATGCAACTTGGCGTTTCGATAAACAAAATAAGCTGCGAGACATTCAGGTGCGGAGGCTCGTACACGGGTTGTAGGGCGGTTTGCTCAGCAAAGGCGTGAAACAAATGGGGGTCAGAGCTTACTATCGACAGTCACAAATTATTCCTCGCGATTGTTCGCAGACGGTTATTTGCTCAGCCAGCGCGACGTGCGCGTTGCTTGTGCCGCGCTCCCGTGCGTGGGCGCAGGGTTAGGGTGATCGGCAAGCCGGGATACGGTTCGGCTTTGCGAATGCGAGCTTCGAGATAACGGCGATACGTCTCGTTCAACAAGCGAGGCTCATTCACGAAGAGGACGAACTCCGGAGGCTGCAGTTGTCGATCTTGTTTTCCACTCGCCTGCGCAGTGTAAAAGAGTTTAAGGCGTCGACCGGAAATCATCGGCGGCGGATTGGCTTCGAAAGCTCCTCGCAACAATCGATTCAGGACTCCGGTCCCAATGCGCTTGCCGGCTGCGCGCCGAACGTTCGCGACAAAGGTAAACAATTTGTCGATGCTTTCACCGGTCAGCGCAGAGGCGACCAGGACGGGCGCGTAATCGAGAAAGAAAATTCGGGAGCGCGTTTGATCGATAAGTTCTGCGACTGCCTGCCGTTGTTTGCTTTTTGGCCTGATCAAATCCCACTTGTTCAAAACAACGATCGCGGCTTTGCGCTCTTTTTGAATCAAGCCTGCGATCCGTTTGTCCTGGGCGGTTACGCCCATGGTGAGATCGACAATCAAAACACAGACGTCCGCGCGGCGAATACTTCGCTCTGCGCGCATGACGCTGAAAACCTCGACCGAACTCGAATGTTTTCCACGACGGCGAATGCCGGCGGTGTCGACGAAAACAAACCTTCGTCCATCGCGCTCGTAAAGAATGTCAACGGCATCGCGCGTGGTTCCGGGCAACTCGCTGACAATCGTGCGCTCGCCGCGCACAATTGAATTGATGAGCGACGATTTACCAACGTTGGGGCGGCCAACGATCGCAATCGCGATCTGACCTTCAATGTTCGATGTTTGATGTTCGGTGTTTGCAGATGAGGGGAGACGTCGTTCGATTTCGCTTAACAATTCCGAAATTCCGCGGTCATGTTCCGCGCTGATCGAAAAACTTGATCCGAAGCCTAACGAATCGAACTCTGCTGCCAGCGGCTCGTGTTTTTCATTGTCGATTTTGTTAATCACGAGCACGGCTGGTTTTCGCGATTTGCGCAACATGCGCGCCAGTTCTTCATCGATGGGCGACAATCCTTCCTTCGCATCGACAACGAAGAGCAGAAGATTGCTGTCATGGAGCGCTTCCTCTGCGGAGTGCCGCACTTGCGCGCTCAGTTCGCGTTCACCGACTCCGAAAATCCCGCCGGTGTCCCACAGCGTGAACGGGAGCGCTCCGCGACTGCAAATTGCAGAAATCCGGTCGCGTGTGATTCCGGGTTGATTATGAACAATGGCAATCTTCCGGCCGACCAAGCGATTGAACAGCGCGGACTTGCCTACGTTCGGTCGCCCGATGATCGCGACGTTCGGCAGGATGTTCGCGTGATTCACCGGAGCAGGCCGAGCTATGATTTCGCAGGGTGGGCATGTCCCGCAGCCTGTAATTGCCGGACGCCGTCCGTAACGTAAATGATTCCGGAGACTAAAGTGAAAAAGCCGGCTGCGATCACGACATAGAGCAACGGAAATAGTCGTAGTTGCAGCATGACCCAGCCGATGGCGACCATTTGCAAAACAGTCGCCACTTTGCCTGTCCAGCTCGGTTTCACGTGCACCTTGCCAATAAGCAAATACAAAACGCCTGCGCCGACGAACAGGATGGCATCGCGCGAGATCACGAGAACAGGGAACCAGACTGGAAATCTGCCGTAGTACGGCTCGACCTCGCTCCAATTGCTAATGCTCAATGTAATGATGCCGCTGAGCAGCAATCCTTTGTCGGCAATCGGGTCGAGGATGACTCCTAGCGAACTCCGCTGGTGATATCGACGCGCAACGTATCCATCCAAGCCGTCACTCAACGAAGCAATTAGGAAAATAGCGATAGCGGTGAAGCGTTCCCACTCCGCCGGCGCGCCATGCTGAACACTTTGGCCATAATAAATCGCCATCGTGACGAAAGCTGGGATCATCAAAATCCGAATAACGGTGATTTTGTTGGCCGTAGTCATAGCGGGGTGCAGCCAAATTGTAGGGCGTTTGATTCGCTCGCGCCAGTTCGCTCACCCTTCGGGCTTCCTGTCTGTGTCGCTCGCTTCCCCGCGGCTCCGCTCTGCGAACCCCGAAAGAATTCGGGGCTGACACAGACGCCCTACAATTGTCTGGCCCTTTGCGCGCTTAAACCGAGGTGGTGTGTTTCTCGCCCTTCGGGAGTTTGAATCCTTCGATTTGTTTTTTGATTTCGTTGGCGAAGGCCGCTGCGCCAGCGCCGTTTACAACCCGATGATCGAATGTAAGCGAGAGGGTAATTACCTCGGCGCTTTCGTTTTTGTTTTTGTTAGGAATTAATTCGCGGTGAGCAGTGCCGACGAACAACGTAGCAATGGATGGCGGTACAACAATCGGCGCTCCTGCTTTCACGCCAAATGCGCCGAGACTCGTGATTACGACCGGCGCGTTCATGGCGTCAACGCGGCCGCCGCGTGTGGCAACCACCGTTTCGTCGTAAATCCTTACGAACTCCGGCCAGCTTCTCTTATTTGCATTTGTAATTACCGCAGTCGCCAGGCGATCGCCTTCAAGCGCGACTGCAATGCCCAGATCGAAATCGTCATTCTGAACAATGTGATCGTCTTCGAGAATCAGTCGGCGAAAAGGCGCATGTTTTTCCATCGCGCGCACGACGCACCAGGCGATCATCACGGAAGGGGAGGGGGCATGCTTCGGATCTTTCTTTTTCGCTGCCTCGCGAGCTTCCTGAATCGTGTCCCAGCGCGCATCGATTTGCAGGTTGGCTGGAATAACCTGACTGAGTCTGCGCGTGATCGTAGGCGAAAGCGCCGGCTCGATTGCTGCAGTCGGGATCGGTGATCCCGACTCTCTCAACGCGGCCCCAGTTGCTCCGCGGCCGCGGTCATCCCGACGAGTCGCGACTACAACTGACGGTTCTTCGTCGGTGAAAAGCGTGCCAAGCTCCTGTCCAATCTCGACCGTGTCGCCGACTTTCGTTTTCCATTCGCCCATTACGCCGGCGAACGATGATTGGATCGGATAAACCGCTTTGTCCGTTTCTACTTCGCAAAGTTCGTCATCCAGCGCAACGGGATCGCCTGGTTTTTTCAAAAGCGAAACAATGTTGGCGCTGCGAATTCCTTCACCCATCACCGGCACGGTAATGCTTTGCACACGTCGACTGGCGATGTGTGGTGTAGGCGGGGGCACTGATGCCGGCCGAATAAATTCCGATTCTGGTGCAGCAGGGCCGCGGTCAATGCCCGCAGCTACAACTGCGCGTTCCTGTTTGGTTGCAACAGAACGCCTCACCGCAGCGACAATGCGTTCCACATCTGGCAATGCGGCGTACTCATAGATCGGATTGTAACCGATCATGACGTTAGCTTTGCTCACCAGAATCGGCGGACTGATCAGTTCATTCCAAAGTTCCGGCATGCTCGCGACATGGGAAATAATCATTTGTCCGACACTGCAGTTCTCGGTGTCCTCCTGCACTACAACGAGCCGGCGAGTTTTGCGCACTGAATCCTCAATTGCAGCCTTGTCCCATGGAACGATCGACCGCAAATCGAGCAGCTCGATACTGATTTCATTGTCGATTTTTGCAACCGCTTCGAGGGATTTTTCAATCGTGTTTCCCCAGGCGACTGCCGTCACGTCGGAGCCGTTCGTGCATTGACGCGCCAGTCCAAGCGGAACGGCCCGGATTGGCTCTGCATATTCGTGTTCGGCCCAGAGCAAATGCTTTGGAATTAGAAAAATCACCGGGTCCTCGCCGTGCATCGCCGTCCAAAGCAACCCCGCCGCGTCTCCGGGCGTACTGGGAATCACAACGTTCAGGCCGGGATAATGTGCGAGCGCCGATTCGTTTGCCTGACTGTGCCACAAGCTTCCACCGGGCAAGTACGCACCATACGGCGCATAAATCACGGCTGGGCATTTCCAATTGCCAAACGATCGCCAGCGTAAATTCGAGATGTTGGTAACGAGTTGATTGAAGCCGGGATAAATGAAATCGATGAATTGCATCTCGAATACGGGGCGCTTTCCGTACGCAGCCAGCCCGCAGGCCACTCCGAGAATGGTCGATTCAGCGAGGGGCGAGTTGAAAACCTGCTTCGGGAATTCTGTCGAAAGTTTCTGGGTAAGGCGGAATACGCCGCCTTTTGGATCTTCGATGTCCTCCCCGAACAGAATTCGGCGCGCGTCGTCCTCCAAACCGGCACGCAAGGTTTTGTTTACCGTATCGCCAATCCGATATTTCCCGGGGGGCAGGATTTGTTTGTCGATCTTCGGTGGCGGTTTGGTAATGTTGGCCAGAAGCTCGTTAGGCGAAGGATCCTCGGCTTTTTCGGCCGCGGCGTATTCGCGACGAATGCGCTCCTTAATTTCAGTGTCGAGCTTCGCAAATTCCTCTGCGGTAATAATGCCTTCTTCGACCAGATGATCCTTCCAACGTTTGAGTGGATCACATTTTTCCAGTCTGCTCAGTTCCTCCTCGCTGCGATAAAGTTTCTGATCGTCAGAACTGGTGTGACTGGAGAGTCGCTCCATTTTGATCCAGAAAAAGAACGGCCCGCCGGCGCCCCGGATTTTATCGAATGCTTCGGCTGTCGCATCGTAAACCTGTTGCACATTTTCTACGTCGATTCGGCGCCAGTTGTCAGACTCGAGAACATTCAACGCCAGCGGGTTCGTCTTTCGCGTCGGCATGCTGATGCCGTACGCGTTGTCTTCGACAAGAAGGAGCAGGGGGAGTTTTTTCTCTTTGGCGAAACAGATCGCTTCAAAAAAATCTCCTTGCCGAGTCGCAGCGTCGCCGACGGTCGTTACAACGAGATCCTTTTTGCCGTCGAGCTGAATGCCCCAGGCGATGCCGCACGCAGGAAGCAGTTGCGATCCGGTCGGCGTGGGCACACTCCAAATGTGCAGGTCCGCATTACTGTAATGCGACGGCATTTGGCGTCCGCCGCTGCCGGTATTTCTCTTTGCGAAATATTCGAGACCGAGCTCACGCGTGGTCATGCCGCGCCCGAGCACCAGTCCGCGGTCGCGATAATATGAAACGATGTAATCGCCTGGTTTCATTTGGATCGAGACCGCCACCAGCCCTTCGTGACCCATGCCGGAAACGTGAAAGTGTCCTTTGCCTTGACGAATCAGATTCTGCTCCCGCAAATCCGCATGGCGGCTTTCCAGCATCGTGGTTAAAAGCCGCAGCTTATCTTCTTTGCTTAGGGCGGACTCGGCAACAGCAAAATCACAGCGGAGCAGGGGAGTAATCGAACATTACGGTGAATTTCTCCCAGTCTCTGCCTCGACGCCGATCGTCTCTCTGGGCGAAGGGAACACACCGCTGATTCATTGTCTGCAATTAAGCAAGCGAGTCGGCCGCGGCTGCGAAGTCTTTGTCAAAAACGAAGGAGTCAATCCGACAGGCTCTTTCAAGGATCGCGGGATGACCGTGGCCGTTTCCAAAGCGCTGGAGCGCGGCGCGAGGGCGATCATCTGCGCTTCAACTGGGAATACTTCAGCGTCGGCATCCGCGTATGCGGCGCGCGCAGGAATCTCATCGGTCGTCATTCTGCCTGCCGGAAAAATTGCGACGGGGAAATTACTGCAAGCCTTCGCGTACGGCGCGAAAATCGTCGCGATCGATGGCAATTTTGACGACGCCTTGCGGATCGTGCGCGAGCTCGGCGAGAGCGGTGATTTCGTTATTTTATCGATGAAATGGGCGACGCGCCCGATTTCCATTTGCTGCCAGTCGGCAACGCCGGAAACATCACTGCGTATTGGTCTGGATATCGAGAGTATCTTGCACGTGAAAACTCGACGAAACTACCGGCGATGATTGGGTTCCAAGCTGCTGGGGCAGCGCCAATCTTTCACAACCGAATCGTCGAGAAACCAGAGACGATCGCTTCCGCAATTCGAATCGGCAATCCAGCGAGCTGGAAACAAGCGCGCGCGGCCATTGCCGAGTCGAAGGGAGCAATTGACGTTGTGAGCGACGAAGAAATCGTCACAGCGCAGAGTTGGCTGGCTCGGCATGAAGGAATTTTTGTCGAACCTGCCAGCGCGGCCGCGATCGCAGGACTGTTCAAATGCTGCGATTCACGCGAAGCGGCGTACTCATTCCAAAAAATTCCCGAGGCGGAAGATCCCGATGCGATTATCAAGCAAATGGAAGAACTAAAACCGGTCGCTGCGACTATCAATGATGTGCGGCACGCAATTGGGCAATAGCCGACGCTCGAAAACCATCGCCGTTCGCGTTTTTCTTCGATTTAATCTTATCTGACATGCCTTTGGTAGTTCAAAAATATGGCGGCACTTCCGTTGGCACCCCGAAGCGTATTCAAAGCGTCGCACGCCGGCTTGTTGAAACGCAGCGTCAAGACTGTCAGGTCGTGGCGGTCATCTCTGCGATGGCGGGCGCGACCGACAACTTGCTCAAACTCGCGCGCGAGCTATCGCCGAATCCTACCGAGCGGGAACTCGATATTTTGCTATCAACTGGCGAGCATGCCGCCACTGCTTTGATCGCTATCCAGGCGGGAATTTTAACTGACCGCAACCACGCCAGGGCGCGAATCGCAAACATCAGTCCGAAGCAAATTCACGAACTGTTATCGGACGATTATGTCGTGATCGTCGCGGGATTTCAGGGGCAGACTCCGGAAGGAGAAACCACTACGCTGGGACGCGGCGGCTCAGACTTGACGGCAATCGCCCTCGCGGGCGCCTTGAACGCAGATGCGTGCCAGATTTTCACCGATGTCGATGGAGTTTTTACCTGTGATCCCCGAATCGTGAAAGAGGCGAAGAAACTTAATGAGATCGCTTACGACGAATTGCTCGAAATGGCCGGCAGCGGCGCAAAAGTGATGCAGTC
>QHRD01000193.1:5152-5425 GCA_003220005.1 Verrucomicrobiota bacterium | reverse complement strand
GGACATCCGCGCGGGCTCGGATACATCGCGTTCACCGAAGCTTGGGAACGCTTTTCCTACTACGGGATGCAATCGCTGCTGATTCTTTACATGGTCAACCAGTTGCTGCATCCCGGCCACATCGAGCACATCGCCGGATTCGCTTCGTTTCGTCATTTTCTCGAGACGCTGTATCGCGGACCGCTCGCGGTGCAGCCGCTCGCGTCCGCGATTTTCGGCCTCTACACGGGTCTCGTTTACCTCACACCGATCGCGGGCGGTTTTTTGGCCGAT
>QHRD01000193.1:0-5041 GCA_003220005.1 Verrucomicrobiota bacterium | reverse complement strand
GCCACTGGCGACAACCGGCGCGCCGACGCGTTCCAAATTTATTACATCTTCATCAACGCGGGTGTCATCATCTCGCCGCTAATCGCCGGTACGCTGGGGGAAAAAGTCGGCTGGCAGTATGGTTTTGGTGCGGCGGGCGTCGGCATGCTGATCGGTCTCGCGATTTATCTCTCTGGCCGCAAATGGCTTCCTCCCGATTCGGCTGTTGTTGAAGGCAAAGAGAAAACTGCGAAACCCCGTCTTGCACACCACGAAAGAATGGCGATCGTTGCGCTGCTCCTTCTTTTGCCGGTTTTGACGATCGCGATCATCGGCAACCAGCAAATTTTTAATGCCTATCTTATCTGGGCAGAACGCAACGCAAATCTCATCTTCTTCGGCCAGAAAATGCCAACCACATGGCTGGTCACGCTCGACTCGATTGTGTCGGTAAGTTTTCTGGCGCTCGCGGTGATTTTCTGGCGGCTCTGGGCGAAAAGATTTCCGGAGCCACCCGAGATTACCAAGATCGGCGTCGGCAGCCTCGTAGCCGTAACCGGATTCATCTCTCTCGCAATGGGTGCAGCGATTGCAGCGAGTTCCGGAACAAAAGTCTCAATTGGCTGGCTCATCACCTTTCACGTACTCAACAGCATCGGCTTCGCGAACATCTTTCCAGTCTCGCTTGCACTTTATGCGCGAGTGGCGCCAGCGGCATTGTCCGCCACCATCATCGGCATCTATTACCTGGCATTCTTTGCAGCGAACAATCTGGTCGGCACCATCGGCGCTCTCATGGAAAAAATGTCGGCCCCGCACTTTTGGCTTTTGCACTCCGCACTATGCGGCACAGCCGGCATCATCTTTCTCCTCGCTGGCCATTTCTTCGGCCACCTGCTCGCGCCGCGCGATAACGAAATCAGGACCGCTCACGCCTGACTTTGACATTGGACGTTGGAGGCCTGCCGCGCCGTAGCTTGCGAAGGCGGGTTCAGCGTTGAGCGTTTTTCCTGCTCCAGATGCTGCGCACGATCGACGCAAACGATCTCCGCTTGACGTCTGCTGTTGTGCGCGGACTGCATATTAGTGGATGCCACAAACGCCGCCGAGCAAACCACCGGCTTGAGTCTCCAGACGCTGCGTCGTCTCAAATTCTGGGTCTGGTTTCAGGAATGGCTCCAGCCGACTGAACTACAGGTGACGCTGATCTGGGCCGGTATTATCGGCTTTTGCGGCGCCGCTTGCTCGATCGCATATCGCGTCGCCACAAGCTTCGTTCACAAGATTCTTACCGGCAGCAGCGCATCTGGTCTTGTTGAAAGTTTCATTGAGTTGCCGCTGTGGGCACGGCTGGTTATTCCGGCAATCGGAGGGCTCATCGCCGGCGTGATCATTCACTTCGGCTCGCGATTCCACGGTAAGGTGATCACCACCGATTATATGGAAGCCGTCGTTCTCGGCGACGGCAGGATTTCCGCGCGCCAGAGCCTGGTAAAATCTCTCTCAGCACTTTTCACCATCGCCTCTGGCGGCTCAATCGGACGCGAAGGTCCGCTGGTCCAACTTGCTGCGATGGCGGCGTCTCTGGCCGGGCGTTTGCAACATTGGACAACGCCGCGGCTGCGATTGCTCGTCGCGTGCGGCGCGGCCGCGGGAATCGCTTCAGCGTATAACGCCCCAATTTCCGGCGCAGTGTTTGTCGCCGAAATCGTCCTCGGTTCCATGGCAAGGGAAATCTTCGGACCGCTTGTCTTCGCGTCCGTGATTGCCACGCTCACCGTGCGCGGGTTCCTCGGTCCCGGACCGCTCTACGAGATTCCGCTGTTCCGTCTCAATAGAAATTGGGAAATCGTGCCTTATCTGTTGCTCGGGCTGGGATGCGGTCTGATCGCGCCGTGGTTCATTCGGCTCTTGCAAGCGAGCGAGAAATGGGCCGAACAAATTTCCGCGCCGGTTTATTTGAAGATGTGCGTTGGCGGTTTAATCGTGGGCGCGCTGGCTGTATTCTATCCGCAAGTCTGCGGCAACGGTTACAGTGTGGTAAACGAGATCTTGCGCGGCCAATGGCTTTGGCAAACCCTGGCGCTCATTCTGATCTTCAAGGTGCTCGCTACCGCGGCCACCTTTGGTTCCGGCGCTGTGGGTGGAGTTTTTACGCCGACACTTTTTGTCGGAGCAAGCTTTGGTTTTCTCTTCGGCATCGCCACCCAGCACGTCACCGGTTCGGCCTCTATGAATCCCAGCGCGTTTGCAATTGTTGGGATGGGCGCGTTTTTGGCCGCGGCAACTCACGCACCGATCATGGCGATTGTCATGATTTTCGAGCTTACGCTAGATTACCAGATCATCCTGCCGCTGATGCTGGCCTGTGTGATCGGCTATTACACATCAGTTAAAATCGAGAAACGCTCGATTTATGCGGAGGCGTTGAAACGTAAAGGCGCAGGCGATTACGCCAAGCAGCTGGCCGAACTGCACGTTCGCGACTTGATGAAGCCGAATCCGTTGACAATTTCTCTCACAACAGGTTTCTCCGAGATCGGCGAAAAGTTTGTCAACACGCGGTTCAACTATCTTTATGTAACCGATCACGACAGATTTCTCGGCGCCGTCTCTTTGCACGACATCAAGAGCTACCTCAACACACCCGACCTGGCGAAGCTGGTCATCGCAGGCGATCTTTTGCGCGAGTCGCTCCCGGTCGTGCGCGCGAGCGGTTCGCTCACAGAAGCGCTGGAGCGTTTCAGTCATCACGATGGCGAACGTCTGCCTGTGGTCTCGCACGATCGCCATCTGGTCGGATCTATTGCCAAGACCGACGTGATCCTCGCCCTGGCTGGAAGCACCCTGCGATCCGGAACCACCGCGGGTTCACCCACGTCTCAGTAAACATCTGATCCATTGCACGCGCTGAGGAAGGCAACGATAAAATCGAAACAGAAGGCAACAAAGAAAACAAAGACTGTTTTGCTAATTTGTGATTCTAACTTCTGAGTCCGATCTTTGTTGCCTTCGTTTCCTTCTGTTAAATGCTGTCTGGATATGGCGCGTTGTCCGTGGGCTACAACCGAACCGAATATCAGCTATCACGATCAGGAATGGGGCGTCCCCGTGCATGATGATCGAGTGCTTTTCGAGTTCCTCATTCTTGAAGGCGCGCAGGCCGGGCTGAGCTGGACGATCATTTTGAAAAAACGGGAGAACTATCGAAAGGCGTTCGCCGGATATCGCCCGGAGAAGATCGCCCGCTACGATAGGCGCGATGTTGAAAGGTTGCTGCGCGACGGGGGAATCGTACGCAACCGCTTGAAGATCGTGGCCACAATCGAGAACGCGAAAATGTTTCTCGCCGTACGAAAAGAATTCGGGAGTTTCGACGCTTATCTGTGGAGCTTTGTCGGCGGGAAGCCAATCCAGAATCGTTGGCGCACGATGGCGGAGGTGCCCACGCGCACTGCTGAATCCGGCGCGATGAGTCGGGATTTGCTGCGACGCGGCTTCAAATTCGTCGGCTCAACCATCTGCTATGCGTTGATGCAAGCCACGGGCATGGTGAACGATCATCTCGTAACATGTCCGCGGCATGCGGAGCTTGGCGGCACACGACGTCGAAGGTGAAAAAGAAAACAACAACGGAAGACAACGAAGAGAACGAAGGGCTTTCAGAAGGCTCCAAGTAACCGACAATGTCATTCTGATCCCGCAGTCGCGGGAGAAGAATCTCTGATCGTTCCTCGGCGGACGGCTTCAGGAAAATGGACTGAGATGTTTCGCTTTGCTCAATTCGCCACCGGACGAATCCGCCGTGGCGGACATGACAGCGCTACTAGGAATGAGAGGACATCCTAGGCAGACCCCGTGCGCTGCCTTAAAAGAATCCGCGAAGGAACGCCGCCGCTTTATCCGAGATGCCGGCAATCTTGTTCGTTGCCTGGCGATAGAATTTGAAATTGAGCTCGGTCTCAGCGCGGCCATCTTTCCAATCGGAAAAAGGTTTGAGCTCGCTCCGCCGCAAGCGCCGCTTCGCGAGCGCGGTGCGCCTGATGGTGATGCTCACGCGCGGCGTTTGCCGGGCGATTCCCGGTTTCTTTGGGATCGCTTTGGCTGATGTAACGACCCCGTTAGCGATGAGACCCGGTCCGCCTTCGTTCTCGCTCGCGAACACGAAGACCGTATCCCCTTTGGCAATGCGCTTGCCACCATACATCGTCTTCTGCGCGCTGAACGCGAACGTCTCCGCTCGCGGATCGCTAACCTCCGCTTTGATCGCGAAGATCATGCTCTTCATCCTCCATCATTATTCTCACTTCGGCCTTTGCCCTCACGAGACGCGTTCCCAAGTCAAAACGTACTCCAATGCTTGGCCATCGGATACGAGCGGAGGCGTGGAAAGCACCAGGCGAGAGCCGTCGAACTTGAAATGACGGAGTTGATCGTTGCCGATCCAATTCGGGTACCAAGCGCCCCGAACGTGATGTGTCACAGTTTGCATCGCCGCATCAATCGTGTAGGTGCCGAAATACGAGGCGTGACCGTCGAATGCCGCCCGGACTTCCGAATCTGTGCCGCGACCGGGATCGTTGGCGGCAAAGAGGGGACGGTCATTCCTCATAACATGGGCGGACATGTTGCCGCCGGCGTCATACATCAGCAGGCCGGACACGTGTTCTCCTAATGGATACTGAAGCTGACCTTTCGAATCGCGCGCTTCAAACGACACCAGTCGCCATGTTCCCAGCAGGCTTGGTACGCCCTGTGACTGAGCCGTGTTTTCAGACGCGCTCATCGCACCCACGACGAGATAACGGGGACTGATTTCATTTGTGATTCCTGAGTTGATCCGATCTGGCCTAACGAGAAGGAAACAAGCCACGGCAGGGTGTCATGGCAAACTCACTGAACTGTTTCATAAAATCAAATGTGGACTTCCCAGCGGACGAGGCCTGCTCGCGAAAACTTTCGGAGTTTAGATACCACCCCATTCCCACCCACGCCGAATGTTGAACGCGAGGCGCTTCCCAGATAACCGAACAGATCCTTTGCAAAAGAGGCTGGTTTGGTA
>QHRD01000192.1 GCA_003220005.1 Verrucomicrobiota bacterium | reverse complement strand
GTTTGAATGTCGCCCGGATCGATTGTTTTCAGGGGAATCGGCCACTCAATCTCACCGATTTTCCATTCAGGCGGCAGCTTCCATTTCACTTCGCTGGGAAGACCAGCGTCGCCGGAAAATTTCCAGTAAGTATGCCAAGCTGGAGCCATTCGCAGCAGCAAACCGACCGTAAACGGTTTGCCGGGAACGACTGCGTCCGTGTTGGCCAGGAGCTCTGCCCTAACGAGTTGTTTTCCTTGGTACTCCTGGCCGAGGCCGTGCGGCGCGAAAACGAACAGCGCGAGGCACACCACCGAATACGCAGTCAATCGTGATGCCATTCTCACAGAATAGACTATCTCATAACCCAGAGCGCTGCCACGTCTGGCCCATCTGTTATGTTGAGTGAAGCGAAACATCTCTGGTCATTTGCTGCTTGGCACGCTGCCGGAAGAAATGATCTGAGATTCTTCGCTTCGCTCAGAATGGCAAAAAGAAAGCCGCGCTCACAAAAAATTCATGGAACGATAAAAATCTTATCGGTCCACGGATCTTTTACCTTGGTGCCCGGCGCAAAGCCGCTTACATCGACGTATCTTCCTTCGGCGTCGAACGGGCTGAACACGTAGCCCGACTTACCGGGTACCGATTTCGCAGTGGGGAAATTTTCTTGTGACGCTGAAGGGCGAGACGAACCGGTCTTCGTGGAGGACTGCGCTGTCTCCTTGCGCGTCGTGCGCTGTGCTGAAGCCGTCCCTGGCGGCATTGGTTGGCCAGGCTGAGTGACATCCGACGACGTTGCCTCTGTCGTTCCAACCATCGTTGGTTCGCCATTACCTTTGCGCGTGGCGTAATGAACCGGCGCGCTGGCGACGCGATATGATTCGACCGCAACCGCCCGAGCAACCTTGTAAGAGCCTACCGCGGCGCCACGGGTGACATGGTAAGACGTAGAAGCGACATCATGGGTCGCCTGGCATCCGGCAAGGAAGATCGGCACAAACATCAGCACTCGGCCAATAGCTTTCATTATCGTTTTCATACAGATGCCTTCTGTTCGCTATTTGTTCAATGATATTGAGGCAACGTCAGCAACGAAATCGGAGATGTCCTTTTCAGTGGTGGCCCAGGAACACATCAGACGATAAACGTTCGGCCCGATGAATTTATAAAAACGCCAGCCGCGCGCGTAAAGGCCACTTGCGACTCGCTCATCCATCGGCACAAACACAGCGTTTGCTTCGACGGGAAAAACGCGCTCGATCTCTGCCTCTTTTCGCAGCCCATCCGCAAGCCGCCGCGCCGCATCGTTGGCATGCTGCGCGTTTCGCAGCCAGGCGTCGCCGGTCAAAAGCCCCAGCCATTGCGCAGCGAGAAAACGCATCTTCGATCCGAGCTGCCCGGCTTGTTTCGTTCTGTAATCAAATTTGCGTGAGATCTCCTTATTGAAAAAAATCACCAACTCACCGGCAGCCGCTCCGTTTTTTGTCCCTCCAAAACAGAGAACGTCGATCCCAGCCTCCCATGTGATCGCTTTTGGCGCGCAGTTAAGCGATGCGATTGCATTGGCGAAACGCGCGCCGTCCATGTGAAAAAACAGTTGATGCTCGCGTGCCAGGTGGGCGATCGTCGCAATTTCGTCGTTCCTGTAAACAGTTCCGAACTCCGTTGCTTGGGAAATGCTAATCACCTCCGGCTTATGCGAATGCAACTCGTTGTGTCGGGCGAGCAGCTCTTTCACCTGGCCAACTTCGAGCTTGCCGTCAGCGCCGCCGACCAAAAGCAGTTTTGATCCTCCAGTGAAAAATTCAGGCGCTCCGCATTCATCTGTCTGAATGTGAGAGTTCTGGTGACAGATGACGCTCTGAAAAGACTTACACAGCTGTGCAAGCGCCAGCGCGTTCGCCGCTGTGCCGGTGAACACAAAATAAACATCGCAGTCGGTCTCGAAGATTTCCTGTACCCGATCACAGGCGCGCGCAGTCCACCTGTCCTCGCCATACGATGCCGCGTAACGCGCATTGGCCTCCTGCAATGCGGCCAAGGCCTCCTGGCAAATCGGTGCGACGTTATCGCTCGAAAATTCATGGCGCTCCAAGATCATCTCGTCTCTTTGCTACGCGAGTTTTTGCGCCGGATCAATCAGCACACGAGAGATTGCCTGACAGATCGAGCCCTGGGCCTCCGATGTCTGCCAGGCAAATCTCTCCACTTGCTCCCCCGAAATTGCGTGTAGCAGTTTCATTTTTATTTCGGACACAGGCGGCCAAGTGAGCGTGTCGGCCGAGAAGATTATTTCATGCGCGGAAAGATGATCTGCTTCCCGTTTTGCCTAACGCACACGGGCAGACTAGTTTCGTAAATGACGGCGCTCCAGAGCGAAATTGAGCGGCGCGGCAGGCGCATTTTCGAACTGGTCGATCAAAAGCCGGAGCGGTTTTTCAGCAAGGCTGGATTTTATCAGCAACTGATGGCGCTCTCGATGCGGGACGAGCGGTTCAAGGCGCAATTGTTTCGCTTCGTGGAGGTCTTGCCCTCGCTGCGCCGCTCAAGCGAAATTGTTGAGCATCTCGAACAATATTTCAGTGATACCGACAACGGTTTCCATCCGCTCGTTGGCGTTGGCGTTGGCATTGCGCGCATGGTTCCATGGATAAGCGCCCCGATCCTACGTTGGAACGTTTCGGAAACGGCGCGGCAGTTTATTGCGGGACGAAATCCGGATGAAGTCATAGCGACATTGCGCAAGCGGCGGGCACAAAAAATTGGCTTCACGGTCGATGTTCTGGGCGAAGCTGTGGTGAGCGAAGCCGAAGCGGATGAATATGCAGCGCGTTACCTGGATTTACTGGACAAACTGGCGCGCGAAACAAGCAACTGGACCGACGCGCTGGGGAAAAATGCGGAGCTTTTCCCGGTCGTAAATCTCTCGGTCAAGATCTCGGCGCTTTATTCGCAAATGAATCCGGCCGCTCCGGCCGATGCCATTGCCCATCTCGGGACCAAGCTGCGGCCGCTCCTCCGCCGCGCGCGAGAGCTTGGTGCATTCATCAATTTCGATATGGAAAGTTATGCGCTCAAAAATACGACTCTCGAACTGTTCAAAACGATTTTCACCCAGGCGGAGTTCAGAGATTGGCCGCATGCTGGAATCGTCATCCAGGCGTACCTGCGAGATGCGGAGCGCGATTTGCGCGACCTGATCGAGTGGGGCCTCGCCCGCGGCACGCGGTTCGCAGTCCGGCTCGTGAAAGGCGCATATTGGGATTACGAAACAACGAAATCGCGCCAGAACGGATCACATTCTCCAGTCTTTCTTCAGAAGCCCGAGAGCGACGCGAATTTCGAGACCCTTACGCGCGTGCTTTTCGAAAATGAATCCGTCGTCACGGCTGCGTTCGGATCTCACAACGTTCGCAGCATCGCGCACGCACAGGCGCTCGCGGACGAGCTCGGGATCGACCGGAGCCGCTTTGAGTTTCAACTGCTCTACGGAATGGCCGGGCCGATCAAGCGGGCGCTCGTGGAAATGGGTTACCGCGTGCGCGAATATTGCCCGGTCGGCGAGCTGCTTCCCGGCATGGCGTATCTGGTTCGGCGCCTGCTCGAGAACACGTCCAACGAAGGATTTCTGCGCGCAAAATTTGCTGAGAACGTTTCAGCGGAAGAATTGCTCCGCGACCCGAAGGAATTAATTCGTAGCTGCGACGCCTCGTCGCAGGAAGTGGACGCGACGCCCTCGTCGCGTAAATTTAGTTCCATTGACAAAAACGGGCCGCGCGACGAGGCGTCGCCTACACCTTCTGCGACGAGGGCGTCGCAGCCACAATATATGTATAAAAACGCTCCGCTTGTGAGTTTCGTTTACAAAGACAGCCAGGAGAAAATGCAGAGTGCGCTGCGGGAAGTGCGCAAACGCTTTGGCGAAAAGTATCCACTCGTCATCGGCGGCGAAAAAGTCTGGATGGATGAGCTGACGCCTTCAGTGAATCCGAGCGCGCCGAACGAGATTGTCGGTTACGGATCGGAGGCGGCGATTCCCGAAGCCGAGCGTGCTGTCAAAGCTGCGCGCGCAGCATTTGGCAGATGGAGTGGGACGTCTGTTGAAGAACGAGCGCGTTTGCTGGAGCGCGCTGCGGACATATTGGAGCGCCGGCGCTATGAATTCTCGGCAGTTGAAGTCTTCGAAGTCGGCAAACCGTGGAACGAAGCGGACGCAGACATCCGCGAGGCGATCGATTTTTGCCGCTTCTACGCGCGTGAGATGCGACGCTTGGGACGCCCCAAGCTCACACAAAAGGTTCCCGGTGAGGAAAGTTATCACCATTACTGGCCGCGCGGCGTCGCGTTCGTGATTGCGCCGTGGAATTTTCCAATCGCCATCCTTTGCGGAATGGCGTCAGCCGCAGTCGTAACCGGTAACGCCGTGATCATGAAACCATCCGAGCAATCGATCGTATGCGGCGCGATGCTCATGCAAGTCTTCGGAGAAGCTGGCGTTCCGCCGGGTGTTTTGAATTTTCTCTCCGGACACGGCTCCGTTATTGGCGCGCATTTGGTCGATCATAAAGATGTCGATCTCATCGCGTTCACCGGTTCGCGCGAAGTTGGCTTAAGAATCTGGCAATCGGCAGGTGTGACGCGGCCCGATCAGCGCGAGCTCAAACATGTGATTTGCGAGATGGGCGGCAAAAACGCGATGATCGTCGATGCCGATGCCGATCTGGGCGAAGCGGTCGGCTATTCCATTTATTCTGCGTTCGGTTATCAAGGGCAGAAATGTTCGGCGCTCTCGCGTCTAATTCTTCTGGAAGAAAATTACGACCGCGTTATGGAGCGTTTGATTCCCGCCGCGGCCAGTCTACGCGTCGGTAATCCTGAAGAACCGGATATTATGGTCGGTCCCGTGATCGATGAGCCGGCTTACCGGCGCATTCTGGAATACATCGAGATCGGCAAAAAAGAGGCGACGCTCGCCTACCAGGCAAAGGAAATCCCGCCGCACGGTTATTTCATCCCACCCACGATTTTCACTGGTGTGAAACCAAACATGCGCATCGCGCGCGAAGAAATTTTCGGCCCGGTGCTGAGCGTCATCAAGGCGCGCGATCTCGATGAAGCAATCACCATTGCCAACAGCACTGATTACGCATTGACCGGCGGCTTTTTCTCGCGCAGTCCGGCCAACATCGAGCGCGTCAAAGCGCAACTCGAGGCCGGAAATGTCTATATCAATCGCTCATGTACGGGTGCAATTGTCGGACGCCATCCCTTTGGCGGATTCAAAATGAGCGGCAGCGGCACCAAGGCCGGTGGCGAAGATTATCTCTTGCACTTCCTAGTTCCGCGCGTGGTGACCGAAAACACTAGTCGGCTCGGCCTTGTGCCAGAAAAGACACCGGAATATCGCGAAGAATTTCTCTGGCCGAAGCCGCAACAGTAGCCGCTCGAAACAGCCGCGCGATTAATTCAGCGGGCGGCCTTTGCTCAACAATTTCACCACTGTAACAATCATGTAGAGCACCGGCCACGCCGAAGTAAGGACAATCAACGCAAACACCGCCATCTCCTTGGCCCGTTCCCGCGCTGCTTCGATCCGGTACTCGCGTCCTAAATTATAGAAATTCCTGAATCGCGATCGATCCTCGCCATCGTAAGGCCAGAAATTCCCGCCATGCCATTGACCGAAACCGGAATGGAAAAAGTAGTCCGTCTGCGGAAATCGTCCCTTTCCGCCCGTGGAAGGACTCCTCGGTTTCATAGCCTCTGATCCAGCACTCCAGTGGAAACTGCTAACTATCATACCACGTTAAAAAAAGGAATCAGGCGGAAAAAATAGCTTTCCGATCGCCCGAAAGCAGCGAAACACTCAGAAGGTGGAAATCAAAACGGCATCTTATCGCGCAGGGTGGCTGTTGGTGAAGCTGCTGTTTGGCTGTGTCGCACGTATTCGTGTGCTCGGACACGAGAATGCAAGTCGAGCCGGCGGATTTTTGCTGGCGGCGAATCATATCAGTCATTTCGATCCTTTTCTCATATCCCTGACCGTACGGCGGAAAACCGATTGGATGACGATGGCGGAATTCTTTCGCTCTCCTGTGCTGGGATTTCTTTTGCGCGCGATCGATGCATTCCCGGCAGAGCGGGATCGCGCTGACCTCAAAACGATTCGCACCGCAATCGAGCGGCTGAAGAGCGGACACGTCGTTGGACTATTTCCAGAGGGCGGCATTCGTGATGGAACGCGTTCGCTGCTGGAAGGCGCGCCGCTCCGGCCCGGCGCATCGACGCTCGCGCAGATCGCTGGCATTCCGGTTTTGCCGTGCGTGATCCTGGGCAGCGATCGCCTCTACTCACAAAGACAGTGGCTGCCGTTTCGGCGCACGCCGATTTGGATCGCCTTCGGCAATCCGATTTCACATTTTCCAGAGCTGCAAAAAACGCACGCGCGCGAGCGGATCGAATCCGAATTGGCGGCCGCGTTCAAAAATCTCTACGCGGAATTACGCGAAAAATTTCGGCTCAAGGCTGATGATCTGCCGCATCCGCCGCGTGAACGAATGAAGCGTTGTAGGGCAAGCGGTCGCCGCGGCGGCGATCCTGCCACCCCTGCAAACGGTAACCGGAGCGGTTCCTCTGCAATTCGCCGGAATGGAGTTCACCGTTTCGCCGCAGGCGGAATCGATGCATGTCTATGCGCATCGATCAATTTGCTTCATACCCGGCATCGGCTGAATCCCGACGAGTCGGGACGAGAGATGGCGCGTTACGTAGCGGAATGCGAGCGGCTCACCCCGCAGGAATATTACGCCGCGCCGTACGAACCGAATCTCGCGAAGACGCTTGTAAACGGACATGCGACGATGGCGTGGAACAGCCCGATTAGGACACGTTTTGCAGCGAACAACATCGCTCACGCGGAATTCTTCCGGTCCCGCAGTCGCGGGATTCGAGCGCCCACGGTGCTGCTACTGCACGCTCTCATGTCTACCGGTCGCGCCGGGCATCACCGTTGGGCAGAACGCTTCAACGAACTTGGTTGGAACGCTTGTTTTCTTCACCTCCCTTATCACTTTTCGCGGATCCCGAGTGGTTATTGGAATGGCGAACTTGCGATCACCTGCGATCTCATTCGCAATGCGGAAGGTTTGCGCCAGGGGGTGATCGAATTGCGGCAGTTGATGAGCGCATTGCGGGAACGTGGCTGCCGCGAGTTCGCCGTGCTCGCCACCAGTTACGGCGGATGGATCGGCGCGTTGCTAACGCTGGTGGAGAGTGATTTTCGTTTCGTCGCGTTAATGTCGCCAATCGTAAACGTCGAGCACGCCATCTGGCAAAGCCCGGCTGCGCGTCGCATTCGTCGCGAATTGCGCCAAGCCAATATCGAGCCGTCTCTCGTTTCCCGGCATTTTCATCTGAGCTCACCGTTGCACACTCAGCCGCTCTGTGATCCGGCTCGCGTTCTATTTGTGACCGGTGAATTCGATTCGATCGCGCCAGCCTGCGAGATTGAAGCGATTCAGCAGAAATGGCGCG
>QHRD01000191.1 GCA_003220005.1 Verrucomicrobiota bacterium | reverse complement strand
TTCAGGTGCTCGGCCATCCAAGTCCCGCACTCACCGTAATTGTGGCGTTGCTCGCAGGTAGCACCAGTCTCGTCGCGCACACCGCAAAGGCGGCTACGCGTCTCGCGACCAACACGTCGCCGGAGCCATTTTCAAATATTGGGCTGAGTCTCGGCGAAGATGCGGCCGTGCTGGGCGGGTTGGCTCTCGTTCATTTCAATCCGCTGCTCGCTTTGTTCATTTTCCTGCTGGGAATAACTGCCTTTGTTTACTTCGCGCCAAAGATTTTGCGCGCTGCGAAGGCCAAAGCGTGGCTGGCATGGAGAAAATTAAATGGACCGGCTTATGTTAACTCTCCCGTAAAGCTATCGGAGGCGTTGCCAGCGCGGCTCGCATCCGTTGTTAAGCGGGAAAATCTTTTGAACGAAACAATCGCGTGGACCGCGCCGTGCATCAGCGGCCGTGGGCGGCGCATTCCGGCGAATCTTTTTGGCGCGCTCGTTGCCACAATCGAGGAGCCGCACAAAGTCTCATTCGCAGCGCTGAAACGCGGACGCCCATTCCTGCGGGCGATCGATCTGGAAGACTCAGTCGTGACGCACGAGTCAAAATTTCTGTCCGAAAACCTCGTGATTTCGCCGGCTGCCGGAGGAGGCGCGAAATACCTGTTTATTTTTCCACGACCGCATGCGGCTTTGGTTGAGCAGATCGTCCGGGACTTGCGTCAGCGACTGAGCGAGCCGGCGTTGCAGGAGCAAAAGACACCGCTTTAGTCGCGTCTGATGTCCGCGAGCTGCGCCAATGACACAGCGCGTGACAATTTGCGCGTGAGAAAGTCGTCAATGTCTTGACGAACGTGTTAGCATCTGTGGCTTAACCAATTAAATCTATGCTACACTTCATTTGGTACATCATTGTTGGCTTCATCGTCGGCTTAATTGCACGTGCTATTATGCCGGGCGCGCAGCATCTCGGTTTCATAATGACTACGATACTCGGTATCGCGGGCTCGATCGTCGGAGGATTGATCGCTCGTTTGTTTTCCAGGCCGGAACCAGGCTCGTCGTTTCATCCGGCCGGCCTCATTCTGTCAATCATTGGCGCGATCATTCTGCTTTTTCTGTGGGGAAAATTCGCGACCTGACAAAAGCATTCGCATTTTTCGAGTTGATTGGAAACGAGAGACAAACACTGCCTCTCTATTCGACGTTCGCGGTTTCTGACCGCCGATACGACCAAAGTCCCATTATTAAATCCATCTTGCTTTTTTCAGGCTCTGTCAGTTAACAAGTTTGATTTATGAACAAGTACATCGCGGAATTCATCGGAACGTTTTTCCTCGTCCTGACGATTGGCTGCACGGGAATTGGCGCTGGCGCAGGTGTCATCGCGCCGCTCGCGATCGGCGCGGCGCTCATGATCATGGTTTTCGCCGGCGGCCATATCTCCGGTGGACATTATAATCCGGCAGTGACGCTGGGTGTCCTGATCCGGGGCAAAGTAAATGCAGCCGACGTGGTACCTTACTGGATTGCGCAATTCATAGCCGCAGCGATTGCTGCGCTGTTTACCAGCAAGATTCTTCGCGCTGGCGTACCCGTGACTGCGATCGCTGTGAAAACAGGCCCGGCTTTGGTTGCGGAGTTTCTATTCACGTTTGCACTTGTTTATGTCGTCTTAAACACCGCCACCGCGGAAGGCACTTCGGGCAATTCATTCTATGGGCTCGCCATCGGGATGACCGTGTTGACCGGTGCGTTCGCAGTCGGTGACATTTCAGGCGGCGCATTTAATCCCGCAGTCGCTCTGGGCATCTGCATTCTCGGCATTTCGAGCTGGGCGAACATCTGGATTTATCTGGTAGCCAACTTCGCTGCCGCGATTGTTGCAGCTGTGATTTTCCAGTTGATCAATCCGCCGATGCAAACCACGCCGATCGCAACGGACGAGCCGCCTTACGAAACCCCGCGCTGACCGTCACTGCATCGCTTGAGCTACGATTGGTTTTGAGGTGCTGCGCAGGCCCAGATTTAAACGCAGAATACGGTCAAGCTCGGCAATCGTTTGCGGTAGTTCGCACGAACCGTGTGGGCCGGGAACGATCAGCTCGGATTTCGCGCCATCGAGATGCGAGCTCCAGTATGCCACCACACCGTCTGTGCTATTTGGTGTGTCGCCTTTGCCGCGATCGCCAATAATCGAGTGATAGGGAACACTGATCGGCGCTGAATTGACCACAGGCAACGCGGGATTTGACGGTTTCAGTCCCCAGACGCTGTTTGGCAGACGCTTGGAACTTCCCATCAATTTAACGAGGTCCGCATTAGTGAACGCGTCCTTCATTATTGTCGTGACCTGCCCCGGGAGATTGATCAGGCTAATAGCAATTTTACCCAATCCGCCGCTGGCCATATCGCTCCCACGGTGCGGAGTACAGATAAAGACAACACGCTTGATCCGGGGATTGGCGCGAAATGTTGTGGCGCGAACAATCAAGCTGTCGCTGCGCTCCTTGTCGAAAATGACCTTGGCCGTTTCTCCCATTTTCTTCTCCCACATGGCCTGAGTGACCGTAATGACTTGATCGTGAGTAAGCATACCACCCATGCTGTGGCCGACCATGACGTACGGCTTATGATTCGGATAAGCTTGGTCCACCTTAGCGAGGTCTTGTCGTAATCGCAGGGCCGAATACATGATAGGATAACCGGTCGGATAAGCGTAAACCCAGAATTGATAATGCTTGCGGATCTCGGGATCGGCCTGGAGTCCGTTGATCGTCTGCACCCACGTGAATGGCGTTGAGAAAAGGCCATGCACAAACACGAGCGGGATTCGATCGGGATCGTACGGCTGGAGAAAATAGAGCCCGATCCCTG
>QHRD01000039.1 GCA_003220005.1 Verrucomicrobiota bacterium | reverse complement strand
GGCGAGGTTCGCGCGCTCAATATCGGGTACGTCAGCAATCTCTTTTACGATTTGCTGCCGAGGACTCTCGCTTCGTTCCGTCAATTGTTTCCCACTGTTTCGGTTAACCTCTTCGATATGTCGTGCGGCGATCAATTTCGCGCGCTTGAAGATGGCAAGCTCGATCTTGGTTTCGTTGGATTACACGAGCCGATTGCGCGGCGCGGATTGGAATTCCGAACCATTGCGTCCTACAAAACGGTCGCTGCCTTGCCCAAGGACAATCCGCTGGCGGGCAAAACAACGGTCGCGCTGAAAGCTCTCGCGCCCATGTTTTTCATCGGAATGTCAGAATCGAGCTATCCCTACTATCACGAGTGGCTAACCAAGACCTGTCACCGCGCGGGTTTTACACCGAAGGTTTTGCAGGATGTCGATCTTGAACGAACGATGATCCAAGCCATCTCCGCCGGCTTGGGTGTCGCCCTCGTCCCCGAGCAGCTAAAAAAACTCCCCCACGAAAATGTCGTGTTTCGCTCGGTTAACCCAGCCGTGGCGACGGAAGCTTGTGTCGCGTGGAAAGGCGAAAATCCGTCTGCTCCCTTAAAAACCTACGTGGAAATCGTCGAGCACGTTGGTCGGAGCATCCGTTGATCAACGGAATGGCCGCTTTGTATCTCGTTAGGTCGGGGCAGCTATTCGGGAGAGCCAATCCCACGGGGCGATATGCTATGATAAGCTTGGGACTATGAGGAACATCCACCGGTGGGCAATTTTCTTCATAGCTTTAGGAATCGCGCTCTGGATGGCTGGCGTTTCTCCACAATTAGGCATTATCATATTTGTGATAGGTCTGGTCGGCTTGGCGATTGCGTGGGTTGTACGCTGAGATTTCAAACTGACCCACTACCGAATATTCTCTCAGTTGACATGCCGCGCAGCCTGTCTGAGAGAACTCGCTTCTAATCCCAAGTCCTTTTCCAACTGTCCAAACTTGCACGCTGGTGTCCCGGACTTGCCCGAAGACAGAATCTGTACGAAGCGCGCTTTGGGAAAAAACAGGTCGGCCCGCAGGCATTTGCAGTGCTTGTGCCCTAAAATTCGCCTACGGGCTTGGACCCGCATGCATCGTAAGCGGCTTACGATAGAATAGATGGGAAGAATTCCGGACTTCCGATCTCGACCTGTCATAGACTGGCGTGTGTCCTGATGACTTGTTCTTTACGTCCCAGCGCAACAAACCTAATTCTTACTCCTCCTATAAAGGCAGGGAGCGAGAATAATAGCAGCTAACAAACGAACTGAATCACCAAGGTAGATGTGTCACCGGTCATTCACTTCGCGCAGCTACGAAAGCCCGAGCTTCTAAGTAGGTTATCCCCAGACAGAATAAGAATACTTCCAACTAGCTTCAAAACGTATTCCAAGACTCTTTAGCTTCCAGTTACTGCCGGTTCCAGTACGCGATGAGGAGGAACGATCGGTCTGTTGGATCCCCTTCGCGTCAAAGTGTCGAGCATTTCCGTGAGACACGTCTCGTACGAATCACACATGGGAGATTCGCCACCGGACTCAATCCATTCGGGATGTTGGATCCGCAGATCGTCGTGAATCTGTTGTTGGAGTTCGGTGTACGTGTGGATTGGATGAGAAATGGCAATCGGCCTCGGTAAAAGATTTAAGATCGGCGCGAGAGGTATCCGACGACGGGCTGGGCGCGAATGGCGTACGGGCACGGGCGCCGTAAGCGCTCGCCACGGCCAGGTGAGGGTACTCCAAAGGGCGGCGCGCGTGTGCTTGCGTTCTGCAAGACGCCAGGCCACCTGGCTTGTTTTGTAGCGCTGGCGTTGCAGCAACACGGCCAGCAGTCCGCTTTGTGTAAGGGTCGGGGTTAATTTTCTCATCATCGTAATCTTTCTATTTTTCCTTGTCCGAAGGACTCTGTAATTTACCTCGTCGGTGAGTACGGTCTGGGCGTATTTTCCGAAAGATTGACCGTTTCTTGTCTTGCGAATCCCAGACTCGGAAGGAGCCAACGAATCTTTGACGCCCGCTGTCTGCTTTATTCCGTGAAATACTTCGCGGCGAGGGATTGCGCGCCAGGGCCTAATACGCTAACCGCTGCTTTGCTACCCAGCAGTCTTCGCAACAAAGTTTTCGCTCATTTTTCTCCTGCTCCGACACATCGGCTTGATTGATCGCGGTGATCACCTTCTCCAGTGCGTCCATAATCACTTGCTGCTGCGGCGGAGTGCTCGGGGCGGTCGGCGTTTGCCGCCGGGGAACGGTGGTTCGCCAGCTCTTATCGATATAGATCGAAATCGGGGGCGCGACACCACCTTCGAGCACTTTGACTCCGAAGTCGTTTATCTTAGCAAAGCCGGACAGCAGGCCCATCCCGCTCTGATCCTCAACAGGGATCCAGTCGATGACGTGATACTCTGAAAGCTGGGCCAAGGCGCGCAGCCAGTCACGGGGATTTATGCCTCCTGGCGGCAGGACCGCTTGCTCACCTTGGCCGAACGGAATGGAACCTTCTCTTCGACGTTCATAGAGAAGCTGCAGCAGGCGTCCTCTGACGACAGAATCCTTCATAGACTTTGCGAATATGCTCTGCATCGCGCGCACGAACAACTCACCTCAAGAGGGTGCAAGTCTGTACTTGGAAATGCAGTTCGCGCCTAAATTCCGAAAGCGTTGAATAGCCGTTCTGATCGGAAATTACGATCGGCTCTGGAATACTCCAATTCCGGTGAAGTTGCCGCGCGTTCGCCTTCGACGGGGGCCTGCTCCTCAACGTACACAAGATTCGGGTCGACTCTGACAATAAGCGGTGAGCGCGATGCACCAAGATGGCTTTAACTCAATCCAGAAAGGTAAATATATATGAATACATTAATAACATGGAATCAGCTTAGAGAGATGGAAGAAGCGACGCAAAATCGCTTCAACCGTTTCCTGGGCGGGTTTCCGAACAGAATAGGCAGCGGGGAGACCCCCTGCCTGACAGTCGCAGATTGGTCACCAGAGGTTGATATCAGTGAGGATGATCGCGGGTATCTCCTCAAAGCTGACCTGCCTGAAATGAAGAAGGATGACGTTAGGGTAACAGTCGAAGACGGCGTCCTCTGCGTTTCCGGAGAACGCAAAACCGAGAAGGAAGATCAGAAAAGAAAATTCCATCGCGCCGAGCGATCCTTTGGTAACTTCCGACGCAGCTTCACGCTGCCTGAAGATGCCGATAGCACGAAAGTGACGGCGGAATTCCGCGACGGAGTGCTGAAAGTGCACCTCCCGACGACGGCAACACCAAGAACAAAAGCCATCCAAGTTAAAGTGGCGTAATGCTCTCACACTGATGGCGAGCGTGCGGAAGGATTCCGTGCGTTCGCCTCACCAGTGTGACGCGGCTAACTTGGTCGCCTCCTCCCTATACCGAGCGTCGCAGCTTCGGAAGCGCTTCGCGAAATTGCGTGGGAGAACGGCCGGCGATTCGCTTGAACGCACGATTGAAGTTGGTCATGGATTGAAATCCGCAGGCAAAGGCAGCTTCGCTAATTCGCGAGTTAGGATTCAGTAAGAGCGTCTTCGATTTCTCCACTCGAACTCTCGAGAGGTAATCGATGAAATTCATGCCGGTCGCTTTCTTGAACATCTTGCAAAAGTAATGCCTGCTGATGTTAGCCGCGTGGGCTACGCGCCCGAGCGATAGCGGCTCCGCCTGATGCTTTTCGATGAATTGCCGCGTTCGCGCCATGCTCGTCGACTCTTCCTTCTCGCGGCCTACTACCAGCTGATTCGACAAGATCGAAAGGTGTTGCGCAAAAATACTCAGAAGCCGCAACATCGCGCGATAGCGGTCCGGCGATAAAACGCACGTCCGAAAATAAGCCCGCTCAAGCTGTCTCCAATCCGTCTTGTAGCCCCACGCGCGGAGCTGCCTGGTAATGGTCGCGAAGTGTTTCTTTGTTGGGTTCTTGAGCATCACTTCGCCCGTCTCGAGAAAACCAAGAATATGATCCCCTACGTACACCGGCACTGCACTTTCGGAGAGTCCCGCAAACCAGGTAACGGTGCGCCTTGTCGAGTTCGGTTCTCGAGATGCGTCAGTTTGGGCCCTTAAGCATGCGGCGCGCGCCTTGTTGAAACGAGCCAGAATTGACGCGAGTGAATCGCGATCCTCTTTTCCATGGTGTGCCGGCGACCAGGAATCGTGTCCTCGGATATTAAGCGGCAAACCCATCGCTTCGCTGAAAGCCCGTTCGTAATCTTTGAAAATCTGTGAGCGCGACAGGTGTCGCATCACTTCCTGATCAGAGGATCGGGGCGCGTCTCGTTTGCTTATTACGCCTTTCGAAGCGGTATGTCTAATCGCGTGTCGCATCACCGCACGCATACTAAACTTCGAGGCCTCTCAGCGGCAGTTGTCCTGATTGAAGCCCTTGCGCAATGTATGTGTTGCCGAACGTCTGCTGCTTAACATCACGGGTCTGATTTGCGGGTGAAGCGCGAAGCTGCCGGAAAAGCGCAGCTCGACATTTAGAGCTTTTATGTCGCTTGAAATAAATCGCGCTGCCTTGTTGGACTGTTGACTTCATATTTGGCTACGAGACTCTCATACGGACTGCGCTCGTCTCGCGCGGGCGTCCTTGGGGCGTCCTTTCTGGCCGCTCGGGGTGAGATTGCCGAGAACACGCGGTTGAATCACGACATTCCATTGCGCAGTGATCATTCGCGAAATTTGCCCGCAGCCCGTCGGACAGGGGCGTTGTGAGCTAGTTGTTTGCGTTGCTTCGGAGAAGCACTTTTCGATCGCAGCATATCTCGCTTTGGAATCGAGCGACTGCCACCTAAGTCATGCTTGCGTTTTTGTTTGGGCATACCTGAAGATCGATTTTGCAAAGCGCTTAGACTTCCTGAAGAGAGGGCAGATCAATGTTGTTGAGGAATCTGCCGGTGGTGATCTGAGCTACATTGGCAGCCCGCGGCACGCCGCATGCGATCAGGGCTTTGGTCGTGTCTTCCGCAGTTAAGAGGTACTTGCGCACGATAGGATGAATTGCAAACGCGACTTCAGCATCTCGCATTATTTCGCGGAATTGGATTAGGTGCATGTGGCGTTAGCCTCGTAGCAGAATGCCTTCGGCGTGCCTTGCGCCGGATCGGTTGTGGCGCCTTCCTTCCGATTATCACACTGTAACTGTTGAAGTTGCTCCGGATTTCCCCCTTCTTCTTCCCAACGTTGCTCTGCGGCAAAATCGCTTTCTTCGTTTTTTGAACTTGCGAGAGTCAGAGGATCCATGATGGCAATCAATGAAGCCGCTCAGCGACCGTTGTCCTTATGAGATCGAGGCATGATGAATAACTCGCCGACGGTCAGCTGCCGCCGAACATCCGGCCCCTGCTTGCGGGCCTCAGAGCGAAACTTCTTGAAAAGCGCCGCGCGACCTTTTGAAGTTTTATGTTGCGCGTAGTAGAGCGCGCAGCTCTGAGTCAATGTTGGTTCCATGTTAATTCTCCCTTTACTTGCGCCGGCGGCGGATTGACGCAGGCGCTAATGTCTGAGCAATTCGTATCGAGGCGCGTTATGTAAGCATCCAGGAACGCCACGAAACCTATCTCTGAGACCACCCTATCGCGCGACAAATCCTCGAGCAGTTTTTTTAGCTCATCTTTATGAGCAGCGATAGCATTCATGATGCTGTTTTGTGTGCAGAGAGAAGGGGCCGCACACCTGCGCGATCGATTGACACTGCGCTATTCGTTCGACTATACACCCGCGACTTAGATTACCTAGTGATTAATGCAGTTTCTTTAAATCGTGACTTTTCAGTCAGGGAAGTTTGCCGATTCTGGCAAACTCTATTCGCAAATCGCCGCTCAAAATCCCAAGGTCTGCGAAATTTTTGCTGCAAGATTGCGCAATTCTGCGCAATCGTTGGTCCTGGCCTGCGGCAGTGAATTAGGGCAATGTAAAGGCAATGCGCTTTTGAAGTAATTTGGGGAATCAGCTATTCCTCATAGGGGAGCCGGCAGTCGGATTCGAACCGCCGACCTGCTGATTACAAATCAGCTGCTCTACCAGCTGAGCTATGCCGGCGAATAACGGTTGCGAGAGTTACAAGGTTAAAACGGACGGGCCAGAAAGCCATCGTAACTCTAGCAAGCCTCCCAACTTTTTTGGAAGCTTATTCGCGGACGCGAGAGTAAGCCGAAAGGGGACCCGCCGTTTCCAAATTTTTGATCACCGTGCTGAGATAGACCGACTCGGGATAGAACGTCTTGTATTTTGTGATCTCGGCGCGATTCAATACCTTGAACCCATAGCGCTCGAACATTTTCTCGCCGCGCCGGCTTTCGAAAGTGACGATCTGACCGCAGACGCGTTTTTCACCGGAACGGTAGAGATAACTCAAATACGCGCTCATCAGCGCACGCGTGGTTGAAACTTTTCGCGCCTCCGGCAAAAGGTTAATGTGAAAATGCGGTACACGCCGGGGCTGGGCGGGGACTTCGTGCCACCCGTACATCAGCACCCAGCGGACGAACCGCCGCGAACGTTCGTTGTAACGATAATAACGCGTTAGCGCGCGAAAAAAGAGCCAGACGTTTTGATACAGCGCGTACAACTGGTTTTGTAACGGTTTGCGCGAGCCGAGGAGATAACCGCGAATTTCGCCGTCCACCTCCAGAAGAAAACACGATTCCGGCTCGTGATCGGTATAATAACTTGTGAGAAAATCCGCGAACAATTCTCGGTCCTGGTACACCGGATCGATCGGCTCACCGAGGAATCCGGTATCGCAGCAGAGTTTCCTTACCGCTTCGCGATCGGACTTGCGATAGCCGCGGATGAGGAACGGCTTGTGATGGTCGCTCTCCATTTGAATTTAAGAACGGCGGTATTTTGAGCGAACCTCGCGATAAATGCAAAAAAGTTCCTCAAACACGCGAGGCCAGCTATAGAGAGTCTCCGCGGTCTGCGCGGCGTTCATGCCGAGAGTGGTCAATTTTTTTGTGCTTGATTCTTCGATTGCGCCAGCCAGCGCTTCGGAGGTGTTCTCGCCTGCCCACGATTCCTGCTCATGGCAAATGATCCGATCCATATAACTGCCGCGAATTCCCACCACAGGCGTTCCGCACGCCTGGCTCTCCAGCGCAACAAGGCCAAATGTTTCCTGGACGCCCGGGTGAACGAAGAGATCTGCTGCGCGATAGTAGCGGGCGAGATCAGCAGAATCAGTGCAGTACGAAATCCACGAAATATTTCTCGCGCACCTGCGCGACTCCCGCAATTTTTGTACTCTGTGCCGCTGCGGTCCATCGCCAATAACCAGCAGGTGAAATTCATTCCTGTCTCGCCGACGTAGAAGCTCGAATGCTCGAAACAGCGTTTGGGTATTTTTCTCTTTAGCCAGGCGCCCAACGTAGAGCAGCAGCTTTTGGCCCGCTTCCACGCCTAACGACTGGCGTGTGGCTGTTGCATCATCGGGTGCAGGCTTGAAAACTTGGGTGTTCACGCCAAGCCGCACTGGCCGGACATTGTGCACGCCCCATTCAGAGAGGAGCCCCGCCAATCTCTGCGACGGAACGAGAGTGGTCTGAAAGCGGTTATAGAGTTTACAAACATAGGCGCGCGTTAATTTCATCGCGCGCAGGGTGCCGCGTTTGCCCAAAAATCTCGCGGCGCCTTTCAAATATGCTTCCGGGAAATGCGAGTGATAAAAACCAACAACCGGAATTTTCAGCGTACGTCCCACAGCAATCGCTTTCCATCCAATCTGATATGGGTCGCTCGATTCGATGAGATCAGGCTGCTCGCGTTCCAAGATTTCTTCGATCGCGCGCAGATTAAGCAGCGCGCGATAACGCGAACTCCGCGAGACCAACGGCGAGCGGATCGAATAGATTCGCGACCGCACATCGGTTGCGACCCCGGTTTTTGGCCCGGGGATAACGAGAACATGCTCGTCTTTCGGCGAATAGTTCCTGACGTACGCGATCTTCTCGTGAAGATAACGCTTCACGCCGCCGCTAAGCGGAGAATAAAACTGAGTCAGGTCGCAGATCTTCATGACATTGCCGATTGTCCTAGGAAACGCGTCGACGAGCTTCATTACGCGCAATCCAAACTCCTTTGTTCGCGCTTTTAGATCCGCCGCGCAAACGACTTTCTTTGATTCGGCAATCGGAAATCAGCGACTCTCTAGCTCGCTCAGGTATTTCTCAGCATCTATTGCCGCCGCGCAGCCGGAACCCGCCGCAGTCACAGCCTGCTTGTAAACGCGATCGGCAACGTCGCCTGCCACAAATACGCCGGGATGCTTGCTCTCGACCAGATTTTTGGTGATCAAATAGCCGTCGCCATCCATATCGAGTTTGCCCCGGTACGGCTTCGAGTTCGGGTCGTGGCCGATCGCCATGAACACGCACGCCACGGGAAGTTCGCGCTCTTCGCCGGTCTTCATGTTGCGTAAACGCACGGCACGCATCTCGCCTTTTTCATCGGCAACGTATTTCGTAACCACCGTGTTCCAGATCGGTTCGATCTTCTTGTTCGCGAATACGCGCTCCTGCATAATTATTGAAGCGCGCATTTTATCGCGGCGATGAATCAGATAAACCTTTGAAGCGAACCGGGTGAGAAACAACGATTCCTCGGCGGCCGAATCGCCGCCACCGACTACGCACACCGGCACGTTTTTGTAAAATGCACCGTCGCACGTTGCGCACGAGGTCAGCCCGTGGCCGATCAATTTCTCTTCGTCTTCCAGTCCCAAATACCGCGCTGAAGCTCCGCTGGCGACGATCAACGCCTGCGTCTCCAGCCATTCATCGTCGGCTTCGACGCGGATGTGCTTGTTGCTTGCATCGAAATCGGTCACCTCTGCGTAAGAGAAACGTGCGCCAAATTTTTCTGCTTGCCTGTGCATGTTAAGAATAAGCTCAGGTCCATCGATTCCATCCGGGAAGCCAGGATAATTTTCCACTAACGTCGTGGTAGAAAGTTGGCCGCCCGGTTGCCGACCTTCCAGCACCAGCGGCCTCAGATTAGCCCGGGCAGCGTAAATCGCCGCCGTCAACCCGGCGCAGCCGCTCCCGACAATGATGACTTTCTCCATCGATAGAATTTAGCACACGACTCAAGTTGCACAGGTTCTGACCAGCAACTCACGCCGTTATGTGCACGTTGATTTTGTGCAATCCGCTTATGCCGGAGAACCAACCGCGGTCTTCTTCAAATTCCTGCACGTCGCCTTCGCCGTCGGTGGCGCGGACTGCAAGGACATAATCACCTGCTGCGTCCGGCGTCCATTCCGTCTTCCAAAGCGACCACGAGAGATCGCCGCCGGCGTAATAAATTTTTGCGTCACGCCAGCTGTTGCCGTCATCAAAGCTGAGCTCGACACGCGAGATGCCGCGGTCGCCGCCGTAAGAGATACCCTTGATTTCGATTGGCGCCTTCAATTCGCCTAACGAAAACCGCGAGTCGTATTCGGGCACATCGATTCGCGACCTCGTCGGCGCGATGAAATCGGGGCCCCAGCCTTGCGTTTCGTAAAATCCTTTCGCATCGGCATCCGTCAATTCGATCCGCGTAAGCCATTTCACATGTTTCTCGCCGAAGTAGCCCGGCACAATCGCGCGCAACGGGTAACCGTGCCTGTCCGGCAATTGAGCACCATTCATTTCGTAGGCGAGCAATGTGGTTGGCTCCATGGCTTTCTCCAGCGGGATGGTATCGGTATAATTATCAACGCCGTGAAAGCGCACCCGGGCAGCGTTCGAAAGCGGCGCCGCTCGGTCAAGCAAATCGCGCAATGGAACACCTTTCCAGAGTGCGTTGCTGATCAGCCCCGCGTCGAGCCCGTTGCTAATGCACATCAATGTCGTCTGCTGCTCACGCATTGGGAGGTCTACGAGATCCTGAAATCGCCACGTCGCGCGATTTTGCACGAGTCCACTCACTTCCAGGTGCCAGAGATCAACATCCACCCTGGGATCGACCACGTTCTTCGTTACGCAATAAAACATTTCGTTAGGCGTAATCGGCTCGACGATGCGGCCTTTGTATTGCGTGCCGTCGTAGCTGAATGTTGCAGCGCGATAAAGTTTGCGGGCCAGCGCAGCTCCACCACCCGCGGCGACAATTCCTATTGCGCTCAAGACAAATGCTCGCCGGCCGACGGCTGGAGTAAATTCGTAGTCGTGCTTTGCAACTTTTCGCATTGTCAGGAATTGAAAGCTGGCGACGAGTGTTCGCTCGAAGAAAAAAAAGCACAACGCGAAGCCTACCAGTGTGACCAGGCGCGCGACGTCGATTGGCAGGCCAAGATAGCTTGTGCCCAGGACCGGCCATAACGCGATTGCGAACGCAATGATCGGTAGCAAAACAAAGATCGACATTGTCCACATTGCTGAGAGTCGCGCCGGATAACGTCGCGCCACCAATCCGAAGACCATTCCGCCAATCGCAACAACCAGGAGTTGTCCACTGATTGTCGATCCAACGCCAAGCTGCTTCAGATGATTGTACCCGCCCACTTTGCCCATCAGGGAAAGAAACGGACCCGGGGAGATGAAAACCGAAAGGCGGTCGCCGATGATCACGAGCGGCGTCGCCACACCGAACGCAGCAAGCAATAACATCAGCGTTGTCATCACGATCCCGCCGAGCAACCCGGCGAGCAAGCCAGCGAAGATCGCTTTCGTCTTACTCATTCGCGCGAATGTGAATTGCAGATTCAGCGTCGCTCGTGGCTGTCGCAAGAATTTTCCGTACGCGCTCGATCACCATCGCGGATGTCACCTGCTTCATGCAAGCGTGATCAAATGGGCATTGGCTCAGCCAACGGAAATTGCATGGCGAGCATGGCAAGCCCATGCGTACGACCGATTCGGGTCGGTGATAAGGGCCGACGCGAATCGGATTCGTGGGGCCAAACACGCTGACCATGGGTTTGCCGAGCGACACGGCAAGATGCATCGCGCCGGAATCATTCGTCACGCAAACCTCGGCCCGCTGAATAAGCGCAGCCAATTCTGCGGGGGTTGTTTTACCGGAAAGATCACACGCACCCGGTGCGGCGGCAGCGATTTCCCGGCATCGCGGCTGGTCGCGTTTAGCACCCGCCACAGCGACGGCAAAACCGTCGTGAAGAAACTGGCGCGCGACGGCTGCAAATCCTTCAATGGTCCAGCGCTTGGTCTCCCATACAGTTCCCGGCGCAAGCACGGCGAGCGCTTTGGACGCGGGGATGTCATGCTCCTCCAATACGCGCTGTACATTCTGGGCGGTTTGCGATGAAAGATGAATAGTGAGTTCTGGTGGGTTGTCATCGAGGCCAAGCAACGGCCCAACCCAGAGGTAACGATCGATCGCGTGAACGTCGAGCGTCGGAATAGGGATACGATGCGTGTAAGCTATCCATGACCCTTCCCGCGCGCCCCGCCAACCGCGTCGGATTATATCTTTGACGGGCCGATCAAATCCGACGCGCACACGCGCTCCACTAACAAGTGCGAAAAACGCAGAGCGCGCCTGACCGTGCAGATCGATTACTAAATCATATTTCACATGGCGGATTTGCTTGAGCAGACCGAGAAACGACAACGCCGCATTCCATCTGCGGCCGCGCTTCGAGAAATCGCTCCGCTTAAAAACAACGACATTTGAGAGCGCCGGATGGCAGCGCACGATCTCAGCGTTCTCCGGGGTGATTAACCAGTCGATCCGCGCCGCCGGATAACGTGCGCGCAACTTCACAAGCACGGGCAGCGTATGCACAACATCGCCCAAGCCAGAAAGTTTAATTAACAAGATGCGCGAGAACTCTGCGGATTGCAGTCCTGAGACGTCTCCGGTTTTTCTGCGTGCATTTTCGGTTGGAGCATTCAATTGGCAAAAGTAAATCGAACCCGACACGGCGGGCAAGCTGGCATGCTATTCCAACGCTACCCGAAACAGCGTTGCCAGGATGCGAGCGCCGGCGACAAACGTGCCACGGAGTGTGCCTGAGACTTTTGACTCTCCACCGGCGCGCCGGCGGTGGTTTACCGGAATCTCGAGAATACGCAGCCCGGCGCATGCGGCTCTCATCTGCATCTCCAAATTCCAACCATAAGTCTTCTCACGCATGTTGAGTCTGGCGAGCGCATCGCGGCGAATCGCGCGAAACGGGCACATGTCGGTGTAACGAACTCCGTAAAGCAGTCGTAGAAACGCGCCGACGATGCGTCCGGAGAAAACCTGCTGGAAGTTCATGCTGCCAGGTTCGCGCTGACCTCGCGCGCGCGAGCCGATCACGAAATCGAATTTTCCCGCTGCGACCGGATCCACAAGCTGCTGCATAAATTCGGGACAATCGCTGCCGTCGCCATCGATAAAAACAACGATGTCGCACTCAGGCGAAAGTGCGCGAACACCGGCTGCGCATGCGCGCCCGTACCCACGCGGGGCCGTCACCACGCGTGCGCCCGCTCCACGTGCGCGCTCGGGTGTGCGATCGGCGCTGCCATTATCGACTACAATCACTTCGTCCGGTAGCCCGGTCGCGAAACATTCACTCACCACGCCCGCGATTGGTTCCTCCTCATTCAACGCCGGGATAATAACCGAGAGGAACACAATAGCGTTAGCGTCTCGTTAGCGCTTAGTATTTGGCAAGCGGCAAATACTGAAAGCGCCTGCGATTGCCAGCAGCGTACTCGTGTCCTCGCTTGAAAATTCTGCTCGACAAGTGCGCCGGATTCTTACCAAAACATGAGGTCATGAAAGCAAAATACGCAGCGATCTTTCATGGAATCACATTTTCATTCCTTGCGTTTCTCCCAAATATGCAGGGCGGCGGCGGTTACGGAGGTCCGCCGCCCGATGGATGCTACCCTGGATTCACTACCGGGGAAGGCTGCAATGCCCTTCTTAGCCTGACCAGCGGCGCCGGAAACACCGGCCTAGGTTGGTATTCACTCTTCGGCGACACTGACGGAAGCTATAATACAGGCGTCGGCGCCGGAGCGCTGGCGTCGAATAACGGCAGCTCAAACACTGCCGTTGGCGCCGCAGCGCTCTTGCTCAACACCAACGGCAGTGAAAATACCGCCACTGGCACGGACGCGCTGGTCTACAACTATAATGCCCAATACAACACCGCTGTTGGCTATCAAGCGCTCTATTACAATGATTTTAGCCGAAGCGGCAACGGAGAAAAGAACTCCGCTTTCGGACATTATGCGCTGTATTCCAACGACGATGGATTTCGCAACAATGCGTTCGGCTCCACTGCCCTTTATAGTCACATGACCGGAGATTATAACAACGCTGTCGGCAACTCCGCGCTTTACTATGATCAGAGGGGAGAATCCAATAATGCCTTTGGTGATAGCGCGCTTTCGAGCAATGTTTCGGGGACCAACAACACCGCGATGGGCGACGAGGCGGCTGCGAGCAATGTTTCCGGGTCCTACAACACCGCGATGGGTGCGCTGGCGCTTTCCGGTACGAGTAACACTGGCGACGACAACACAGCCATCGGTTACGCGGCAGGCTATGATGTAGATGGCGCAGGCAATATTTGTATCGGTTCGGGCGCAAACGGTTTCGCTGGCCAAGATGGCGTAATTCAAATCGGCGGTGATTTTTCGGGGTATACCGCCTGTTATATTAACAGCATCTCCGGAGCGAACGTCAATATGAGCACGGCCGCATTGGTCTATGTCGATGACACTGGAAAATTGGGAACCGTGCCGATGGCTGGTGGCGGAAAAAAGAAAACTGTGCCTGTTCGTCGAGGCGCCCACCGCCGCCAAGCCATGCTTAACAAATCGGAGCAGCACCAGTTTGGCCAATTGCAGGCAACGATTACCGAGCTACAGGCAACGCTGGCGCAGCAGCGGAAGGAAACGCAAGCCCTGGCGGCACAGGTAAAAGAGCAGGCGGCGCAAATTCGGAAGGTGAGTGCGCAGCTTGAGATGAGTCAACCGGCGACGACAATGGTTACAAACAAACCCTGACGATCCGTGCCAACTCTGCTCGCGGAGGACTGGCTTTTAAACACGTTGCTCATCGCAAAACCAGCCACGCGCTGTTGAAGTAAATCACCAGCGCGACAAGATCGGCCACCGCGAGCGTGACTGGGCCGGCCGCAATTTTTGGGTCGAGCTTGAATCGATGAAGAAGCGACGGCACGCCCAACCCGAGCACGCAGGCGCTCACCAGCGAAACCGCGATGCTACTGCCAATGACAAATGCGCCGGCAAAATCGTTGCGCCACACAAACACGATCGCGCTGACGACAACGCCGCAGGCCACACCGAGCAAAAGCGCCGTGACTACTTCGCGCCGAAACGCAGATGCCAGCCAGCCCCTTGTGACCGAGATCGAGCGCAACGCATGGATCGTCACGCTCATCGATTGCATGCTCACGCTTTCATTCAGGGCAAGCACCATGGTGAGAAAGAACGCCAGCACCAGACTGCGCGCCAGCGTCGCTTCAAAAAAGCGCGCCAGAATCGCTGAGAGCGTTCCGCCGGTCACCGTGACCAGCAGCCATGGGAAACGAAACCGAAAACCGCGCCACGGCGACGCGCCGATTTGTTCCAAGCGAAAACCGAGCGCCTCGAAAAATTCGGGACCAACGGGCAAAGTTGGTCGCAGCCGGTCTTCGCTTTCGCCCGCCTCTAAAATTTCTTCTGCTAAAAGATTTGCGTCGATAATGCCGATGACGCGGCGCTGCTCGTCTACGACAGGGAAAGCGAGAAATTTGTAAAGCACGAAAAACTCACATGCGTCCAGGACAGTTGCTGCCGCGGGAATGGTCACGACGCGCCGCACCATAATTTCGCTCAACGGCGTTTCGAGCGGGGCCGTTAGCAAACGCCGCGTAGGCACTACGCCTACGAGCCGCTTCTGTTCATCGACAGCATAAAAATAAATCACGCGTTCCCCCACGCCCTCGCGCCGAATGCGCTGCAGCGCGTCGCCCACAGTCATGCCAGCATCGAGCAACGGAAAATCCTTCCGCGCATGCTCGGCGACCCTGGCATCGAAATTGGGAGTGCCGGCAGTAATGTTCATCTCGCTACCCGATGAACAATTCCCTTTTCCTTCAAAATTTCGCTCGCTTCGCTGAAGTAATCGCGAATGTCTGATTGGGTGCGGATCCAATCGATGTAACGGGCGATACCGTCGCTGAGATCAACTGTTGGTTTGTAACCGGCAGATCGAGCGAGTCTCGTGTCGCTGGTAAGATGCCGCATTTCGCCGGGCCGAAATTCGCCGTTGATCTCGGGTCCCGCAATCGCGGTATCCAGCTTCAAAACATTCGAGAGCTGCTCGGCAATTTCGCGAATCGGCGTGCCGTGTCCGCTGCCGATGTTCACCGGCAGTCCGTCGAGCTTATCGGTTTCCGCGGCGAGCAGGTTTGCGTACGCGATGTCTTCCACGAAGGAAAAATCGCGCGTCTGCTCGCCGTCTTCATAGAGCACTGGCGGCAGATTGTTCAGCAGCCGTGTGCAAAAAATCGCGATCACGCCAGTGTAAGGGTTAAAGATCGATTGTCGCGGTCCGAAGGTACAGGAGTAACGCAGCGCAACCGTGGGAATGCCAACCTGTTTTCCCCAGAGCAGCACGAGTCGCTCTTGATCGACTTTTGTCAGGCCGTAAACGGTTTCGCCGCCCACCGGGGCGTTCTCGGCAGTGGGAACGCTCTTTGTGACGGCGCCGCACATTGGACAGTGCACCTGCCAGTCGCCCTGACGCAGTTGTTCCACCGGCCGCACAGGAGGAAAAACCAGGCCGTGTTTCGGGCAATCGCCAGCGCCTTCGCTGTAAACTGCCTGCGAGCTCGCCACGATAATTTTTTGGACCGGCAGATTCTGTTCTCGAATTACTTCCAGCATCTGCGCTGTGCCAAGCGAATTCACATGCACAAATTTCGTGATCTCCGGCATGTATCCGCCGTAAGCCGCCTGGTGAAAGACGACGTCGATCTGATCGAGGGCCGCTATGATTGTGTCGCGATCGCGCAAGTCGCCCTCGACGAATTCCGCCTTTCCGTTGATCCACGCAGGTTTGCCGCGACGATGGGTTTGCCGCTCAAGATTATCGAGCGCGCGCACCCTCCATCCCTCACGAACAAGGAGATCAACAACGTGCGAGCCAATCAGGCCAGCGCCGCCAGTGACCAACGCGCGTTTTGCGTTCTCGCTCACCCTCGGAGGCTAGCGTTACGCCGATTGTAGGGCAACCGCATCGGTTGCCGCGTTTGGGCAGGAGGAGCGCCCGCCCTACAATTTTTTCCTCGCAATCAAGCTCGCGAGAAACTTCCGCGTATTCAGCGCGACGTTGTGGCGTGCATTTCGGCCGAGCAACTCATCGCGGAGCCGCTGCAAGCTCGCGGCATCATCAACGTCGTATCCACGCGGCAACAGTTTGACTTCCAGACCCATTCCTCGCGCGCGGCGCATGGTTTGGTCGAACACGCGTTCTGTGCTCCAGTCGATTTCCTCGAAAAGCTCGCGATGCGGTTTTTTGAGCCCAATCAAATAGTAGCCGCCGTCGTTGCTCGGGCCCAGCACGATGCAATCGCCTTGCGTCTTCAGAAGTTCGATGGCTCTCGAGAAGTGTCTAGCAGGGACGGTTGGGCTGTCGGAATCAATCAGACAAACCGAGTCAAAACCACATCTGAACAAATCTTCCGCGGCGAAATAAAGACGTTCGCCAAAACCGATCCCTCGTTGTGGTAGCAAACTGAAATCTCCCGGGAGGATATCATCATAAGCTGATTCGGCACCCATTGGTGTGTAAACAGCTATGCCCATCGCCTCCGTTGTTGCCGCTTCGCTATGCGAAGCGCTTTCCTGAAGTGGTGAACTCTTGCCGGCTGCGTCGCCCACAGGGCGACGGGTACAGGCACTCGCGATCCCGCCCGCTGTGTCGCGCAGGAAACATTTGTTTAGTTCGGCCGCGTCATCTGGCGTAAGCGGTGGAACGAGACGCGTTTTTACTTGTCCTGCCTGAGGCGCTTTGGTCATCACCGCTAACGCGCACATGCCGTGTGGCATCTGAACGGCTAGAGGTGGATAGAGAACATGAAATCCCGAACGCTTCTGGACTCGGCTAGAAAAGTTTCTCACAATGTACAGAGACGATTAGGTTTTTCTTTCCAAGATTTCTTCATCTAATTCGCGTGAATAACGCGGGCCTGCACCCCCTGGTTCTCTTCGCGAATTGGGACTGATGACGAGCTGTTGATAACATCCGAGTGCCACTGCGACAAATGTTCGTTGCCAAAACGCACTGGCACTTGTTCGAAGTTATTCAAACCTATTGGCGCGTTGCTCAGGAATGCTTTAACAAACGGCATGCACAGAACACTCCGCGCAATCTTCATTGGCGTCATTGCCCTTCTGGTCTGCAGGGCATCTGTGTCAGATGCCGAGCTCCGAAGAGCAGCGTCGGAGACGGCGCAGTCGTCGTTAACGAAAGTATAATCGCGCGTCCTGTGGAGCCCGCGATTGCGGGCGAGTTGACCGAAAGTCGCGACAGAGACGAAGATACGGCGCGAGTCATGCACATCACCGATATTATCCGGGGGAATTCTCCCACGTTTTCTTTCGAGTTCTTTCCTCCGAAAACGCCCGAGGCGGCCGAGACCCTCTACCAAACGATTCGCGACCTTGAATCGTACATGCCGCATTTTGTGAGCGTGACTTATGGCGCCGGCGGTTCTACGCGCGATTTAACTCACGATCTTGTTGAGCGCATTCAACATACAACAAAGCTGGATCCGATTCCCCATCTGACGTGCGTCCGCCACAGCCAACAGGAAGTCGAGGAGATTCTCCTTCGGTACGCGAAGTCGACCATCGGGAATATTCTGGCGCTCGGCGGCGATAGACCAGTTGGAGTCGCTTACGATAAATCGCGGGATTCGTTCCAACATGCCATTGATCTGGTCAAATTCATTCACCGATTCAACGAATCCGGCGTGCATCCAGACCACCGTGGTTTCGGAGTTGGAGTGGCCGGTTTCCCCGAAGGACATCCGGCCACGCCAAATCGACTGCTCGAAATGGATTACTTCAAAGCGAAAGTGGACGCCGGCGCCGATTACATCGTTACACAGCTGTTTTTCGATAATCGCGACTTCCTCGACTTCCGCGAACGGTGCATACTAGCTAACATTCACATCCCCATTATCGCTGGCATCATGCCGATTACCTCCATCAGCGGATTAAAACGCATGGCCGAGCTAGCGGGCGGCGCGCGTTTTCCCTCCAAACTTCTTCGCGCTCTACAGCGTTGCCAAAGCGATCCCGAAATGGTCAGGCGTGTCGGTATTCATTATGCATTGGAACAATGCCACGATCTTCTGGACAACGATGTCGCAGGTATTCACTTCTATACACTGAACCGCTCGGACGCTACGCGGGTAATTTTTGACAGCCTCGGGATTCCGCGTCGTCGGAGCGCACAGGCTTCCAGCGTCTAATTGAGCAAAACGATCTCCAGCTGACGAAATTTGCGCGAAGCTGCTGAAACGCGCACAATGCCGAGAATGTCCAAGATCCGCCGCGCGATTTGCTATCAGATTGGGGCCCTGGTGCTAGCGATCGCGCTGGCCATTGCGCTGTCGCGGTTCGTTCCTATCGTCAATTTTATCGAGGCGCTGCAACAGCGTGTAATGAGCTGGGGCGCATGGGCGGCGATTGGTTATCCGCTCCTTTTTGCACTCTGTAATATTCTTCTGCTTCCGGGCGGTATTCTTGCTGTAGGGGGCGGCTTTTTCTTCGGTCTGTGGTGGGGATTTTTGATCGTGTTTACGGGCAACGTCGTAGCTACCGCAATTTCGTTTGCGCTGAGCCGGTCAATTGCCAGGCGGTGGTTTCAGCGCAAACTTTCCGGTAATCCAACACTCCGCGCGTTGGGTCCGGTCGTGGAACGCGAAAGCTGGAAGATCATTCTCCTGAGCCAGTTGCATCCACTTTTTCCCACGAGCCTTCTGAATTACTTTTATGGTCTCACCCGAATTCGTTTTGGAAGTTACATGTTGTGGGCCTCAATCGGGAGAGTACCCGGTATTTTTTTGTATGCTTATGTAGGGACATTAGGACAATTTGCCGTGCGCATCATGCGCGGCAAAAGTTATCCACGCATGATCGAGTACTGGATCTGGGGGGGAGCATTTGTCACGACCGCATTACTGCTAGTCGTGCTTGGCCGCGTGGCGTATAGAGCCATTCAGGCATCGCAGACTTCGGCCAGACTAACTGGCGCGACACGAGAAGATGGCATGCAGGAGCGGGTTATATTACGATAAATTGCTTACTAGAAGGTATTTATGTTCACGTCGGCAACAGAGTATGATGTAGTGGTGGTCGGTAGCGGTCACGCGGGGATCGAAGCAGCACTCGCCGCCGCACGAATTGGTTGCCGCACGTTGATGTTGACCCAAAACTTGGACACGATTGGTCAGATGTCATGTAACCCAGCGATAGGGGGCTTGGCCAAGGGACATATCGTTCGCGAGATCGATGCCATGGGCGGCGCTATGGGCATCAATGCCGATGCCACGGGGATCCACTTCCGTATGCTGAATCGTAGCAAAGGACCATCTGTTCGAGCTCCAAGAGTGCAGTGCGACAAAAAAGCCTACCAGTTTCGCATGAAGGCGATTTTGGAGCAGGCGGAAAATCTCGATCTAACGCAGGCAACGGTCTCCCGCATCATTGTCGATGGCGGCAGAACGATTGGTCTGGAAACCGACTTTGGGTTCAAGATAGCCGCGCACAGCGTTATTATCACGTCTGGGACATTCTTGCGCGGTCTGCTGCACGTGGGCACAAATACCCAACCCGGAGGGCGAATGGGCGACACGAGCTCAACGCTGAGTATGAATCTTCAACAGCTTGGCTTCAACATCGGTCGCTTTAAGACCGGAACTCCATGCAGGCTAAATGCGCGCTCGATTGACTTTTCTCGGTGTCAAATTCAGTTAGGAGAAGACCCTCCGCCCACCTTTGGATTTGAGCATGACGAAATCGCCAACCGGTCCAATGACGATATTTTCACGCTGAACGTTTTTCGAGATGGTAAGTTCCACGTGGAACAAATGCCGTGTTGGATTACCCACACAACGCGGCTAACGCATGAAATCATTCGGGCAAACCTCGATCGATCGCCGCTATATACCGGGCGTATAAAGGGGACTGGGCCGCGATATTGCCCATCCCTCGAAGACAAAGTCGTCAAATTTCCGGAAAAGAGCTTGCACCAGCTCTTCCTGGAACCAGAAGGACGACATACACTCGAGTATTACGTAAATGGGATCTCCACTAGTTTGCCGTATGAAATTCAGCTGCAATTTTTGCACTCGATTCCAGGTCTCGAAGATGCGGAGATCATGCGACCGGGCTATGCCGTCGAATACGATTATTTCCCTCCGACACAGCTTCTTCCCACCTTGGAAACCAAGCTAATCGCCGGTCTGTATTTTGCCGGCCAAGTTAATGGCACTTCCGGCTACGAAGAGGCAGCAGCTCAAGGTTTGGTTGCCGGCACTAACGCCGCCTTGAAAGTTCAAGGCCGCCCGTCATTCGTCTTGGATCGGAAACAAGGTTACGTCGGGGTCTTGATAGACGATCTGGTCACGAAAGGAACAGAAGAGCCATACCGGATGTTTACAAGCCGGGCTGAGGACCGACTTTTTTTCCGGCACGATAACGCTGACCAGCGCTTGACTGAAAATGCATTTACTGCAGGCTTGATCAACCATGCCCGCTATGGTCGTTTCCAAGAAAAAGTGCGCCTGCTTGAGCAAGCTCGATTGATAGCCACTGAAACGAAACTGAGAGGAATTCCGATTTCCCAATTATTTAAACAGCCGGATTTTACCGTGCAGAACGTGCCAGTTGAGATTCGCTCGCTTGTGCCGACTATCATCTGGGAATTGCTCGAGACCGATTCTAAGTATGAGGGCTATGCCGCGCGGCAATCCGAGCAGAATCGCCAGCTTGAATCCAAGCAGAACCAAGTTATCCCGGATGGACTTGATTATAGCAAGATTGCCGGGCTCCGTTCTGAGACCAGGCAGAAGTTAACAGCTTTGCGCCCCACCTCGCTTGGCCAAGCCGCACGCATAAGCGGAATTACGCCGGTGGATATTTCTATAATATCTATTTGGCTGTCCAAGAATTACTTACGATCTGGCAGCGCTACCCCCCGTGACAAGCTGCCAATCCCTATAAATGCTCGATGCTCACGTTAGCCGTTGTAGGAATTGGAAGTTATCTGCTAGGATCGATTCCTTTCGGATATTTAGCCGGAAAAATCGCGGGAATCGACATCCGAAAGGTTGGTAGCGGTAATATTGGCGCGACCAATGTCGTGCGCGCGCTGGGCAAACGATATGGGTATACAGTGTTCGCCTTGGATTTCTTAAAGGGCTTCGGCGCCGTCACGATTTCGATGTCACTCGTAACGGACACGCGGCCGGAATGGGTTTCAGCGGAAATAATTGGAATCTTCGCAGCGGTTGCTAGTGTCATCGGACATTCTTTTCCCCTATGGCTAAAGTTTCGCGGCGGAAAGGGGGTTGCTACCTCTGTCGGAGCGCTTTTCGGGCTGGTGCCGCTTGCGGCCGTGATTGCTGTCATCATTTGGATATCGATTTTCTGGTTCACGCGGTATGTGTCGGTAGCCTCAGTGGTAACCGCCATCGCGCTGCCATTCGTCATTTTGCTAATGACACGGGTAAATGAAATTCGTGGAAACGCCCTGTTTTACTTCTCGCTGGGTATGGCTGCGGTTGTGATTTGGCGCCATCATTCAAATATTTCGCGGCTCATGCACGGCAGCGAACCGCGTTTTACGCGAAAATGAGCATTGCCCACACGGCAGTTCTGGGCGCCGGTGCTTGGGGAACGGCATTGGCGTGGTTATGGGGCAAAGACGGAGGGCAGGTTTCGCTTTGGGGTCACAATGTCGATCGCGTCACGCGCATGCAAAAAACGCGCGATAACAGCGACTATCTTCCAGGCATCACATTGCCCGAAACAGTGTCTGTTACGTCAGAATTACCCGATTGCGCTGCAGCGGACCTGATAGTCTTTGTGACGCCATCAACTGCACTGCGCGAGATCGCAACTCGTGTGCGAAAAGTAATTAATAACCCGCACGCCGTTTTGCTGAGTTGTACCAAAGGCATCGAGCACGCGAGTGGGCTGCGGATGAGCCAAATCTTGCATGAAATTTTCCCGGAACACCGGATCGCCGTCTTATCAGGCCCGAACCTCGCGGTGGAGATCGCGCAAAGCCTTCCCACCGCAACAGTGATCGCCTGCGATGATGTTGATTGCGCGGCGAGTCTGCAAGGCGCCTTGGGAAGTCCTCGGTTTCGCATTTACACCAGTCGAGATGTCGTCTCTGTCGAGTTGGGCGGCGCGTTAAAAAACGTGTTTGCGATTGCTGCAGGAATTAGCGATGGACTCGGACTGGGTGACAATTCCAAAGCGGCATTGGCCATTCGATCGTTGGCCGAACTGGTCCGGCTCGGAGTTGGAATGGGCGGCAACGTGAATGCCTTTTATGGACTAAGCGGAGCGGGCGATCTGGTTTTGACCTGCTACAGTGAGCGCAGCCGCAATCACACTGTGGGCCAGCGCCTGGGGCAAGGCGAACCACTCATTCAGATTACGGCTGATATGAAAACGGTGGCCGAAGGCATTCCTACCACCCTAAGTGCATGGGAATGCGCGCGGCGATTGAACGTTGTCACGCCGATTATTGATCAGATTTACGCTGTGCTCTATCAAAGTAAAAAGCCGACAGCTGCTCTTGAAGAATTGCTCAGCCGTCAGCAGAAAGCCGAGTTATAGAGCGTTTCTGTGGAATCCCGCACGCCTTCGG
>QHRD01000038.1 GCA_003220005.1 Verrucomicrobiota bacterium | reverse complement strand
CGAGACTTTATCAAACAAAATAAGCCGACCTATCCGCAGTTCGAGGCGTGGGTAAAGAAGAACGCGAAATCCCTGAATCGCGACGCAATCGAGAAGCACAACGCGGCGGTGCGCGGCTACAATCACGACGATGAAACGCGAAAGGGTATTTTGGGCGTATGCAGCGTCGCCGATGACGCTTCTTCGCCGAAAGATGCGGTGAACCTGAATAATCTTGACGATTGGCACGAGTTCCACCAGGCGGTGCTGAAATAAACTTGAAAAGCGCCAGAGCACTGGCGCACTCCAAAACGTGGCCGACATTGCGAGCCTGGGTGTGCCGCTTGCATCTTGGAGTGCGGCGGGGTTCTGCGCTATGAGGTACTCAAAAACAACACCTCGACCGATTGACGTGATGCACGCGACCGCAGCTTCGCAGTTTCACAAAACGCCCGAGACTTTTCAGGCTGGGGCAAAGACAGGAGAAGATTTTTTCCAGGGAATGGGTGTTGGTCGGGCATCAGAGCCGCGTCGTGCAAGCCGGTGATTTTTTTACCGCAGAGGTCGCGGGCGAGAGCTTGATCATCGTCCGCGATAAACGCGACGCGATTCGCGGGTTTTACAATGTGTGTCGCCACCGGGGAAGCCGACTAATCGAAAACAGGAATGGACAGTGCGCGGCAATTCAATGTCCGTATCACGCCTGGACGTATGCGCTGGATGGACGATTACTCGGCACGCCGCACATGGAAGGTGTGCCAGGCTTTGATAAGGCGGAGTATTCATTGCATCCGGTGAACGTTGCCTTGTGGGAAGGATTCATCTTTGTGAATCTCGCAGATTCCCCCCTTCCTCTGGAACGATGGTTTGCTCCTTTGGCCGAAAAATTTTCGCGTTGGAATTTGCCGTGCCTGCGCTCAGCGAGACGGATCGATTACGATGTGTGCGCTAATTGGAAGTTGATCTTTCAAAATTATTCGGAGTGTTATCACTGCCTGGGAGTGCATCCTGAGCTTTCGAAAATCTCACCGCACGACTCCTCAGAGAATGACCTGACCGAAGGACAGTTTCTGGGTGGGTTCATGCGGATCGCGAGCGACAAGAGCCTGACGATGAGCGGTCATACCTGCGCATTGCCCGTGGGCAATTTCGGCGACCAAGATTTCCGATTCGTTTTCTATTACTCCATTTTTCCAAACATGCTGCTCAGTTTGCATACCGATTACGTAATGCTGCATCAGCTTGAGCCGCAGTCGCCAGAGCGAACGTTAATCTTCTGCGATTGGTTTTTTCACTCGGAAGCATTTCGGCGCGAAGACTTCAAGCCAGACGATGCAATCGAATTCTGGGACATGGTAAACAAGCAGGATTGGCACGTGTGTGAACTAAGCCAGCATGGCATTTCCTCGCGCGCATATGAACCTGGGCCGTATTCGGCGCGGGAAAGCATTCCCGCGGCTTGGGATCGGGAGTACCTGCGCCAGTTGGGCTAGCGTCCTCATTCTCATAATCGTGCTCTTACTCATAATCGAGTTGCGGCAGAAAACTCCGAACGCCTAACGCTCAACGTCCAACGCCCCATACTGAACCGTTTGAGAAACGAGTTTTGTCATCGAGCATCGAGCATTTAGTATGGCTTCAGCTCGTTGAAGCGCTAAAACGCTCGAGCGAGCATCAACTTATGGCTTCGCTTACATACGCCAGCTACCTCGATCTGGAGAATCTGCTCTCGCTTCAGAAGCCGCGCTCAAGTCCGCCTGAGCACGACGAGACGCTATTCATCATCATCCATCAAACGTACGAACTCTGGTTCAAGCAGTTGCTGCATGAGTTTGAGAAGATAAAGAGAGATTTTTCGGCCGGCGATCTCTTCGGCGCGATCCACACATTCAAACGTGTGCGGACGATCATGAAGGTGCTCGTGGCGCAGGTTGACATTCTCGAAACGATGACACCTTCGTCGTTCTCAAGTTTTCGCGACCGGCTCGAGACCGCATCCGGCTTTCAGTCTGTACAGTTTCGAGAGGTCGAATTCGCGCTTGGCTACAAACGCGCATCGACAGTTGCATATCTTAAGCCGAATTTTCCGGGGTACGATCGGCTGCAAAAGCTGCTCCACGAACGCAGCGTGGTTGATCACTTCTACGATTTTCTTGCTATTCGCGGTGCACAGATCCCTCCCGACTTAAAGAATCGCGACATGACGCTACCCAATGGACCCGACGAGCGCGTGCAGAAGGAAATCCTTCGGCTCTACAAGGATTCGCCCGAGTGCTCGATCCTGTTTGAGTTAATGACCGATTTCGATGAGGGCCTGCAGGAGTGGCGGTATCGGCACATCAAGCTGGTCGAGCGAACGATCGGCGCGAAAAAAGGCACGGGCGGTTCGCCCGGCGTGCCGTTTCTGAAAGAATCTTTGTTTAAGCCGGTGTTCCACGATTTGTGGGCGATCAGACACGAATTGTAGAGAGAATGCCGAACGTCCAGCGTCCAACGCCGAACGTCAAAGTCAGAGTCCGAGGAACTCGCGTGCGGCCCCGGAAAGCACCTGGGCTTTCTGCTTGGGGGGAAGTCTCATCGATTCGATGAGCTCGCCCGGTTTCGTTTCGCCTAGCGGAAAAGGATAATCGGAACCCAGCGCGACGCGTTGCGCGCCGAAGAGCTTGAGCAACATTCCCAGCGCATGGGCATCGTGCACGAGTGAATCCACATAAAATCGCGCCGGTGCATTGTCGTGAGCGAGGTAGTTCCGTGGATTCGTGTTGTTCTCCGTCGCAACCAGATCCGGTCGCACATGAAATCCGCGCTCGATGCGGCCGATGCTGAACGGGAATGCGCCGCCGCCATGAGCGAACGCGACACGGAGTTTTGGGAATCGCTCGAAGACGCCGCCGAAAATAAAGGAACAAATCGCAAGAGAAGTTTCAGCCGGCATGCCGACCAGCCACGGCAACCAATATTTCGGCATGCGCTCCTTGCCAAGCATGTCCCAGGGATGAACAAAGATCGCTGCGTCCAGTTCTTCCGCGGCGCTCCAGACAGGTTGAAGAGACGCATTATCGAGATTCAACGGGTCGATGCGACCGGAATGTGGATTTGCATCGACATGGGTTCCGATCTCCGCGCCGCGCAAGCCGAGTTCGCGGACGCATCGTTGGAGCTCGCTTGCTGCCAGATCCGGATCCTGCATTGGAATGGTTGCCAGTCCCGCGAATCGTTTTGGATGATCACGAACGATTCCCGCGATGTGGTCGTTAAGCCTCCGAGAAAGATCAAGGGCATCGGCCGGTTTCGCCCAATAGCTGAACATCACCGGCACGGTCGAGAGGACCTGCATCGAAACGCCGTCGCGGTCGCATTCCTCGATGCGCCGGTCCGGGTCCCAGACGTTGTCGGTGATCTCGCGAAACACACGATCGCCCATCATCATCCGCGCGCAGCACGGCTTGTAATGATCGAGACGAACGAATCCGCTGTAACCGTACTTCGCGTCGAGGTCAGGCCACTCGCGCGGCAAAATGTGTGTGTGAATGTCGATCTTCATTCGGCGTTGTAGCGTCCGCTGTCTCAGCGAACTTTATGCGCTGAGAACAGCGCACCCTACAGCGATTTCACCGTCTGCGGTTTCTCCACTTTCTTGCCGCATTTCTTGCAGGTGCGGCGAGCGTCGTCATTCCAGAAATCGACCATTGCCCGGCTAAAATGCTCGACGATGTCGGCGCAGTCGAAGTGGATGTCTTCCACCAGCGCCCCGCAGTTTTCGCAGTAGAAAATGACGTGTTCTTTCTCTCCGGGCGGTCGGCGGCGCTCAACCACCACACCGATCGTGTCCGGCGGACGCTGGGGCGAGTGTGGAACATTTGGCGGGATGAAGAACGTTTCGCCTTCTCTGACGACATGATCCACGATGCGATCTCCTTCGCGAATGCGCACTTTAATGTCGCCCTTGAGTTGGTAGAAGTACTCCTCGGAATCGACGAGATGAAAATCATTCCGCGCGTTCGGCCCCTTGATGACCATCACGAAAAAATCCCGGCCGTCGTACAGATAACGATTGCTGACTGGCGGCTTGAATTTTTCGCGATTCTCTTCAATCCAATTCTTCAGATCAATCGGCGGCTGCACAGTGGTCATGTCAAAGAGCGTATGGGGCGCGGCGCACAGCGTCAAACCGCGCGAGTCCAGAGGGCGAACCTGCTACGAATAATGGATGAAATATTTGAGTTGAAGCAGTCTGGGCAATTGCACATAAATATCCGCTTCCATGAACCGTCGTCGTTTGTTCCAAATTGCGGGCGCAAGCCTCGTCGCGCTCGTTATTTGCAGTTGCGAGGAGTATCCGCCTTATACGCCAGGAATGTATCCCCGTGCGTCCGTAGCAGGTTGGTGGAATGACGAGGGCGCTTCCGGCTCGCCTAAGATCGTTGTGCATACTGGCGAACAGAAAGCGTACTTTTACATGGGCAAGCGCTTGGTCGGCGAATCCACAGTCTCCACCGGCAAACCCGGGTTCTCCACGCCGCCCGGTCACTATACCGTTCTCTCGAAAGACCCAGACCACGTTTCGACGGAATTCGGCGATTACGTGGATGATTACGGCAACGTGGTCAGATCAAATATCGACGTGCGAAAAGATTCCCGCCCGAAAGGGACGCATTTCGATGGTGCCCGGATGCCGTATGCGATGTTCTTCAGAGGCGGCTACGCGATGCACCAGGGCTATGTTCCGCCCTTTGCGGCATCGCATGGTTGCATTCGTTTGCCGAAAGGAATGGCGAGGCCGTTTTTCGAAAACGCCTCTGTCGGAACGCCAGTGACGGTCACAGAGTAAAGCCCGGATAGTGGAAGTTGTAGTCCCGAAAGCTTTCGGGGAGATGTCGGATGTGTTCGACGCGCGCTCGGCCAGCTCCATTTTTTTGTGCTAGAATAAATTCAACGGCATGAGGGGGAGCATCATCGATAACCAACGAACTAGCGCGGTGCTCTTCAGCACTGAGGAACTGCAACGCTACTCGCGCCATCTTATCATGCCTGAAGTCACAGCTGAGGGACAGCGCCGGCTAAAGGCTGCGCGGGTTTTGTGCATCGGCGCCGGCGGACTCGGATCCCCGGCTGCGCTCTATCTCGCGGCAGCTGGCGTGGGAACAATTGGCATTGTGGATTTCGATGAAGTCGATCTTTCTAATCTGCAACGACAAATTCTTTACGGAACAAAAGACATCGGCCGCGGCAAACTCGAATCGGCGCAGGACCGGCTTCGCGACATCAACCCGGAGATCAAGATCGAATTACATCAATGCCGTTTCTCCAGTGAAAACGCTTCTCAAATTGTGCCCAAATACGACATCGTCGTGGACGGATCAGATAATTTCGCCACGCGCTATCTGTCGAACGACGTCTGCGTTTTTGAGCGTAAGCCAAATGTGTACGGTTCAGTTTTCCGGTTCGAAGGGCAAACGACTGTGTTCGCGCCCCACCTGGGTGGACCGTGCTACCGGTGCCTTTTTCCGGAGCCGCCTCCACCGGAGTCGGTCCCGAACTGCGCGCAAGCGGGCGTGCTCGGCGTTTTGCCGGGGATCATCGGCATGCTGCAAGCGATTGAGACGATCAAGCTGATTGTGGGCATAGGCGAGCCTCTGGTTGGACGCCTGCTCCACTTCGACGCACTCAAGGTTAAATTTCGAGAGCTGAATCTGCGCCGCGATGCGCAATGTCCGGTTTGCGGCGAAAATCCAACCATCTTTTCACCGATCGACTACGAACAATTTTGCGGCGTGCGGGAGGGCGGGGCGATCCCTGCAATGTCTGCGCGCGAGTTGAAACGAAAAATGGACGCGCGCGAAGCATTCGAGCTAATCGATGTGCGAGAACCGTTCGAATACGAGATCGCGCGAATCGATGGCTCGAAGTTAATTCCACTGGGAGAAATCGCCGGGCGGGCGGACGAGCTGCAACACGAGAAGACGATCGTTGTCCATTGTCATAGCGGGGCGCGTAGCGCCGAGGCGGTTCGACTGTTACAGCAACGTGGTTTTACCAACGTTTACAATCTCGAAGGCGGAATCGATGCGTGGTCGGACGAGATCGATCCGAGCGTGCCGAAATACTGATCCATCTTACAATTAACACCGTGGCTTCAGCCCGGTGGTCAGACGCGACTTGAGGGATTGAACCGTTTTAACGGTTTGTCGAGGATGCGAAGCCGTTGAAACGGCTACGATTCTTATTGCTTTGCAATCACCGCGCTAAAGCTGCGGTGTTAATGAACTTACTTTACCACAGCAGCCAACTGTTTATCGCTGGGCACACCGTGCCATTGAGCCAGCAATTCTCCCTGGCGCCCGAATACGAAGATGGAAAATTCCGTTGCGCCGGCTGGCTCTCCCAACTGCGACGATACCGTTCCATCAAAATCAATAACGGTGAAGATGTCGTGGCGCGCATCGCGCACAATTTTGTTTGTATCGTATCGGCTCTGAAGCCGCTTCGCTTCTTCAGTAACCCGATGCTTCACCACCGCCGTGGCAATTTTCTGCATAACAGGACCATGCTTTCTGATGAATCGAATGATCGTAATCATTCTGTAATTCGGATTGCCGAGACAACGATCAGGAACGCGATCGCCCACTTCCCGCGCTTTTTCCCAATCGGCGGCTGTCGCCAGCACCAAAACGGTCACGTGTCCATCAGCGGTGGAAAGTTTGTTGCCATCAATATCGGAAAAACTGAAGGAGTAGATTGCTCCGCTTGAAAGCGCCCCGCACAGAAGCGCAGCGGAAAGAAAAAACGCCATCGCCACGGCGAAAAAGAATTGAAGTGCGCGCTGGTTCACAAGTAAGCAAATTGCCGACGATGCCATCTATTGACAACCCCTGGTCTGCCACATCTCGTTCAATTTCTCCGTGGCGTTCGCCAAAGACTGTGGTCTGCGCGTCGTTGTCGATCTTGTTCTTCTGCAGTCAGGCTGGGTGCGATCGACTGGGGAATTCCCGCTATGCACAGTTGATGCGGGACGCAGACAGCAAATCAGCCAATGGAGATTTTGCGCGCGCGATCAACTTGTACGAAGCCGCCCTCGACGACAGCCCGCGTTGCGCTGAGATCCACTACAAACTCGCTCTTCTTTATGACGACAAGTTGAACGATCCCGTCAGTGCGCTGCATCATTTCAAACGTTACATCGAGTTAAGTCCAAACGGCCCCCACGCGAATGAGGTCAAAAAATCGATAAAACATGACGAAGTCGCCGCACTGACAGCGCTTTCGGGAGACTCCGTTATCCCGCGATCAGAAGCGGCCCAGTTGCGCAACGAAAATCTGAACCTGCGCAAAGAGCTTGAAACGCGCGCTGGATCTTTGCGGGGTGCACCGGAGAAATCGCAGGCAAGCGACGCAAGCTCAAAGAAAACCGCCGCGAAGAAAGTAGATCGAACCTATGTTGTGCGGTCGGGCGATACGCTCTTCTCCATTTCGCGAAAATTTTATAAGTCACCCAAGCGTTGGAAAGCGATTCTCGAGGCAAACGAAAAAAACATTCGCGACCCGAAAAAGCTTACGGTCGGCGAGACCCTGGTTATTCCTTAAGCCAAGGTAGAGAAAATTGCAGCCACACGAAGGTGCCGCAGGCTCGGAAGATGTATGCGCGGGCGTCAGCCGGAGTTGCGGGCTAATATCTGTCGCCCTTCGGATACTTTGGAACAGCCGAAGCCACGGCCCTGTGGGCCGTCTCGCTGGTGTGAACAGCAACGGGACCGGCCACAGGCCCGATGGCTACAAGATTTCTAAAAACGCGCTAAAACTTCACGACGAACGCGACCGCGCCGCCAACGTTGGCCACCTGGTAATCGAAAACGCTCTGATTCGACTGGTCTAGTCCAAACGTGCTTACGGCGCTTGCCGTGAGATATTTGTTGACCCGATAATTCGCGGTCAACGCGAGAATTTCGTTCACGTCGTCCCGACCCCCTTCCCAGTACTGCCGCACCACGATACGGCCGACAGCGTTGATGAAAAACGAGCGGGTGATAATCGCCGAGTAAGTCAGATATGTTTCATACTCATTTCGACGCGCTGAAATCGAGCTGATATTCGGCGGAGGAGGCTGGTTAGACTCCTCGGCCGCGGCGCTGATATTTACGTCCACGCCAAAAGTAAGCTGCTGCGCGCGGTTCAAGCGAAACGGGACCTCGGCGTCTAAAATAAAACCGTGGTTTTGAAAGAAAGCTGAGAAACTGTCTTTCTTAGTCAGCCGGTTGTAATCGTACTCGAAGCGCAAAAGCAGATTATGCCACTGCGGCACCAGGTATCTGAGGCCGGCCTCAACATCAAAACTTCCGAAGTTGAATTCGTCGAACCGGTCGTAGTAAAATAACTGCTCGCGAACATCGATCAGTCCGTACAAGTTTTGCGCGATTCGCGGCTCGTAGAAAGCACCAGCAGCCGGCGCCACCACAAAATCGCTCTGCTCATTTTCCTTGGTGAGCGCAACATTTGATGTCCAATAAAACGGCACGCCAGCCGAGATCGTAAAAGGCTGATACTCCTCCGTCCTTTTTAGAATTTGTTGCTGGCCGAGATCGGCATCGCCAGGCGCAGCCGCCACTTGACCGCCTTCGGCGCCGCTGGGAGGCACAGTCGGAGGAAAAGCCGAGGGCGCCAGTGGCGACGATGAAACAGAGCGCGCACAAGATCGCGACGAGCCCGGCTCGATAAAGACGATGGCGAGGCTTCACGCGCACGGCCTTTTTTCTAGGCCGCCCGTTTCATACCTCAAGCCAATAATTTGATTAGCGATGTCTAAATGCATTTTGGATTCTCCAAGGATCCAGTCTTTATCACAAAGCCCGCCGGCTGCCAATGCGCGCAGTGGTGCGGTCGCGCGTCTGCTGCATTAGCATTCGACGTTCTGCTCTCAACAGACGATTCGTATCCGTTCGACTGAGACTTTTCAAATCAATGCGGCTCTTGGAGCCCGGGATCTTGATCTTCCCGTCGGGACCGACCGGAGCGCCATCAAGCAGTGCCAGCAACTCTTCCGTGTTACCGACATTAATTGTGCCGCGGTTCTCAGCCCCGTGATTGCCGGGTCTCACATTACGCCGCGAGGGCGACGACGGACCGAACGGCGGCGCACTTGCGAGCGGCTGCGGATTATTCGCGCCCGCGCCGGCAAACGTCCCGGTCGTGGTGCCATTACCGCCGAAGCCCGTGTAATTGGCATTGTTGGTGTAAACATCGGCTGGAGTTGATCCGCCAATCGTCACCACGACACCGTCAAGAATATTGATGGTATTTGCAGCCAGAATTTTTGTGAGAGCACCGCCGCCGAGCGTGACGTTAGAAAGGAAATTAAGCGAACCATTGCTGCCCGACGCATAAAGTTTCAACTCCGTATCAGCCGAGAGCATGCCGCCGCCAATATTGAGTGTGCCATTGCTACCGAACACGCCGGCTTTGAGCACATCCGCGTGAGCGGTGGCGTTACTGAATGTGATCGTTCCGTTGCCGTCCATGTAGGAGAGGAACGTCCCGCCGACATTATAATTGCCGCCATTAATATTGATCGCAGTCGGTCCTCCCGCATCGTTGCCATAAATTGCAACCGTCGCGTCGTTGGTCACGGTAGCAGTGCCCGAAACATTCATGTTGATGGTGGCGCTACCCTCCGTGCTCGCACCGATGCTGCCGCCCGTGTTATCGATCTGAGCCGTCAAAGAATTCGCAGTAATGTTGGTCGCCGTCACATCGATCGTGGCATTCCCACCGATTGTTCCACCATTGCTGTTATCAATTGTGAAGATCGCGTCGCCCTGAGTTGTGAGATCGCCCTTGAGACCAAACTCGAGATTCGCGTTCCCGCCGATGCTGCCGCCGCCTGAATTATCGATTGTAGGAAAGAGGCCGCCGCCAGTGGAAATGTTGGTCGCGGTTACATTGATCGCTGCATCCCCACCGATCGTTCCGGCGGGCTGTCCTTCGGTACTCTGGTTGTTGGTGATGGTGAAGAAGGCGTCGGTGCCGGCATTTATTGCGCCGGAGCTGGCGACAACATTAATGATCGCGCTGCCGCCGATGTGTCCGCCGCCGTCGTTCGAGATGAGCGCATTAAAATAGTCGGTCCCGGTGGACATGTTACCAGCGCTCACATCGAGAATTGCATCGGCGTCGATCGTCCCACCGGGTGCGAAGCCGCTGCCGTTGTCAAAGCCGGCATTCTCGATTTCAAAATCCAAATAGGTTTGCGCCGTCAGAGCGCTGCCTGCGCTGACGTTGTTGAACGCGCTCGCGATGTGCCCGCCTCGGTTCGTGCTGATGTCAGTAAGCAAACCGCCGCCAATGGAAACGTTGGCAGCACTCACATCGGTTGTGACATCGCCATTGATCACTCCGCCCCCGCTACCATCGTTTCGGTTAGTGATTCCAAAGGTCGCATCGCCCTGGGTGCTAAGAGTGCCGCCAATGCCGAAAGACAGCGCCGCCCCCGAACCGCGCCACCGATCTGGCCACCGTCATTATTCAGGATTTGGAAGGTTGCGTCGCCTGCATTACCAATGCTGGCGGCAGTGATGTTTAACGAGGCGCTCCCGCCGATTGTACCGCCACTGTAGTTACGGATCTCTGCACTAAAGGCTCCGCCAGTCGAAATATTGGCTGCACTTAGGTTGATAGTGGCGTCGCCGCCGATTGTCCCACCAGGACCGGTAGCGTCGCTCTCGTTGTTAAGGAAAAAATCCGCGTCGCCTTGAACGCCGAGGTTGCCAAGGAGATTGAGATTGATTGCGGCATTTCCCCCAATACTGCCACCCGTGCCGCTGCCACTACCATTATTCCGGTTGCCGATACCCACCGAGAGCTGCCCACCAACTGCAACGTTGCTAGCAGTGATGTTCAGCGTAGCATCGGTTCCAATGGAGCCAGCGCCCGGCCCAGGAGCGCCCCCAAACCGCGTGTTAAAGATTCCAGTGGAGAAATCGGTCCCAACCGAAATATCCACCGCGCTGATGGTGAGCGTGGCAGCCGATCCGATCGAGCCGCCTGGCATACCGTTGCTAAACTGGTTTTGACCGTTAAGAATATCAAAATCCGCACTGCTCTGTGTGGTGAGATCGCCGGTGAGATTGAAACTGAGCGTAGCGTTGGAATCAATTACTCCGCCGTTTCCATTATTGATGTCGACGAACAAAGAACCCGCTGCGTTGGTTAAAGTGAAATTAGCCGCATTGACCAGGAGGGTTGCGTCGCCGTGGATTGTTCCACCAAATGGGCTTTCTACTCCTGTGGTACCGCTGTCGTTGAGCAGCTCGATATCCGAAGCGATAGAGATGTTTGGGATGTCGGCTCCAGTGATTGTTACGTCGTGCGTAATGTTAAAATTCAGAACAGCGTTACCGTTAATGGTGCCGCCTCTGTCACTAAGAAACACGCTTAGGCCCCCGCCGATCGACGCGCTATCGGCTTGAAAGCCGAGAGTAGCGTCGCCACCAATGAATGACCCAGTGGTGTTACCGTCGTACCGAGTTGAGAGTGCAACCGAGAGGCTGGCGGTATTTTCAAGAAAATCCGGCCCGTTCTCGAGAGTTGTAAGCGTCCCGCCGATATTCACATTAAGGTTGACGCTGGAATCGATCATTCCGCCGCCGCGATTATTGATGGCGATACTAGCGAAATCGGCGGTGAGGTCTCCTCCCGTGGTAAGAGAAAGGTTCCCGCCGGTACCGATGTGGCCGGCTGGGATGGCCGTTTCATTATAGTTCTCAACGAGAAGGTTAAGTTCTCCCCCTGTGGAGATGCTCCCGCCTGTCGCAAGCGAGATGTTGCCGCCGTTGTCGATTTGCCCGTTCGTATTTTGAACAACCGCCTCAAAATCGCTCATCGTGGTCAGATTGCCGCCGATGTTCGCATTAATATTGCCGCCTGTTCCGATATGCGCGCCCTCGTTGGTTACGCGCAAACGAGAAAGTTCGGTAACTGAGTTGTTCGCGTAATCGCCTGTAACATCGAGTGTGAGATTGGCTCCGTTGGCAACTGTGGTCCCGGGCAAAACCAGCGTGTTTAAATGATTCTTACCATTGAGCAACAGGGACCCGCCAATTTGCATTGTCAGATTGTCTCCGGCGGTCGCGTCCAATGCACCGACGCTCATTGTGCCGGGGTTGGTAAGCTGAACCGATCCTTCTGCGGCCAGATCGAGAATCCCGATGTTTGAAATTGACGAGTTAATCGTGAGGTCGGAGCCGCTCCCGCGCGCGTAGATGGCAAGCGTGCCGAGATTTTGGAATGAGACATC
>QHRD01000002.1:72824-91249 GCA_003220005.1 Verrucomicrobiota bacterium | reverse complement strand
AACCCTACGCTAACAGAAGAATCCCAGCCGGCCGTATCCCCGGCACTTATCACCGTAGTTGATCCGGCAGTAGTCACTCCATCTGTGATCGCCGAATAACCATATTGCTCCGTTACATAGAAAGCAGGAGAACCAGCATCAAAAAGCCACTGCGGACATGTCACCCCAGCCGTTACAGAAATGGAAACTTTTTTCCCGTGAGCGGCCGCCGCGGCCACGCCTTGATCGAGATAATCCCAGTAAAAGTCATTTGGGTCTGCGTGTTCGTGTGGCTCGACTCTGTCCCAGTGGGTTCGCAGGGCAATTCCTTGCACGTACGGATTTGTCAATGCGGGATCAGTGGACCAATTATGTATCGGGTCTCCGAGTGAATCGGCATTTTCCAGATACATAATCCCGATGCCGTTGCTGGTCAGAGGCCTTGGTGCTGGGGTGGCCCGAGGCCGCGGCGTGGGGTGCAACCGTGGTTCTGGCCGGGGCGTTGGCGTCGCAGCGGCACTTGCTGTTGCTGTCAGAGTCGCGCTTGGACTAAGTGTGAGTAGCAGCGCTACCGTAGCGGGTACGATTTTTCGACGTGAGCTATTTTTGGATCTTGGCCTTCCTTCATCGTCCATTTCTGTAGATGCTATCGCAATTTGCCTGATTATCCAGGGAACTTCTTGCCGAGCAAATCAAGCGCGAATTGAAAATCCGAATTGGAATCTATCACTGCGCAGTTTTGGAGAAAGAACTGCAACGCATTTGGCCGCTAAACGAGATGGATCGAGGAAGAAAGATCGCGCAGCAGTTCGCGAAGGATTACGGATTGGATTTGACGTTCTATAGGCAGGGAATGTGCGCGATCTTTGAAAACAAACGGGCCGAATGATTTTCTGTAAAATCGCTTGGTAATCGCCGACGATCTTGGAAACTCGCATATGAGGCCGTGTCGGCGATCGGCGAATCAAATCTCAGCAAGGCCGGTTGGGGCTGCGTAACCGCTTTGGATTACGAGGGGCGAACGATCTGGACTGTCGATGCACACTGCGATAACGGAAAGCGTTTCGTTGTGCGTGCGGATGAAATACTGAGCGCGTTTCTGAAACCAGCGAGGGCGATTTACGACTTCGCGCTGGTGCCCAGGACATACGAGTAAGCTGGACTGGACGGCCCTACGGTCCGTTGAGTCACGTCTGCCATTCACAGTCAAATCCAAGAAGTACGGGCAATAGCGACAGAGGGGAAGCATCGCGCGAGCGACCCGTCAGCGCCAAAGCAGTCGAGTAGTTGCAGCGCGATCAGTGATGCTCACGCGATTCAGTTTTAGCTTTGGACGCAACAACCTCCAGTGCTCAGGGGTTTAATTAACGAAATTGCCAATCTCCATTAACTCCATGAAACAGATCGTTCTTTTTGCAGCGCTCATATGCGCTGCTCATTTGGCGAAAGCGCAGACCCCAACGACGCGGGAGGTACCGACACCGAGACCTCGTCCCGCAGCAGCACCGCGGGCGACGCCTCCCGCACCAGCCGCAACGCCTACGCCGGTACCAGGCGTAATTGAGGCTTATAAAATCGTTAATGGCATGAACATTCGAGCGACCGTGTACAACGTCGACGACGGCAGAAGACATCGCGTAGTGATCGTGATGCATGGAGGTGGCTACAGATCCGGCGAAATGCAAACAAGCGTTGCCGAAGAGCTTTCGCACTATGGATTCATGAGTGTTGCGATTGAGTATCGCCTGGCACCGCCTCACCTTGAAATGAACAGTCCTACTCATCCGTTTCCAGGACAAAACGACATCCACGACGACGGTCATTATCCCGAGCAGACAGACGACGTGAGGGACGCCATTGTGCATTATCGGAACGATCCACGCAGCAACGGCCAAGTCGTTGTAATCGGAGGCAGCGCCGGCGGGTCTCACAGTCTTTATTTGGCCGGTACAGGCACACCAGGATATGACATGCCGGACCTTGCGGTGATGCTCTCATGCGGTATCTCGAATCTCGCAGACCCAAATCAGTACGCACTTGATTGCGTAGCAGGCGAGGCCTGTCCCCACGAGGTTGTAGCAAACTATCTGGATATTCCAGATCCCGCACCAAGCCCCCCGTCCGGAGGGGACCTGACGCTTGCACAGAACGCTTCGCCAACTCACTGGATGCACGTTGGCATGTGTCCGTTTTGGGCCATGTGCTCCAGTAGAGACTCGCTCGGCATTCCAACATCAACTGGGTTCAACATTCACTCGTACTTACCAGATAACACCGAAGGCGTACTTGAGAACGGCGCAAACGGCATTGTGCCAACAGCCCTGGCAATCGGATTAAGAGAATCGGCTGGAATATTTCCGGAGGCCGGCTCATTCAAAGCCACAATTGTGGACGTCAGTGTTCACTCGCACTCGTTTGACTACTGGGATCGGGTGAAACTCGACGTGATACGCTGGATCAGCGCACCCATCCCGCCCTGACCCGGCACGGAAGGGATCTTTCAGATTTCGTGGCAATTGAGGAAATGACCTGGACCTGCCGTCAGCCGTACGCTCGGTTAGCCGAGGCGATTTAACCAGGTGTGTAATCTCAGCAAGGCCGGTTGGGGCTGGGGCTACGTGTCAGCTTTGGATTGCGAGGGGCGAACGATCTGGATCGTGGACGCACACCGCGATGACGGAAAGCGTTTCGTTGTGCGTGCGGATAAAATACTGAGCGCGTTTGTGGAAGTGAAAGCGGCGATTGCTTTGGCCAAAGGTGTTAGTTGACCGGCGCACGCGAGCGGAAAGCCGTCCATAGGAAATCGCCGGCCGATGGCCGCGTGTCAGGCGCTACCTCACTTGAAAAGTAGGTAACACCCTACCACATAAAATAACTCGACATTACTAAGTAGGCTTCTAGAAAAGCGGACGTTATTAGCGTCAACCCCCACATTTCAGTGCTCTTTAATTTTTTTAACAGCGCGACGACGGGAAGTCCCACAGTCATCACCAACGGGCAAGTTCGACGGGAAGGATTATCCCGTCACTGGCGATCCAACTTCGGATATGCGCTCATATCAGAAAGTTGGTGACCGCGGTTTGAAAATGACGATCAAGAAAGATGGAAAGGTTACGGTCACGGGCCGGATTATCGTATCATTCGATGGCAAATCTCGCGTGGTCAGCACTAGAGAAGCCGGTGCCAAGGGTAAGGCGTCCACAAACAGGGCGGTATACGACAAGCAGTAACAGAACAGAACCCTCGTTAGAACTCACCACTCTTTGAACTCGCCCTTGTGCTCGTGCGTCTCGATCACGTTACCGAAAGCATCGTAAATGCGAACCACGGCATCATGTGATCGGCTGAAAAACTTCGCGTAGTCACGGCATTGTTGGCTGCTTCCGGCCCATCATACCAGAGGCCGCCGAAGAGCCAGATCGGGCCCGGCGCTGAGTAGAGAACACGACCAGTCATCTCGGAAAACGCGATCAACAGATGAGCATTGTCAACAAATGAAAAAACACGAAGTCACAATTCCTCAAATTGGCCTCGTAGCTGGCACGCGTGCAATGCTTGGTGCAGGAATCGCGCTGTTGGTTTCCGAAAAGCTGAGTTGTGAGCAGCGGCGGGCGATCGGCTGGACCCTTGTTGCAGTCGGCGCATTAACGACAATTCCTCTTGTGCTGCAGTTGTTGGGCGACGACGAATGATTCCGATGCTCGTCATTTAGTTGGGGTCGCAGCATAACGCGTGATCAATCAGCGAGCAAGAACGATTCACGTGTCGCCGAATTCTCATTGACGAGTCAAGAATCAAATCGGACGAATGACTATCGGCATCCTTGTTTCAGGGGACCCGCATGTAAACTTGCTTGTACGTGATAGTTTCAGAAAGTTGGGGGCTTGTTTCTGTCACGTGCATAGTCAACGTCCGGCCATCAGGATCTAAAGTGTAATTATTAACTCTGCGCCCGTCAGCGGACGTGAATTTCTGCGCCAAACGCCCGCCTACCAACTGCATGCTAGCGTTGACGTTTCGTCCGTCAGGAGCAGTCCAGGCGACAGGTGCACCATTCGCCGGTGCCCGTAACGGCGGCTGGTTATCCGCAGCGACGCTGATTTCATTCGGAGGAGAACTGATCGCTATCTGGCGGTAAGCTGGGTTCAGTTTCTTGAGGCGCTCTCGGGCGATATCTCGCGTCAGGAAGTTCAGCTTCCCCACCGCATCCTTAATTACCTCATTTATGTTGTCGCTTTCAGTTTGGTCGAGGATGTAGGTTCCATCTATGCTGGACCTCTGTGCTGCAGTTAGTGTGCTTGAGTCGAGAAAGATCGTACTGCACATCAGGACGAGGCGAACTATCGAAACGAAATTAGTCATTTGCCATTTTTCTCCTGAGAAGGGTTGAAGGCATTAAGCCCCAACGCGCCTTGTTTTCCACGTGCGGCCGATCGCAAAAGGTACATAAGAATCGTTTTTCGCTGGCCGGCTGCGCCCATCCAGCCTGTCACGACCAAGTCTCTAAGCTCTGTGTCTTCGCCGGTTTGGATTGCAGCGAGAGTTGCGAGCATCGTTAGACCCGCCTGCGGTGCTTAGCGACACGGCGATTTTCATTCTGGACATTTGGACGCGGTTTTACCTATTGTCGCAACGCTATGAACCCCAAAATTTTTCTCGCGCTGCTTCTCGCCGGGGTTGCCGCTTTAGTGGTCGCCCAACCTCCAGTCACATGCACGGCTGCGGAAGCCGCAAAATACGTTGGCCAAATAGCAACGGTGACGGACAAGGTTGACGGCGTTCACCAGTCCGGGAGAGGCAACATTTTCCTGAACCTGGGCGGCAAGAACCCGAATCAAATCGTCACCGCCTTTATTCCAGCCGCCAGCGCCGGGGACTTCTCAAATCCGCAGCAATACGAGGGCAAAACGGTGGCTGTGTCTGGAAAAATTACTCTTTACCACGGTAAGCCGGAAATCATTGTTACAAACATCTCGCAGATTATTATTAGGTAGAAGCTCTGGCGTAGCGGTTTCAGTCAATTCGTGCAGTCTTCGATGCAAAAAATGGAACACAAATCCTTGCACAAAATGCGCAAGGAATAATCAATCACCTTACGCAATCACCATCGGACGCGACAGGCTCTGGATTCCCCATTTGAATCGAGACACGTCCAAGCTTGCCGCGTCGCACGTTTGGAAATGTTGATGAACGCTGGCGCCACGACTCTCCATGCACGGCATGGTGTCGATCAAACATTAATGGCGATGCAGGAAATGGAACATTATTGCTCAGCGCATCCAACAGTCCGACGGCGATATATCATTCACGACTCTCCATTCGCGGCCGGACTTTCGTTGCGTTGTTGGCCCAAGTATCGAGGACGGCATTGCTGGATTTGGCGATACTGTGCAAGCGGCCTTGCGCGCGTTTAACCCGCAATATTCGCGCTCTCTTACACCACCTGCTGATCGCGATTAGGATCGATAAACCGCACAAGACTCTCGCCGCAGGGCATTCGTGGAAAAAGATGGCGGATGACGTGCTAAATTTGGGGCGTGAACTCCGCGAGATCGTAAATGCCGAGGCGCTTCTCGATCCCGGCTACTTTATCCACGACCTTTTCAAATCCGTCTTCGCCGAACAGTTCGTCTTCCTTTTTCTCAAAATCTTCGCCCAGAGAATCAAATTCATGCGGCGAAACGATTTTGCGAAATGCGGGAAAGAGGACCGTATCCTCGCGCGCTTCGTGCGGGTTGTACATGCGGATAAACTGCTGCATCGAGGCGATGAGCTGCGCGCGTTCGGAGTCGTTCTTGAATGATTGCAAATTCGCAAACCGCAGGGTGATGTCCGTAACGCGTCGCCCTGCCTGATGCTGCGTGCGAAGCACTTTTACCAGATCGACCAGTTGATTGGCCTTCGCAAAGCACGGGAAAAGAAAATCTTCGTCGAGCTTCTCGTGATAGTCTTCAACGAAGCTGCGAATGATTCGCGCGGCATCGGCCAAAGCATCCGGCGGAAAATCCTGTTTCGCGTCAAGCCGGCGCAATGCTTCGCCGTAAATCAGCAGCACGCGTTTCAACACGCCGTGCTCGCGCATCAGGTCTTCCGGCGGACCAACTGGTATTTCTCCTTCCTCCTTCTTTTCCTCTTTTTCCGCGCCGCACAGCAGTCTCGCTCCCGCGAGAGTTGCGCCGCTGAAAATGATTCCGCTCCTGAGAAAAACTCTGCGATTAACCATGCGCCCCGCTTGACGTCGATTTTTCATGTTTCGATTCGATTTATCTAAATCGGGGAATCGAGATCCACGGCGCGGACGAACGTATCATTGAAAAAACAGTCGTCGAGTTCACCGCCGCATGATGAAAATCGACAGAATGCGGCTCTGATGACGCGCAAGCAAATAATCGACAAAATCGCCAATGATCGAGTTCGGTTTGTTTCCAAGCTTCGTAACAACCCGACAAATCAGCGTGCGGCTGCGCGCATGCCATTCCAGATTAATCGCTCCGGAAACGTCTCTGGCGCTATGTATCTTCGCCCAACCATGTGGACGTCCGGGTTGTTTCGCCCAAACTTTGATGAAGCCAAATTTCGGCTCCAACTGCGGATCATTCATTATTTTGTGACGCAACGATTCGCGACCACTCGCTATGACTTGGATCACAGTTTGCATTTCACGCCTAGCTTCAGCAGGAAATCAGTGCTTTTGCAATGATTCTTTAGAAGTCTGCCTGTAGCCATCGCCCTCTGGGCGACGCAGTGCTCGTATGAGACATCAATAAAGCGCTTCGCATAGCAAAGCGGCTACAACAGCGAGCGGTACATGACGTAAACATCGACATATCCTTTTTCAGGATGGTGAAACGCGCCCGGCAAAGTGCCGACAATTTTAAAACCGAGTCGCTCCCAAAGATGGATCGCCGGCACGTTTGTTGAAACGACGAAATTAAATTGCATGGCGCAAAAACCCATTCGGCGCGCCTCATCCAAACAATGCTCGGCCATCCTGCGTCCCACTCCGGAGCGCTGCGCGTCTGATGCGACCATGAAAGCGGCGTTGGCGACGTGCGCGCCCGCACCGAGTTGATTTGGTCTTAGAATGTAAGTGCCGACAACGGGACCGGCTTCGCGAGGCACTGTAGGGGACGGCGTTGCCGTCCCAGAGAAGCCAACGGCTTCCCCTACAGATGGCTGAGCATTTTCTGCAACATAAGTATGCGTATCTGCTCGAAGCCAATAAGCCAGTGCCTCTTCGCGAGACATTTTCGGATCGAACGCGTAGGTGTCGCCAGCCGCGATAATCTCATGAAAAATATTCCAGATCGCGTCGCGATCTACGTCGGTTGCCGAGCGGATTTGTATCACTTGTAGTTGAAATTGTAGGGCAACCGCGTCGGTTGCCGCGATTGAATCCGCTAACAAAGAGCGACCCACGCAGCGAGCGCGGCCAGTTTCTGTTCCGCGCGCCACGAGCCTTGAGCAGCTCGGCCAAAATTTTGAATCATACGTCGCACGTTCTCATTCGATTCCTTGAACTTCGTCGCGGCTTGAGCGTACGCATTCCGCTCGATGAGAATCCCGGTGCGAATGCCGCATGTCTGCAAGACTTCCTCGAGCACGGAACGAAATAGCTGGCCCTCAAAGGCGTGCGCGCGGATGTGCGCATTTGCGATCGAATCGGGATCGATTTGGCTTCCCACCACAAGGCCCGCGCGACTGATCGCGTAACCTTTTGCTCGATAGTCAGCAAGGAGCGTTGCGATCGACTGTTGTGCAACGCTGCGCACCAAGCTCTCGCGCCGATTTATTTTTGTCGTATCCGTTTCGAGTTTTCCCATCGCCGCGTGATACGGCTGTCGCGTTTCGGGCAGACGCGGCTCGGATAAGTCTAGCCGCCGGACGTCGCAGAGCTTAGGCGAAGACGCGGTACCCGTCAGAAGCACCGCAGCTGCCCAGCCGGATTTTACTCGAAAGCCGAGCGCCGCAGGTCGCGGCTTCATCGGACTCGAAATGTCACGGGAACTGTCACCGCTCCTCCCTGGCCCGGTGCACATTTCCACTGCCGCAGCGTATTGATCGCAGATTCATCAAAGAGCCGGTTTCCTGTGGATTGAATCAGCTGGATATTCGTTACATTTCCTTGCGTATCGAAACTTAGACGAAAGCGACCTGTTCCCGAAACGCCGGGTTGAGCGGCCCTGGGCGGAAAGGCCGGCGCAGGCGCATAGACCAATCGCGGTTTCGGTGATGCCCGCGGTGTGGCGCTCGCCTCAGCTGTTGCCGGCCACGTGGGATGGGTATTAACCGCAACCCGAGACAACAACGAGTCCAATGCGGCAGAAGGATGCGCACCGGTTCTTTCCCCGGCTGATGTAACGACGCCGACGACTTGGCCATCCTTGTTTACGATGGGAGATCCGACGGCACTGAGAGGAGTCGCGCCAGTAATTTCGAGACGTTCAGACCCAAGTGAAACAATCGTCGCCTCACGAGCATTACCCTCGTTTCCGGCCAGCGCGCTGCCGACTAGCACCACACCTGCGCCTTGGGACAGATTGCCGCTCTTATTTGGTTCGACAAACGCCGCCTGCTTTACGTCGGCCTGTAGAACTGCCAGGTCCAATGCTTTCGAAGCCGCGAGAATCCCACTGACATTATAGATTCCGCCGTCTGCCGTTTTGGCGACGGCGTTGACTCCGCCTTCGATTGTGCGCTCCGTAGTAACGAATCTACCGTCCGGCGAAATAAAAAAACCGCTCTGCGTTCGCAGCAGATCCCCCTTTGCATCAAAGACGCTCACCCAAATCACCGCCGGGCGGACCTTCGTTTCCAGTTGTGCTAAATCGGACGACGGACTTTGATTTGCTCCAGGTAACGGGGTAGTTGACGGCGCGACAGCCGACGATCGCGCCGGCGCCATCCCTGGTGACATTGATGGCGAGGACGCCTCGTGAGCAACCTGACCCGTCGATTTTCGCCCGCATCCCACAGCCGCAAAGATAGCCAGCCAAAGAGCATATCGAAGCAGCGGCAGTCGGAGATTCATTTGCTTCCCGGGGATATATTGTCGCGCCTTGGACGATACTTGATCCAAGCCACGAAACTCTATGTCTATTCGCGACTACTCGAGAAAATAGACGTCAGGTTTATCGGTCACTCCCGCCGTTTGCATCACCTGGCGCAGATCATCCGAAGCGGCGAACGCTTTCGCCTTGTCCGGATCTTCGACTGAAAATAGCAGAATGACTTCATTTGGATTCTCGATGTTGCGCAAAAGATGAACCTCTTTCAGTCCGGCTTTCTGTCGTGCGGAGAGATGGTCGTCATAGACGGGTTTCCATTTCGCGAAATCAGCAACTTTGTGACGAACTAGCAAGTGCATGTCGGTTGGTCTCCTTTCCATCGCTGTTTTATCGCCGCTGTGAAAGGAGTCAATGGCGTTTAAAGTACTGCACTGCCTTCTCGTGTTTTTCCGCCGCAGCTTTTGTCTTGAACGTGCCGAGATTTCTTCGCTTACCCGTTTTTGGATTTTTCTTGCGGGAATACAGCCGATACTTGCCGGATTTCAGCTTCCTGATCATTGCTCCATCCGATATTCGCGGATGGCTCACACGGCGCGCGGCAATTTATGGGGCGACGACGGCACATTGGTGAGCCGGGTTCTCCGAAGGCGATACCAGGGAAATCGCCCAAGGCGCTGGAATCCGGCGGCGAAGCCGCATCCCTTGTCAACGCGCGTTGAGTACCACGCGTTCCACCTATGCCTTGTTCAAACGATTCGAAAAGCCAAGCGCCAGTAGCGCGGCGAGGATCGCCGAATTTGTCGCCAGGTGCGCAGGTAGGCTCCAGTGTTGGCTGGCATGACCGAAACAGCCACACGTGATGTCGAGTCCACGAACTTTCGCTGCAATAGTAGCCAGTGTGAAGACCACGATCAGGACGGTTAAGATCGATAACGCACCTCGATACAAGAACCGGGCAATGAGTGCGAGACCGCAGAATATTTCCAGCCAGGGCAAATAAAAACCCAGAGCAACGCTAAGCGTCCACGGTAAGATTCTGTAATTATTGACGTCGTGGGCGAACTGGGCCGGGTCGAGGATCTTGAGCACGCCAGCATAGATGAAAACCGCGGCCACGATGAAATCCAGAATGCGCCAGAGAAAACGCCAAACATCGAATGCCGAACGCCCAATGCCGAACGAAGGAGCATTGCCCGGCGATTCGATGTTCGGCGTTTGGTTCATCTGTTCTTCTTTAGCCACGCTTCCCATCCGCCTTGGAGTACGAACACCTCAGGAATTTGCGCTTCCTTTCGCAGGCGCTCCGCTGCTTCGCGGGCGAGATCGCAACTTTCCGCACTGCAATAAACAACAACTCTTTTACCCGGCGACCACGCGGCCAAAAACTGCGGCAGCAATTCATTCCACCGGTCTTCGTTCAATGAGACTGCGCCGGGAACGTGATCGCGCGCGAAGTCCTCGTCCGGGCGGGCATCCACCCAGATGACGTTTTCGCCCCACTCGCGCGCCCGATCCACACTCACCATTTCCGATGGTGGAATGGGCGATTGCCACGAGATCTTGCCGCGGAAATAAATCGCCTGTCCCATTGCGGGAGCAAGCGAAAGCGCCGCAAGAACAAGCGCCTGGCGCGTCAGCGAGAATTTCAATGCGTTTGACCAGCAGGAGCACCCGAGGCAGCCGGCGCAGCTTTACCAACTGGAGGTTTCTGGTCTGTCGGGGCGACTGGCGCTGCCTGACCGGCTGGAGCTTTCTGATCTGCTGGGGCAATCGGAGCAGGCGGAGCACCCGTGACGCGCGCGGTGGCATAGAATACTTTCGATGAATCCTCGGGTTGAATCGTCAGGGTGGTACCGATAAGGCTGGTCGTATCCTTGGGTTGGACATCGATCTTGAACTCGCCCTTACCGGCCTCCTGCACCTTAGTTTGAAAGTCCGGAGTCGACGATGTGACCTTGATATTTTTCACGGTAAACTCTTTGCCTACTTTCACCGTAATCCCTTTCGGGTCCGGCTTTTCGCCTTGCTTCCAGAAGACAAACGTCGGGTTAATCTCCAGTTGCTGCGGGATAATGGTCCGGAGCGTGAGGACGGTGTGCGGATTCGTGGCGTCATCGGTTTCCACGGTCACCGTTTTTACCTGAGTACCAGTACGATCGCCGATGTTGAACGTGGCCGTGACCTCGCCTTTTTCTCCAGGCTTCACTTCGTCCTTCTGACTTTGCGCAGCCGTGCAACCGCAAGATGCTTTGACAGACTTGAAGTGGACTGGCTGCTTGCCGGTGTTCAGATATGTGAAATGGCCTATGGCCTGTTTGTCGGCAGGCGTCGGATGCAACTCGATTTCAGTCTTATCGAATTTCAAGTCAGCGCGCGCGCCAAAGCAAACAGTGAGCGAAAGGATAAAAGCAAGGATGTGTGTTTTCATTTTTTGGAATAGAAACGCGTAATATAATCAGCAACCGCGTCTCGCCAAGTGCGAGGTGACGTGCCGGTTAGTTGGATATATTTGGCAGTGGAAAGCACGGAATAAATCGGGCGGCGCGCCACCCAGTTGGCCATATCCTTCAATTTGCACGCGCCAACTGTCTTCGCCCTCAGGGAAAGGCCGGCCTTATCACAACAATCCAGCGCCCATTGTGCGTACTCCTGCCAACTGCATTTGCCCGCATTGGCGAAATGCAAAATGCCGCCTTCGACGTCGCGATCGAAAAACGGAGGCAGCATCCGGGCGACGTCGCGTGTGTAAGTGGGTGTGGAAAATTTATCCGCGACTGCATCGACTTTTTCATTTTCCTGCGCGCTGTTGATCATTCCCTCGATAAAACTCGGCCGTTCAGGGCCAAACACCCAGGAGACGCGTACGACGAGATGTCCGCTTTCCACCGCGAGCACATTCTTTTCTCCGGCCAGCTTCGACTCGCCGTAAACGCTGATCGGATTCGCTTCATTTTCCTCAGTGTATGGCGCGCGTTTTTCCCCATCGAAGACGTAATCCGTGCTGAAGTGAATCAGCTTCGCGTTTTTCTCGTCACAAATATCGGCGAGCACGCCCGGCGCTTCGGCGTTGACGCGAAAAGCTTGGTCACGCTGCGTCTCGCAAAGATCGACATTGGTGAACGCGGCCGCGTTAATGAGCACGTCGAAATCCGTCTCACCGAGCTTCTCGCGAATCTTATCCAAATTCGACAGATCGAGCTGTGTGCGATTGAATCCGGCGGCGTGATGTTCGCCCTGATATTCGCGCAGCAGCGCCGCACCCAGTCGCCCGCCAGCACCGAGAATCAAAAGTCTCATTACGCCGCGCGTTATGCCGGGCCTGATGCGCCTTGAACCTTGAAGTTCAGACTTCTTGCAGCGGTGGCGAGCTCAGTGTCATGGGTGAGAAACGTCAGGTCCATCCCGCCGGACTCGACTAGACGCAACGCAGTGGCCAAATGCAGCGCGTCCAAAGTCCCAAGCGGCGTCAGAAATGACTGTGACGCCCGGTTCAGGATGGACTGTGTCATCTCGATCAGATCGAGCCCGTCAAAAATCGTTCGCGCTTTTTCAACCAGATCGGCAACCTCGCGGTCTGTAAGAGCGCCGCGCAGGCGTGTTCGATCGATTGTGCGTAACACCTCGACCCGAAGCAATTCGCTGCTGTAAGCGCGTTCCCATTGCCCCCATTCTCGAAGTGAGCCAGCTTCACGCTGAAGCTTGCGCATCATTACGGAGGTATCAAGATAGACCATCATCGTCGGCGCCGATCTGCCAAAAGCTCAGCAAGCAGGTCGACTTTAAGGTTCATACCCTTGATTTTCCTGAGCGAAGATGCGGGTTTCTTTGCCGGAATGATTTTTAAGTCTCGTGGCGCTTTTTCCACCGGTAGCAGTCGCGCGACCGGGTGTCGATGCGACGTGATAATGAGCTCCTGGCCTTTTTTCACAGTCGCGAGATATAGGCTCAAATTATTTTTTAATGTGGCGACGCTTACGAATTTCATGGCCACAATGTGGCCCTATTGAGGCTATATTTCAAATGAGGCATTTGGATCTTCAATATCGGCCAGTCCGATCGAGTAACGGTTGCCACCAGGATGGATTGGCAACGTACCACTGAATCGTCTCCTCCAAGCCTTCTTTGAAATTGCGGCGCGGTTTCCAGTTTAATTCCCGTTGCGCGAATGAAGAGTCGATTGCATACCGGCGATCGTGGCCAGGCCTGTCGGGCACAAACGAAATGAGGCTGTGGGGTTTTCCCAGCTGGTCGAGAATCATTTTTACCAGATCGATGTTCGCCATCTCGCCGTCGCCGCCGAAATTGTAAACCTGTCCCGGTTTTCCTTCGAAAAGCGCGGTTACGATGGCGGCGCAATGATCGCTCACGTGGATCCAGTCCCGCACGTTCGTCCCGTCGCCATAGACCGGAAGCGGTTCGTCACGGAGCGCCTTGATTATCATGAGCGGAATTAGTTTTTCCGGAAACTGATACGGCCCGTAATTGTTCGAACACCGGGTCACCAGTACTTCCTGACCGTAGGTTTTGGATGCGGCGATCACGAGAAGATCGGCGCCGGCTTTGCTCGCTGAATACGGCGAACTAGGATCGAGTGGCGATTGCTCGGTGAATCTGCCGGCCGGTCCGAGAGAGCCATACACTTCATCCGTAGAGATTTGGACGAATCGTTGAACGCCGTGGCGGCGCGCGCAATCTAAAAGCACGCTCGTGCCGATGACATTCGTATGAATGAAATTGAGGGGATCGTTAATGCTGCGGTCCACATGTGATTCTGCTGCGAAATTGATCACCGCATAGAAGCGGTGCTCGGTCATCAGGGCGTCCATTTGATCGGCATTGGCGATATCGGCTTTGAAAAATTCGTAATGCTCGCCATGTTCTTCGACCACGCCATCGAGATTGGCGAGATTACCCGCGTAAGTGAGCACATCGACGTTGGTCACGAACGCCGGCTTGTAATGTTGCAAAATATAGCGAATAAAGTTGCTCCCGATGAATCCGCAGCCACCGGTTACAAGGATGCGCATGGCAGCGCGTACTAGCAGCGCCGACAACCGCGCGCCAGTAGAATCTTCTCCCGCAGTGGCAGGAGTGCGTCGTTACCTGGAGCACTGGCAGGATGCGCTGGCGGGAACCGATTGGGTCCCATGGGCAATTTTGGGGCTTGCAGTCTTCTTGCGCTTTCTCCTGCTCGGGATGAAGCCGCCGCACTTTGATGAGGGCATCAACGGATGGTTCGTCGATCAGGTGGTGAAAAATGGATTTTACAGGTACGACCCGACCAATTACCACGGGCCGCTCCATTTTTACGTCCTGCTGATCTTTGAGGATTTGTTTGGCCGGAACTTATGGGCTTTGCGTTTGCCCGTCGTGCTTGTGAGCATCGCTTGTGTCTGGCTGATGTTTAAGTTCGAGCCGCTGGTGGGTCGAAACGTAACCCGCATCGCAGCGCTGGCCATGGCGATTTCTCCGGGATTTGTCTTTTACGGGCGCTACGCAATTCATGAAGTGTGGCTGCAATTATTCTCAACCATGTTCATCCTGGGACTGCTTGGTTTGTGGAAGGTCGGCCGACTGAATTACCTCTGGTATGCCGGCATGGGATTAACCGGCATGATTCTCACTAAGGAGACCTACGCTATCCATGTCGCCTGCGCGATTCTTGCGATTCCGGCCCTGGCGGTTTCCTATGCGCTAAGTCGCGTCCCGGACGCGAAGCCGGCAAAGCAAACCTGGACCTGGATCGATCTGGCAATGATTCTTGTCGTCGGCTCCGCCGCGATCATCTTTTTCTACTCGGGAACCTTCTTTAACTGGGATGGTATCAAAGGTCTTTATCTGGCGTTCAAGGCGTGGACGGAGACGGGCACCGCAGGTCACGGACACGAGAAGGCGTGGGACTACTGGTTCAAAATGATGGGGCCATCGTGGGAAGCCGGCGAAGAAAATTTTACCGCCTACGAGCTGCCGATGCTGGCGGGATTAATCCTCTGCCTGTTTTGCCAGAAATTTAAGAACCTCAGCGTACGTTATCTGGCGGTCTACGGCGTTGGAAGCATGGTCGCTTACAGCTATGTCAAATACAAGACGCCGTGGTGCATCATCAGTTTTGGGTGGCCGTTTCTGTTTGTCCTGGGCGCGTGGGTGTTGCTGGTTAAGCCAAAACATCTTCGTAAAGTGTACGTGGCCATAAGTGTTCTGTTGTGCCTTTCGCTCGTTCGATCCGTTTGGCTGAACTATTTCCGGTGCTCGTCGCCCACCGAGCCGTACGCGTACGTTCAGACATACAACGACATTTTTAAGCTGAGCAAGCCGCTGCTTACCCTGGCAAAACGCGATCCGGCTTACTATCACCTCACCGGGCATCTGATCCGATCCAGCGTTTACCCGCTTCCGTGGACGCTGGGCGATTTCGATCGAGTCGGCTACTACGAAGGAGGCAACATGCCGGCGAACATCGACGGCGATTTTCTCCTCGTGCAGGAAGACAAAATCAAGGATGTCGAATCAAAGTTGAAAGGCTCGTATTACACCGAGATGATGACGCTTCGCAACTACCAGGAGCCATCCAAGATCTTTTTCAGCGCCAAAGTGTTCAAAGAATTCTTCCCGGGTAAAGCGCCGGACTTTGTCGGGACCGCACAGAAGCAGGCACCGCCTCAGGCACCTCGCTAACTTTCATGAAGTGGCTTACGGCAGTTCTCACATTTGTTAATTTGTCGGTCATCAGTGGCCTTGTTCTGGGAATGGCCGGAAGAGGCTTGAACATGCTGACGGCGGCTCTCGCATTGGTATGCGGCACTGCGTTTGCGGTTGCAGCGTTCCTTGGAACTTCTGATCCGGCAGGCCGCGAACAGGTTGCAAATCCTCCGGAGCCTGAGCGCAAGCCTCGGAACGCCGAAAGCAAACCAAATACGCCCATTCGGTCGGCACTCATGCGCTACCGCCGTGTGTGGTTCTGGGCAATGGCCGTGTGCTTCGCTGTGTTTGCTGTCCGCTCCTTTTGTTGGTTGTTCTACATCGACGGCAGCGATTACAAAATCCAATCACCAAACAATCTCGGCGATCTCTCGCTGCATCTGACATTGATCAAAACTTTTGCCAACGCCGTTCCGCTGTGGCCGGATAACCCCATCTATGTCCACAGCAAACTACGGTATCCCGCAGGAATCGATTTATTTAATGGACTGCTTTCGCTGGTTCACGTCGATCTGATCACCGGGTTGTGTTGGGTCGGTCTGGTTGCGTGCCTCGCAACTTTCTACGGATTCTACCGGTGGGGCGGCAGCTTCGCGGTTGCAGGTTTCTTGTTCAACGGCGGAATAGCCGGTTTCCAGTTTTTCAAGACGTGGAAGTTTTTGGATTATCAGGGCACAGCGGCAGACATCGCCCACAGGCCGATCGCGTGGAAAAGCATCCCGTTGTCCATGTTCGTGACGCAGCGCGGCTGGCTCTATGCGATTCCGGCGGCCTTGGTTCTGTTTTGGCACTGGCGAGAAAAATTCTTTCGCCAGAACGCAGTAGCCGGGGGCGGTCTGTCCGCCGTGGCATCGGCGAAGGCGGATGACGCCGGTGGTTGCGCCGCAGTCTCGGCGAACACGAATGAGCTCGGCCAATCCGCAGCAGTCGAGGTCCGCGTCAACCCGAAGGGCCCCCTGCCCTTATGGTCCGCGCTCGCTCTTTACGCATCAATGCCTCTGTACAATCTCCACACGTTCATCGCCCTTACCGTCGTCCTCGTCTTCGCGCTGGTCCTCGAACGCCCAAGCGAAATCAAATACATCGTGAATTTGACTCGCAACGAAGGCGTCTCCGGGCTCGGTCGCCTGACTTCGCACCCGCGAATGTGGCCGGAAATTTTCCGTGGCGCGCCGATTCGCAGACACGCCGCCGCGACGCTCGCGCTTGCTTTGGTTCCAGCGAGTTTTTTTGTCTGGCTGGTTACCGATCACTTTCACGCAGCCTCGGTGCTCCAATGGCATCCCGGTTGGGCGCAGGATTCGCAGGAATTCGCCGCTCCCTTTTTCCGGATGGGTGGCACCGCGAATTTTGGATCTTCCACGATGTTTGGCGGGCTGTTGCAAAAAACGTGGAACGGCGTCATCTCTCCGTTTTTTCAATTTTGGCTGACAAACTTCGGCTTATGGGTCCCTCTGGCGCTGGGGCTCCTGGGCTTGGTCGGTTGGCGTATTTGGAAATCCGGATGGCGCTGGGGTGACAAGCCTCCGGCGGACGTGGCCTTTGTCGTACCCGCTCTTTTAATCTTCTGCATAGGTTATTTCTTCAAAACCGCGCCATGGGAATGGGACAACCTCAAGCTGATGGTCTGGGGCTACTTTCTCATTCTGCCTTTTCTATGGAGCGACATCCTCGGGCGCTGGGCTTTTCCGGAACGGGCGGCGATTTGCATCGCGTTGTTTGGTTCGGGATTTGTCACGTTACTCGGCGGTTTGTCTGCTGGACACCCCGGCTTTGGACTCATCGAGCGTGCGAGACTCGACAACGCCGGCGCAGCGATGCGGCCGTTACCGATGGATGCCCGCTTTGCCGCATGGCCTACCTTCAACTGTCCGGTCTTGCTGCAAGGCCGCAAAGCTGTGGCTGGATATCCGGGTCACCTATGGACGGAAGGATTTGATTACACGGAGGTGAATAATCGGCTGACCGCTTTGATGAACGGAGCTCCCAACTGGCGCGAGGCCGCGCAGTCCTTGGGCGTCCGTTATATCTTTTGGGGCCAGGACGAAAAAGCCAACTACCAATCAAGCAGCCACCCATGGGAAGCGACCTCCTTCCTCGTCGCGTCCGGCGATTGGGGCGCAATTTACGACCTGACGGTGCCAGCTCCCCATTAGTGAGGCACGATGCGTGTTCTTTGTCTCATCGCGGCAGCGAGCTTACGCCGTAGCCGTCGGGGATGCTTAAGGAAGACAAAATAGATTGCGCTCACAAGATCGGTGATGCTACAGGCAGGACTCGTTAGGCATAATGGGCCGTTGCGAAAGGCTGCGAAAACGTTTTCAACAGTAAGCGCGGGCGGCATCGGGATGCTGGTGTAATGCTGCCCAAAGGCATCCAGGCGGTGCGCGTCGGAGGTGGCAATTAATGGTTTGCCAAACCGTCGCGCCACTCTTTTTGCGCGCCAATTTGGATTGAACAGGCCAATATGAAAATGGCAGAGCTCGATCGCATCGAAGCAATCGATTTCTTTGAACAGGCGCGCCCCGATTGAGCCGCCAAGAACGTAAAACGGATGCGGCGCGATGGTAAAGATGGAATTTCCCCGCCGCGCCCGCAGCCGTCGGAGATCATCGAAATTTTTTAACTGCGCGACTTCTTCGGAAGTCACATTCAGCACAATGACGTCTGCGCCTTCCAAGCGCATCTCGGCCGCTGGAATAAGCAGAATGCCCATGGCCGCGGCGTCGGCGTAAACTT